>CACHCR010000002.1 GCA_902578385.1 uncultured Fidelibacterota bacterium | reverse complement strand
TTCTCTAGATGACTTTACTGTAACGCTTGATTCTATTGAAGAGACTATTACTGGTTGGTCTCAAAAAACATATGATTTATCTCAATATGCAGGAACTAAAGTTAGAGTTGCTTTTCATATCACTACAGCTAATCAAGGATATATTTTCTTTGATAATATGACTTTAACAGCTGGTCAACTAGATGCAGATGGCAGTCCATTAGAACCTCAGGGTGTTATTGCTGCTAGTGAATTAGAATATGATACTGTTAACACTGAATGGGTTCCAACTTCAGATGGTATTGAAATTTTTTGGAATAGAAATTTAGAAAGTGATTTCTCTTCTTATAATGTTTACGGTAGCCAAACACAAGGATTTACTGCTGATAGTAATACTCTACTTGGTACAGGTACTTTAGGAAATATTGATTCTGAACATTTTGAGCCTTCCCCATCGACAACTCCATGGCCAGATACTACATTTTATTTCAGACAAACTTTTAGTGTTGATAATTTTATTCATGATGGGCTTAATCAAGGTGAGCAGTGGTATTATAAAATTAGTTCAGTTGATACTGATGGAAATGAAACTATTGGAGACGAAGTAGACTTTCTACTAGATAGTCTTGGTCCTACTGCTGGAACAGTAACAATCAATGATCTTGTAGATACTAGCTATTTAAGAAGTAATACTGAAGTCAGTATTGCTGTCGACGGGTGGTCTGATAACACAGGAATAGAAACATTTTTTATGGGGATAGGGACAAGCGGTGATGATACTTCCGCTGATGTAGTTTCTTATACTAATGTTGGACTAACTAACTTGCAACTAACAGGTTTAACATTAGATGATTATTCCGATTATTTCTTAAAAGTAGTAGCAAGAGATGGTGCTGGAAACTTATCAAGCTTTGTTGTTGAAGGATTTACCGTTTACACTTCCCTTCTAGGGGACTTAGATAGTGATTGGGATGTTGACGTAGAAGACTTAAATGCATTTGTTAATGCATGGCCAAATGCTGGACTAGAACCTACTGTTGATATTGGTCCTGCGACTGGAACTAGTCCATACTTAATGCCATCTTTTGATAATACAAATGACATCAATGATGTTAGTGTATTTGCTAGAAATTGGTTATGGACTAAATCTCAAGGAAGAACAGCAGAAGATGTTCAAATTATGCATACTGAATTTGAAGCAGAAATCCTTGGTAATCAAATTATCATTGAACTTCCAGAAGGAGTTACAGCTGGAAGATTTGAAATTGGAAATTCTGATAATATTTATGACTTTAATACTGATCAAAAACAAGGATATATTGTTTTAGAAAATGAAAATGAGCAGAATCAATATTATGAAATTGAGTTTGGAAACTTATCATCAAATGATAATAAACTAGTGATTAATATTGACGGAGCTCCAATTTCAAGCGATTTAGAATTAAGCTATCAACTGTTTTCAAAAGATGGGATGGTTGGAAATGGTATGATGCAACTTAGAAATCCTGATGAATTTAACTTGTATCAGAATTATCCAAATCCATTTACTAATCAAACAACTATCATGTATGATATTCCATCATTAATGGTAAATATCATTGATGTTGAAATTCATATTTACAACACATTAGGTAAACTTGTCAGAACAATTGATGAAGGTGATAAAGGCGCAGGTCAACACACCACAATTTGGGACGGTAAGAATGATGATGGAGACAATGTAAGTAGTGGAGTATACTTCTATCAATTAAGAGCTAAAGTTGATGGACAAAGTGATTACAATAAAACCAAGAAAATGGTTATTGTAAGATAAGTATTACTCTAAACTAATTTCGTTTGATACAGATCATGTAATGTTAAAAGCCCTAAGCATTTACCATCACTATCTATAACAGGAAGGCATGAAATTTGAGAATGTCTATCTTCCATAATTTTCATTGCGTCCAATATTGATGTAGTAGGATTGATAGAAATAGGATTATTATTTATAAAATTTGAAATAGAGCTTGATAAATCAGCATTGGAGGCAATTGATTTTCTTAAATCACCCTCCGTTAATATTCCATTAAGTTTACCATTTTCTAAATGTAAAGCTACACCAAATGGTTTTTCAGTCATTTTAGTAGCACACGAACTGATTGAATCATTTAAATCTATTTGAGCAATATGTTCAACAGGATGCATTATGCTTTCCACTTTCAATGCTAACTGCTTTCCTAGCTCTCCTCCAGGATGATTTCGTGCAAAATCTTCTTTATCAAAACCTCTTTGAACCATCAAAACCGAAGCTAATGCATCACCTATTGCCAATGCAACTAGAGAACTAGTAGTTGGAACTACGCCAAGAGGATCTATCTCCTTTTCTATAGTTCCATTTAAAACAATATCAGAATTCTTAGCAATAAATGAATCCAAATTACCAACAATTGCAATTAATGGAGATTTGAACTCTTTAAGAATAGGAATTAACCTCACTATTTCTTCTGTATTACCACTTTTGGAAATTAAAATGGTTGGATCTCCAGGATTATATATTCCTAAATCACCATGAATAGCTTCAGCAGCATGCATATAAACACTACGAGTGCCTGTGCTACATAAAGTTGCAACTATTTTTTGACCTATTAATCCTGATTTTCCTAATCCACAAACAACTATCTTACCAGAATGATTAATAAGTAGCTCTGCTGCTTTTTGAATATCTTCATCAATATTTTTTGATACTTCTAAAATCTGTGTAGAAATACTCTCCAAAATTGATTGAGATAATCCGTTTATTTCTTTTTTACCCATACAATCGATAATATAAATAGTTTTTATGGAATTGTGACTGATAAATTTGTAGTATTGCCGATGAATATTTTCATTACAGGAGCCAGTAGTGGTATTGGAGAATATGTTGCTTATGAATATAGCAAAAGAGGTGCAACTATTGCACTATGTGCTAGACGTAAGGAAAAATTAGAAAATATTGCTCAAAAGTGTAAATCACTCGGTGCGAAAATACATACCTATTCCGTTGATGTTACAGATCAATATTCAACTAAAGAGTCAATTGAAGATTTTTTAAGCAAAGTTTCTACAATTGATCTGGTTTTTGCTAATGCAGGTTTAGGATTACTTGATTTTGTAGAAAAAGGAAATCCTTCTGTAATGAATGATATGATAAATACAAATGTCATTGGTGTAAACAATACTGTTGTACCTTTTATTCCAAAAATGCTTGAACAATATAGTGGACATATAGCTGTAGTAGGTTCAGTAGCTAGTTATGTTGCATGGCCTGGTTCAGGAGCATATTCAGGCTCAAAATGGGCTGTAAGAGCGCTAACAGGTTCTTTAAGAAATAGTTTACCAAAACAGATATCTGTTACCTTAATTTGCCCAGGTTTTGTAAAAAGTGAAATGACAGATCCAGTTGAATTTAAACCATTCTTAATTGGTACAGAAAAAGCAGCAAAAAAAATAGTTCATGCATTAGACAAAAAAAAGAAGGTGTTTATTTTTCCTTGGCAATGGAATGTAGTTATTCTATTTAGAAAGCTTATCTACATATTCATGGGAAGAGCATTTCAAAAAAAGCATGATAGATTCAGAATGAAGAATAAAGCTAGCTAGATAATCTATAAGCAGCGTAAAAACAAATCAATCCAGGCATAAATAATAAAATATTTATATCCTCACTAAAAATAAAAAAAGAATTAAGAACTGCAAGAGGTATTACAACATTATTCATAATAGCAAGTCTTGTATTTGAAACCTTTGTAGCTCCAATATTCCAAAGAAGAAAGCCTATCCCAGTTGAACATAATCCAAGAAATATAAGAGAAAGTAAATTGGTAGTTGATAAAATATTTTGAACATCCAAAGTTTGAAAATAAAATAGCGATGTAACTATGGTTGCACCAAAAAACATTTGTGAGAAATTATGCACTATATCTTTATCGCTATTTTCAGTGTGCCATTTTTTGAACATAATCTGGCCAGAAGCAAAGAACATATTTGCACATTGAATCAGTGTAAATCCAAACCAATAATCCAATGGATTTGCAAGATTGAATCGCATCATGAATGAACCAATTAAAACTAATATTATTGATAAGATTCCATTTTTTGAAAATGACTCTTTCATTAAAGCCTTTGAAAACAGTCCAACAAAAATTGGTGTAGTAATAGTGAATGTAGCTATTAAATATGCTGGTAAATATTGGTAAGATTGAATATAAAAAACATACATCAATCCAAATTGAATTGCGCCAATGATAATCAATTTGGTATCAAAACTGAATTTTTTAATATTATATACAGTCAATGATGAGAAAAAAATAAATGCTATTAAACTTCTAAAGAAACTAATGAAAATTGAATCTAATCCTGTCAGTCCAAATTTTATAATTCCAAATGAAAAAGACCAAAGAATGGAAACTATAATTAGATATAGCATCTAGATACTTAAATCATCAATTAGCTTTGCAAGCTTATAGTCTTTTTCAGTTATCGTACCTGCATCATGAGTAGTAAGAGAAATGGTTACCTTGCAGTATCCTATAGAAATATCAGGGTGATGATTTTCCTGTTCAGCTACATTCGCAACTGCATTTACAAAATCTATCCCATCCAAGTAAGAATTAAACTCAAATGATTTAGTAATAGTATTATCTATTTCATTCCACTGCATACTAAAATGGCCAAATCATTGGAATCATAATAACAGAAATAATCCATAAAATTATACCTAATGGTAACCCTACTTTGATATAATCAGAATATCTATACCCACCAGGACCAAAAACCATCAAATTCGTTTGATATCCTACAGGTGTGATAAAAGATGCTGAGGCTGCATAACAAACAGCAAAAATAAACGGTTTTGGATCAAACCCAAAGCTAGCTGCTAAAGATAAAGTAATTGGTGTCATTATGATAGCAGTAGCAGCGTTTGAAGCTATCTCAGTAAGAATCATAGTAATAAAGTAAATTAATGCTAATAATAGATATGGAAGAATATCTGCTGGAAATAAGTTCACAAATACAGAAATAGAATCACTAATAATAATATCTAATCCCGTGCGTTTAATCGCAGCTCCCATAGGAAGGAATGCTGCTATAACTATAATAACTTGCCAGTGAATTGAGCTATAAGCTTCATTTGGAGTAATAACCTTTGAAAGCAATAATGCGATTACACCCAAAATAACTCCTACAACAATTGGTAAAATATCAAATATAGCTAAAATAACTGCTAATAAAATTGATGCTAAACTTAACCACCAGAATGGATGTCCATCTAATGAACCATCTACCTTGCCAAGAACAATAAATCCTTCTTTATTAGCAAGTTGATTAATTCTGTCTTTTGGGCCATATACTAATAATGTATCAAATGGTTTAAGAATAAAATGAGCTAATTTTCTTCTAATAATCTCACCTTCTCTCCTAATAGCTAAAACAAAACTACCAAAAGATCTTCTAAAGTTTGCTTCCTGCAACGAGAGCCCGATTAATTCAGAGTTATCAGTTACAAGACACTCAGCCAAAATATTATCTTCTTGTTCAAGTTCATCTTGTGTTAATTTTTCATCTACCAACATGTCTAAATTCTCTATTTCTTTTAATCTTTGAAAATTATCAAATGACCCTTTTACAAATAAAATATCATCCTCTAGAATTGTTAAATTTCTGAGATTAGAGTTAATAATTTCTCCATCTCTTAAAACATCAAGAACAATAACGTCGTAATTTTCATTAATTTTTCTGTCTAAAAGTGTTTTTCCAGAAAGTGGAGAGTTTTTAGAAACTTTAAATTCTGTAAGATATCCATCAAGACGATAGTCTTCAATACTAGATGATTTTGCTACTCTTACTGGAAGAAGTTTGTATCCAATTGTAAAAATATATATTAATCCAACAACGAATTTAATTATTCCAAACTTTGCAAATTCTAACATACCTAAAGAAACTTGCCCATTGGAAGAATCAACCAAAATTGAGTTAACAATCAAATTAGTTGATGTGCCGACAAGAGTTAAAGTACCTCCTAGAATAGCTGCATAACTCAAAGGAATAAGAACTTTTGAAGGACTTATTTTATATTTATCTGCAAGTCTTATAGTTACTGGCATAAAAATCGCAACAATGGCAGTATTATTTACTACAGCTGAAGCAACACCAATTGCAAAAAGGTACGCTATCATTCCTATTACTCTTGATCTATCAATTAAAGAATTGATATTAATTATCAAATATTCAAGAACATGAGATTTTTGTAGAGCATGACTCATCACAAATAAACAAGCAATTGTAATTACTGCAGGATTAGAAAATCCAGCAAGACTTTCTGCTGGACTAACTAGACCCAGAATAAGCAACAGCCCTAAAACAAGCAAAGCTGTTACATCGATTGGAAATAATTCTGTAACAAAAAGCACTAAAGCTATCAGAATTATAGCACCTAGAAATAAAATTTCCATAAGTACCGTGGAAAGGACTCGAACCTTCACATCTTACGATACTGGTTCCTAAGACCAGCGCGTCTACCAATTCCGCCACCACGGCATATTTATCGAAATATAAATATAAAAAGTAAAAAAAGTTTATTTAATGATTGATAGCTAAATCAAGCTCAGAAATTAAATCATCAACATTTTCTATACCAACAGAAAGTCTTAAAAGATTTTCAGTAATACCTAAATCCTCTTTATCCTTCTTTGGCACAGAAGCGTGGGTCATTGAATAAGGACAAGAAATTAATGTTTTAACACCACCCAGGCTCTCAGCTAAAGTTATAAAATTTAATTTTTTTGAAAATTTATTTATGTTTATAGATTTATCTAGTTCAAATGAAATAATTCCACCAAAAACTATCTTCCCATTTGGAGTTCTTTGTTGTTTTTTAGCAATTTTATGCTGTGGATGGTTTTTAAGACCTGGATAAATTACTCTTGAAACTTTTTTTTGATTTTTTAACCAATTTGCAATCTTCACTGCATTACTAAAATGTTTTTCTACTCTTAAAGATAAAGTTTTTACTGATCGTAACAATAACCATGCATCGAAAGGGCTTGGTAATGCTCCTGCAGTATTTTGAATTAAAGTTATTTTTTCTGCAGATTTTTTGTCATTTACCATAAGAGCACCACTTAAAATATCAGAATGACCTCCGATATATTTTGTTGTGCTATGCATTACAATATCTGCTCCAAGATTTAATGGTTTTTGGCCATACGGACTCATAAAAGTGTTATCAACACTTAATAAGACTTTATTTGTTTTACATATCTTAGATATAGATGAAATATCAGCAAGTTCTAAAAGTGGATTACTCGGAGTTTCTACGTGAATTAATTTTGTATTTTTTTTAACTGATTTTTTTACAACTTTTAAATCCGTTGTATCAATAAAGTCAAATTCAACTCCATTATCATTTAAAACTTTTGTAACTAACCTAAAAACACCTCCATAAACATTTTTTGATATAAGAACATGATCACCTGGTTTAAACATTAAAAATATTGCAGACATTGCAGCCATACCTGATGCAAATGCAAAAGAATATTTGGCATCTTCAAGCATTGCAAAGTTTTCTTCTAAAGCATCAATTGTAGGCCCCCCCGTTCTTGAATAAACAAATTTTTCAGTACTACTAAAACTAGGTTGCCTGAAAGTAGAGGTTAAATGTAATGGTGTTACTGCAGCTCCGGTTTCATCAATCTTATTCCCAACGTGAATAGTTTTTGTAGAAAACTTTGTATTTTTGTTAGTCTTGGACACGTGTAAACCCTTTTAATAAATATTGATCAATTTTTTTAAATTTTACTTTAACTTTTTCACCTGAAGGAGAAATAAGTTCAATCTTATCATTTCTACCAATTTTAATATCAGAATCTTTTCCTGCTTTAGGTGATGAAGGGGTTGTATCAACTAAAGTATCTTTAGAACTTGAATCCACCTCATCATGTTGTAGTTGAATATTTTTTTGTAATGGATTTTTTTGAGGTTGTTCCTGATCACTAATTTGAGCATGAAATACTCTTTGTATAACTGTGCTTCGTAAGCTTATCATAAGTTCCTGAAAAAAGTTATATGATTCAGATTTATACTCAATTAATGGGTTTTTTTGACCATATGCTCTTAAACCTATGCCTTCTCTTAATTGATCCATTCCAAGTAAATGATTTCTCCATTTCTCATCAATTGTTTTTAAAACAATAAATTTTTCTACTTTTCTTAGTAATTCCTCCGGAATAACATCTTCTTTTAGTTGATAATATTTTAATGCTTTACCATTTATATAATCTATCAGCTCATCCAATGAACTCAATGAGTCAGTCTCTTTATTATCAATATTGATTAGTAAACTACTATTTAACTGTTGATTAATACTTTGCCAATCCCATTCCTTTGATTGCTTAAAATCTAGATCTCCAATAACATCATAAATAAAATCTTCAATAAACTCATGAATGGTATCTTTAATTGAATCTGATAATAATGCTTTATTTCTTAAATCATAAATTATTTCTCTTTGCTGGTTTAAAACATCGTCATACTCCAAAAGATGCTTTCTCATAGCAAAATTTCTTTCTTCTACTTTCTTTTGCGCATTGCTTACACCTCTATTAAGCATACCTGCACTTAATTCTTGATCATCATCCATAGATAGCCTATCCATATATGTTGCAAGTCTATCCATATTAAATAATCTCATTAGGTCATCTTCAAGAGATATATAAAATCGAGAAGATCCATTGTCACCTTGCCTACCAGAACGTCCCATTAATTGTAAATCAATTCTTCTTGATTCATGTCTTGCAGTACCTATAATATGCAAGCCACCTAATTCTTCAACGCCAGGACCAAGCTTAATATCGGTTCCTCTTCCAGCCATATTAGTTGCAATTGTAATTGATTTTTTTAAACCAGCTTGTGCAACAATTTGTGCTTCACTTTGATGTTGTTTAGCATTTAGAACATTATGAGGAATACCTTTTTGTTTTAAAATTTTTGATAGTAATTCAGATACTTCTACAGAGATAGTTCCAATTAGAACAGGTTGACCTTTGGTATAATACTCACTTACTTCCTTTATTACCGCCTTATATTTAGCTTGCATTGACTTATAAATAACATCATTAAAATCATTTCGCTTAATAGGTCTATGTGTTGGAATAACAGTCACTCCTAAATTATATATTTTTTCAAATTCAGCTGCTTCTGTATCTGCAGTACCTGTCATTCCTGATAACTTATCGTACATTCTAAAATAATTCTGGATTGTAATAGATGCTAATGTTTGGGTTTCTTTTTCAATTTTTACATTCTCTTTAGCTTCTAAAGCTTGATGAAGACCTCCACTAAATCTTCTTCCTGGCAGAACTCTTCCTGTAAATTCATCAACAATTAATACTTGTCCATTTTGAACAACATACTCTACATCTTTATCAAAAAGTGTATAGGCTTTTAAAAGCTGACTAAGATAGTGAATTTTGCTGCTTCTTTCTGAATGCAATTTATATACTTTTTCTTTTTCTAATTGATTCTTTTCATCAGAGAAATTCTGATCATCAATATCAGACAATAATTCACCTAAATCTGGAATTGTAAAAGCATCTTTATTATCTGGTGATAAAGCTTCTCTCCCTTTATCAGATAAATCTACACTATTTGACTGCTCATCAATTGAGAATAATAAATCTTCATCTAAAAGATAGGTCTTCTTTTCGGCTATGTATTCTGACTCAACAGCATTCATCATTTTTATAGTTCCCTGCTCTTGGAATAAATCTTGTAATTTTTGAAATTTTGGAAGACCTCTTTTGGCCTTAAGTAATAACAATCCAGCTTTTTGTTTGTCTTCCTCTGAAATGTCTTCACTTTTTAGAAATGTTTGTGCTTCAGTTACAAGAGAGCTAACTAATTGTGTTTGTTTAGTGACTAGAGACTGTACTGGTCGCTTTAAATCAACATAAGATTGATTAATTTTTGTTTCTACAGGTCCTGAGATGATTAATGGAGTTCTTGCTTCATCAATCAAAACACTATCTACTTCATCTACAATTGCGTAATTATGTTTTCTTTGGACTAAAAATTCACTATCAATTGTCATATTATCTCTAAGATAATCAAAACCAAATTCATTATTAGTTCCATAGGTTATATCACAATTATAAGATGATTTTCTCTGCTCTGGATTCATGCTATTTAATATAAATCCAACTGATAATCCAAGGGTTTCAAAAACTTTTCCCATCCACTCAGCATCTCTTTGAGCCAAATAATCATTAACCGTAATAACATGAACACCTCTTCCAGAAAGTGCATTAAGATAAATAGGAAATGTAGCCACTAATGTTTTACCTTCACCAGTTTTCATTTCAGAGATTTTTCCTTGATGTAGTACAATTCCGCCAACTATTTGCTCATCATATGGAATCATTTCCCATTTTATTCTTTGACCTACAACATCCCACTCACTATCATAAAGGAGTCTACATGCATGCTTTACAAGAGCAAAAGATTCTACCAAATGCTCACTTAAAACTTTTTCAGCAATTTTTGATCTAATCTTCTTTAATTCTTTTGAATCATCAATGTTGGATAATTTTGCACTTTCTTCATTTGAGATAGATTGTTTTATGATTTGTTGTAATTCCTTGGTTCTATTTTGAAGATAGGCTATATCTTTAGTTTCCAAGCTATCATAAAATTGATTTATCTCCTTAACAATAGGAGTAATCTTCTTTATTTCTCTATCTGATTTTGTTCCAAATATTTTTGATAAAATACTCATTTACAATTCCTTATAAATTGAATCTAATACTCCATTTACAAAGGAAGTACTATCTTCGGAACTAAATTTTTTAGCATTTTCAATCGCGGAACTAATTGTAACCTTATGAGAGATATCATAGGATTTTAAATGAATCATCTCGCAAAGAGACATTTTCATTATTAATCTATCTATAACATTTAATCTATCAACTGTCCAATTATCTAAATTTGACTCAATTTTTTTATCTAATTCTTCAGAAAATTTTATAGTCAAACTGAAGAGCTCTTCAACAAACTTTTTTGTCATTTTATCAAATTCATATCTAATAAATATATCGTGTAAAACTTTTTTATGATCTTCCTCAGACACATGTTTTGCATAAAGAGCCTGCAATACGGCCTCTCTAGCTAATTTTCTTTGCTGTTTATTGTTTTTTGACATCTTGGACTATTGCTGATGATTCCATTTGATATAGTCTTGAATTCTTCTTTCAGCTAAAAGATTTGCAGCCTCGAGAGTAGATATATTATTATTTGCAGCATAATCGAATATTCTCATAAGAATATAATAGATACCTTCTACCTGATATTTTGCTTTTTCTTTATTGTATCCCTGTAATTCGTTTGCAACATTCATTAATCCTCCAGCATTAATAACATAATCTGGTACGTACATAATTTCCTTTTCTTTTAAAAGCTTTGAATCTCTATCTTCTTTTTCAAGTTGGTTATTTGCTGCACCTGCTATTACACTGCACTTCAAATTTTCTATTGTTGATGGATTTATTACAGCTCCCATAGCACAAGGAGAAAAAACATCTAAATCCATTGACATAAGCTCATCGCTAGCAACAGGGATTACACCAAATTCCTCTTCAACTCTATCGAGATTTTCTTTGTTAATATCATTACCGTAAATATTTGCACCTTCATTCTTTAGGTGAGAACATAAATAATAGCCAACCTTTCCGAAACCTTGAACACCAATCTTTAAACCGCTAATTGATTGAATATTTAACCTTTTTTTCAATGCAGCTTTCATTCCAACAAATACACCAAGAGCTGTTAAAATAGAAGGGTCTCCGCTACCTCCCATTGCTCTTTTAATACCTGTAACGTGATCAGTTTCCATTCGAATGAATTCCATATCATGTACAGACATTCCTACATCTTCAGCAGTTATATATTTTCCTCCTAGACTTTGAACAAATTTTCCAAATGACCTTAAAAGAACTTCTGATTTATCTTTATTAGGGTCACCAATTATTACGGCTTTACCACCACCAAGATTAAGATTTGATATTGAAGCCTTATATGTCATACCTCTCGATAACCTTAATACATCTACCAGTGCATCTTCTTCGCTTTTATAAGGATACATTCTACATCCACCTAGTGCTGGACCCAATACAGTATTATGAACAGCAATAATTGCTTTTAAGCCTGAAGATGGATCATTGCAGTAAACAATCTGCTCGTGATTTTTATCAGATATTTTCTCAAAAATTTTGGTCATAATAATTTCCTATTTATTATTTGATTTAGAATAAGCATCTATTATGTGCTTTACAAGATGATGCCGTGCTATATCATGTTCATTTAATTTCACAATTCCAATATCATTAATATTTTTTAATATTTTTAATACATCTATAAGGCCAGAATTAGCTTTACTTGGTAAATCAATTTGGGACTCATCTCCTGTTATGATTGCTCTTGATTCTATGCCAAGCCTTGTTAAAAACATCTTCATTTGAATAGAAGATGCATTTTGAGCTTCATCTAAAATCATAGCTGAACGATTTATTGTTCTACCTCTCATATAAGCCAATGGTATAATTTCTATAATACCTCTATCTAAAAAATTTTGAATTTTATTTTTTGGTAATAATTCATGAAGTGCATCGTATAATGGAGCTAAATAAGGATCTATTTTATCTTTAAGATCTCCAGGAAGAAATCCTAAATTTTCACCTGCTTCAACAGCTGGTCTACAAAAAATAATTTTTTCAATTTCATGTTTTTCTAGAAGAGATAGTGCATATGCGACTGCAAGAAATGTTTTTCCTGTCCCTGCAGGACCAACAGAAATTATTATATCATTTTTAAGAAAAGATTTAACCAATTCTTTTTGTCCGTCTGTTCTTGGGAAAACTGGTCCTTTTTTACCATAGAATAAAACATTTTCAATTGAACCGTTTGATGAAGATTTTTGAGAAGATACATTTATTGCTACTAGCTGAGAAATATCTTTCTGAGAAAGAGTATTGCCTTTCTTAATAGAATCAATCATTTGATTTAAGACTGAATCAAAATGAGTAATATCTTTTTTCAAACCTTGGCAAAAGATATTATTTCCTCTAACATTTAGCTTTAATGGGAGTTGAGATTCTAAAAAAAGTATATTTTTATCTCCAACTCCGTAAAGACTTGTTAAATCAACACCTTTAATTTCAAACGTTTTTTTCATCATCTAGAATCTTTATTCCAAGTTCATCTAATTGTTCTTCAGAAACAAGGTTTGGAGCTTCTTCCATTAAAGCAGATGCTGATGTTGTCTTTGGAAATGCAATCACGTCTCTAATATTACTTACTCCAGCTAATAACATTACTAGTCTATCTAAACCAAATGCAATGCCACCGTGTGGAGGAGTTCCATATTTTAATGCATCAATAAAAAATCCAAATTTTTCAGAAATCTCTTTATCAGATAAATCCATAATCTTAAAAATATCTTTTTGTAAACTATGATCATGAATTCTAATTGAGCCACCAGCTACCTCATAACCATTAATAACAATATCATATCCCTTAGAAATAACTTCTGAAGGATTTGAAGTAACATCACCTAAATCAGAATCTTTAGGAGCAGTAAACGGATGATTTACTGAATCATACCTTTTTGTTTCTTCATTCCACGAAAATAATGGAAAATCAACAATCCAAACAGGTGAAAATATAGAGTTATCTTTTAATTCAAGTAAATCACCTACCTTACTTCTAATTTTACCTAAAACCTGTAAGGAAGTATTTAACTTGTCTCCAATCATAAAGCAAATAGAATTGTCTTCAAGCTTTAGATTATCAATAATCTCTTTAGTTAAATTAGAATCAAAAAATTTGGAAATTCCTCCCGAAAATTCATTGTTATTTACCTTAAACCAAGCAAGACCTTTAGCACCTAAAGATTGAGCATAAGAATCTAACTCATCAATAATTTTTCGAGAAAAAAATTCACTATTAGGTACTGAAATTATCCTAACAGATTCACAATCTGAAAAAGCTTTAAAGCCTGACTTATTTGAAAATGTTTTAAAATCTTCAATCGTAATACCAAATCTCAAGTCTGGCTTATCAGTACCATATTTTTCAATTGCGTCATGATAAGATAATATTGGAAATTCTTTTAGCTCAATATTGATTACTTCTTTGAAAACTTTAGTTAACAATTTCTCAACTATTAATCTAACATCTTTTTCATCAACAAAACTCATTTCTAGGTCAATTTGAGTAAACTCAGGCTGTCTATCAGATCTTAAATCTTCATCTCTAAAACATTTAACAATTTGAAAATATCTATCTAGGCCAGAGATCATAAATAATTGTTTATACATCTGAGGAGATTGAGGCAATGCATAAAACCTTCCATTGTGAACTCTACTAGGAACTAAATAATCTCTAGCTCCTTCTGGGGTAGATTTCATCAAGACTGGTGTCTCAATTTCTAAAAATTTATTATCTGAAAGAAAATTTCGTACAGTTTGTGCTGTATTATGTCTAATAATAATATTTTTTTGTAAATCATTATTTCTTAGCTCTAAGTATCTATACTTAAGTCTATGCTCTTCAGATGAGGCATCTCTATCTTGAATGGACATAGGTAATGGTTCTGCATTACTAAGTACAATCATTTTTTTCACTAAAACTTCAATCTCACCCGTTTCTAAATCAGGATTTATTAAATCTTTTGATCTTGAAGAAACTTTTCCTTCAATAAAAACAACATCTTCATTAGATAAGGTTTTCCCAATTTTAATTAATTCATCGGAATTCAAAATAATTTGAGTTTTTCCGAATCGATCACGTAAATCAATAAAAATAATTTGACCATGTGTTCTTATAGAGTTGACCCAACCGGAAAGTTTAACAGTTTGATCAATATGATTTTTATTTAGTTCACCGCAATTATGAGTTCTTAATGCCATCTACTAATAATCTAATAATTATTTCTCTAATTCTTCTGCATTTTCAACAAGGAGAAGAACTTTATCCTCAATATCATCAGAAGAATCAGAATTAATATCGGCAATACCGTATGAACATGAAAATTTAATTTCATCTTTATCAGTCTTAACGGATATAATACCATCAGTAAGATTAATAATTGAATTTGTATGATTTTTCATTATTCCAAAGTATCCATTAACTCCAGGACATTTAGCGTATGTAACATTGTCGAAACTAAATGTTTTTATAGGAGTAACAATTTCTAATTTAAAAGATTTGTTCACTTTTTACCTTTTTCAATTGCTTCATCAATTGAACCAACATATGAAAATGCATTTTCAGGTAAGTCATCAACTTCTCCGTTTAAGATTGCCTCAAAACCAGCAATGGAATCTTCAAGTTTGACATATCTACCTTCAATTCCTGTAAACTGCTCGGCAACAAAGAAAGGCTGTGACATGAATTTTTGCATTTTTCTAGCTCTTGATACTACCATTTTATCTTCATCAGATAACTCATCCATACCAAGAATAGCAATAATATCTTGGAGGTCTTTGTATTGTTGAAGTGTAGCTTGAACAGACCTAGCAACATTATAATGTCTATCACCTATAACCCTAGGATCAAGAATCCTTGATGTAGATGTCAATGGATCAATAGCTGGATAAATACCAAGCTCAGCAATTTTTCTTTCTAATACTGATGTAGCATCCAAATGTGCAAATGCCGTTGCAGGAGCAGGATCAGTCAAATCATCAGCTGGAACATAAATAGCCTGAACTGATGTGATAGAACCTTTCTTAGTAGAAGTAATTCTTTCTTGAAGGTCACCCATCTCAGTAGATAAAGTTGGTTGATAACCCACAGCAGATGGCATTCTTCCAAGAAGAGCTGATACTTCAGAACCTGCTTGTGTAAATCTAAATATATTATCAACAAACAGAAGGACATCTCTTCCTTCATCATCTCTAAAATATTCTGCCATAGTTAAAGCACTTAAACCAACTCTCAGTCTCGCCCCTGGAGGTTCATTCATCTGTCCAAAGACTAATGCTGTTTTATCAATAACTCCTGATTCAGTCATTTCAGCATATAAATCATTTCCTTCTCTGGTTCTTTCACCTACACCAGCAAATACTGAGAAACCTCCATGTTCAGTTGCAATATTTCTAATTAATTCCTGAATTAAAACAGTTTTACCAACACCAGCACCACCAAACAATCCTGTTTTTCCGCCTCTAGTATATGGCTCCATTAAGTCAACAACTTTAATTCCTGTTTCGAACATTTCGGATGAGGTTGTTAAGTTTTCTTGTTTTGGTGCAGATCTATGAATTGGTGAAGTTGATTTAGTTCCAACATCGCCTTTTTGATCAATAGGATTTCCTAAAACATCAAACATTCTTCCGAGTGTTTCTTGTCCAACAGGAACAGAAATAGGTTTACCAGAATCGATCACAGCCTCTCCTCTTACTAATCCATCAGTTGAGTCCATTGCGATAGTTCTTACAACACCCTGTCCTAGATGTTGTGCAGTTTCTAAAACTAACTCAGATCCATCTTTCATTTTGATGCTTAATGCATTCATGATTTCAGGAA
This sequence comes from uncultured Fidelibacterota bacterium, assembly GCA_902578385.1. Classification (GTDB taxonomy): domain Bacteria; phylum Fidelibacterota; class Marinisomatia; order Marinisomatales; family Marinisomataceae; genus Marinisoma. The sequence continues at coordinate 127,421 of CACHCR010000002.1, read as the reverse complement.
GATTTCCATCATCAAATTTGACATCAACAACCGCACCAGTTATTTGTAATATTTTCCCTTCATTATTCATTTTACGCCCCTTAATCGACTAATGCTTCCGCCCCACCAACAATTTCAAGCATTTCTGTAGTAATTGCAGCTTGACGAGCTTTGTTAAATTCTAACTTTAATTCTTTAATTATTTCTTTTGCATTCTCTGTTGCATTATCCATAGCAATCATTCTAGCAGCTTCTTCACTACTATAAGACTCTAAAAGTTGCTGCCACATCTGTACCGTTACATGCTTCGGAATGAGAGTTGAAACTATTTCTTTTTGCCCTGGTTCATAATCATAATTATAATCTTTAGCATTATAATCGGTAGTAAAATCTACAGGCAAAACTTTCTCCATCATTAATTCTTGAGAAGCTAGTGTCTTAAATCTGTTATAAACTACATGAACTTCATCAATATCATTTTGTTCAAATGCTCTTATAAAAGAATTAGATATTTCAGAAGCTGTTTCGTAATTCATATCTTTCCAAAAATCAAAAAATGTTTCTTTAACATTAAAATCTCTTTTTGAAAAATATTCTGATGATTTTTTTCCAATACAGAATAAATACACTTTATCTTTTCCAATTTTTTCAATTTCTTTTTCGACTTTCCTTATAACGCTTGAATTAAATGAACCAGCAAAACCTCTATCACTCGAAATCACAATTATACCAATATTTTTTACATCTCTTTTTTCAACAAGAGAAATATCAGTTGAACTTATTTGAGGAAGAATTCTACAAATAAGCTCTTGGGTATTTTTCGAATATGGTCTTGATATTTCCATTTTATCCTGCGCTTTTTTAACCTTTGCTGCAGCAACCATTTTCATAGCTTTTGTAACCTGCTGAATGCTTGTTACTGATTTAATGCGTTCCGAAAGATTTTTTAAATTAGCCATATTAGAAGCTCTTTTTGAATTCCTCAATAGCTTTGATCATTTTATCAGCTAATTTGTCAGAAATATCTCCTGTTTTGCTTATCTCATCTAAGCAATCAGCATGCTTTGAATCAAAATGCTCTAATAGTCCTACCTCAAACTCTTTTACAGATTCAAGATCAATATCATCTAGGTACCCCTGACTTGCGGCATAAATAATTGCCACTTGTTTTTCAGTAGACATTGGTACATATTGATTCTGCTTTAAGATTTCAACCATTCTCCTACCTCTAGTAATTTGAGCAGCAGTAGATTCATCTAAATCAGATGCAAATTTTGCAAATGCCTCTAGCTCTCTGAATTGAGCAAGGTCTAAACGAAGTTTTCCAGCAATCTTCTTCATTGCTTTAATTTGAGCGCTTCCTCCTACTCTAGATACTGAAAGACCAACATCAACAGCAGGCCTGACTCCCCCGTTAAATAAATTAGTATCTAAATAAATCTGTCCATCAGTAATGGAAATTACATTAGTTGGAATGTATGCAGATACATCACCTTCTTGAGTTTCAATTACTGGAAGAGCAGTTAAAGAACCAGAACCTAAATCTTCAGATAGTTTTGAAGCTCTTTCTAATAATCTACTATGCAAATAAAATACATCACCAGGGAAAGCTTCTCGTCCTGGAGGTCTCCTCAAAACAAGTGACATTTGTCTATAAGCTGTAGCTTGTTTTGAAAGATCATCATACACAATTAATCCATGCATTCCATTATCTCTATAATATTCTCCCATGGCACATCCAGAGTAAGGAGCAATATATTGTAAGGGTGCTGGATCAGACGCATTTGCCACAACAACTGTAGTATATTCCATTGCGCCATTAGCTTCAAGCTCTGCAACTAGTTTTGCAACAGTAGAAGCTTTCTGACCAACGGCAACATAAATACAATATACTGGGCTATCAGAATCATGAGTTGATTTTTGATTAATAATAGCATCAATAGCAATTGCTGACTTACCAGTTTGTCTATCTCCAATTATTAGCTCTCTTTGACCGCGGCCAATTGGAATCATGCTATCAATTGATTTTAATCCAGTTTGTAGGGGTTCTTTAACTGGGAATCTTTGCATAACACCTAAAGCTTTTCTTTCGATTGGTAAAGTTTCTTTAGCATTGACAGGTCCCTTTCCATCCATTGGCTGTCCCAAAGGATCAACTACGCGCCCAAGTAATTCTTTTCCAACAGGAACCTCAACAACCTTACCAGTTCGCTTAACAGTATCACCTTCTTTAACAAGACTACTATCTCCAAATAGAACTGCACCAACATTTTCTTCTTCTAAATTCAATGCCATACCAAATACATTATTTGGGAACTCAACTAGCTCAGAACTCATAACGCTGCCCAGACCACTTGTGCGGGCAACACCATCACCAATTTCTAAAACTTCGCCAACTTCATTTACATCAACATTTTCATTGATGTTTTTGATTTGACTTCTTAACAAATCTCCAATTTCATTTGTTTTAATATCCATTTATACCCCTACCAATTTTGATTTTGCTTTTTCTAATTTTGTTTGCAGACTACTATCATATAGAGTATCGTCTACTTTAATCTTAAGTCCCCCAATTAAATTTTTATCAACATCAAAATTGATATTGATTTTCTTATTAATAAGATCACTTAAAGAGCTTGTTATATCTTCTTGTTGACTATTATTTATTTCAGCAGAAGAAGTAACATCAACAAATGCTATATTTAGTTTCTCTTTTGAAAGTGTAATAAAGCTCTTAAAAATATCATTAACTAAATTAGTATCTTCATTTTCAATTACTACTTTTAACACCTCAACTAATATTCCATTCATTGATTGAGAGACAGCTTTTTCAAAAAGACTAATTTTGGTCGAACTATCAATTGTCTTAGATTTGAAAAATGTATTAATAGATAAATCTCTTCTTAATGAAGAATTAAATTCTTCTAACCCAATACTGACGCTATTAAAATCATCAAACGAATTAACTGCATCATTTAAAAGGTTCGAGTAAATATTTACTTTTTTAAGATTTTGCTTCATCTGCCTTTACTGCCTCAAGTGATGATTTAATAAACTTATTATTATCATCATCCTTAACATTACGCTGCAAAACTTTTGTAGCAAGTTCTAAACTTAAATCTACAACCTCTTCCTTAATTTCTTTAATTGCTCGCTTTTTCTCAATTTCAATTTTTGATTTTGCGTCATCAAGAAATTCATTTGATTTTGCTTTAGCATCATCAAGGATTTTATTTGCAGATTCTTCAGCTCTTAATTTGCTATCGCTTACAATAGTTTTGCCTTCTTTTTTTGCCTTATTAAGTATTTTTTCAGACTCATCTTTAATTTTTTCAAGATTAGTTTTAGCACTCTCAGCCATTTCCAAAGATTCAGCAATATCCTTTTCTCTTTCTTCTAAAAAATCAAGAAGAGGATTCCATGCATACTTCTTTAAAACGAAAAGTACAGTTAAAAAAATAACTAATGACCAGACATATGTGCCTAGTTCTGGCGTTAATAATGGATTCATATTATTTCCTTATTTTGATTACAGAACTAGTGATAACAATCCAAGCAAAATTGCTGCACCTTCAACCAAAATAGCTAAAAGAAATGTTTGTGATCTAATTTCTCCAGCTGCTTCTGGTTGTCTAGCAATAGCTTGAGCTACTCCATAACCAATTAATCCGATACCGATTCCGGCACCAATTACTGCTAACCCTGCTCCCATAGTGAGACTCCTTTTTTTGTTAGTGATCTACGTGTATAGCCATTCCAATAAAAACGGCTGTTAATAATGCAAATACGTAAGCCTGAATAACTGCTACCAATAATTCAAGCATAGTTAAACCTAATGCAAGTGAAATTGAAAACGGTGCTATGCCAAATCCAGCAAGACCTCCCAATTCTGCAGTTGCACTAAAAATAAATGTTATAAAAATAATTAAAGCAATATGTCCACCCATCATATTACCAGCTAACCTAAGAGTTAATGCGAGTGGACGAATAAATAAACCCATAAATTCAATAGGAACCACAACAAAATATAGTGGTAAAGGTAAACCTGAAGGAGCTAAGTTTTTCCAATGTTGAATAAAGCCATATTTTTGAATTCCAGCAGCTATGAAGGCAAAAAATGTAATGGTTGCAATTGCAAATGTTACATTAACATTTGCTGTCACTGTATGACCTCCTTTTGATAGAAGATAAAGAATATTATCTTTACCTAACATGTCAGCTTTATAACCTATTTTCCCAATTAAACCTGTTAGATCAAAAATTGGAATTAATCCAAGAATATTACCGAACAATACAAAAAAGAATATGGTATAAACTAAAGGAGCCCAAGATCTGTATTCTTTGTCTCCGACAAAATTTTTTAGTACATCATCTCTTAAATAAATGACAAACATTTCAACAATACTCATGAATTTATTAGGAATATTCTTCTTATGAGAAATATATCCTTGAATCAAAGTTACAAGCGTTGAAACAACAATAAATGAAACAAAAAATAATAGAAAAACATGTTTAGTAATTCCAAGGTCGATATAAAATAAAGAATCTGAAGATAATCCAAAGAAACTTGATAGTTTTTCTGATAAAGAGTTTAAAAATTCAAATTCAAAAATGTTTTTTTTACTGTTGGCTACATGGTCAATAGCATATTGCGGAGCCTTATCCATTGTCCATTCTTTTCCAACTTTTTCACCTATTAACATCGCCGAAATATAAATAGAAAGTTATAAGGAAAAACAGAAAAAAAAGTGGAAATCTCAATTATTATTATTTACATGTTGGTAGGCACGATATGAAGCATGAAAAACTCCAATAATCATTATAAAAACTCTCCAAATGTCATTAAAGAAAAAAAATGCTATTAAAAGCCAAGAAAGAATGATTCCAATAAATTCAAAATAGACTGAATAACTTTCAGCCATAATGGAGCTTAAAGTCTTTTTTTTATTCATCAACTATTATATCACATCTTCCAGAGAACTGAGCGCCATCTTCGATAGTTAAAACTTTATATTTTAGATTGCCAACCAATTCACAACCTTTTAAAAGCTCAGCAGGGCCGTTAATATGGGCATCACCTTCAATATAGCCATTGATTTGTATCATTGATGCTTGAACATCGCCAAAAATTTTTCCACTTTTTGCAAGCTGGATTGCACCATCTGTTTTTACTGAACCTTTGATTTCCCCATATATTGTAACATTCCCACTAAGAATCATATTTCCGTCAATAGCTACATCTTCAGCTATAATTGTCTGACTATTGGTTGCTTTTGATTGAATCTTCATTTAGGTAATTTATCAGATTTTAAATTAAAATCGTCGAAAAAAGTATTCGGATTTATTGATTTACCATCTTTCCAAATTTCAAAATGAAGATGGGGGCCAGTAGACATTCCAGTATTACCTAATTTTGCTATAACATCACCAGCATTTGTAAAGTCACCCTTTTTGACAAAATTTTCTTCATTATGATAATAATGGGATATATATCCATTTTGATGATCTAGAATAATAAAATTTCCAAAATCCTCTGAAAAATCACTCAAAACAACTAATCCACTTGCAGTCGCAAAGATAGGAGTTCCTACTTCATTTACTAAATCTATACCTAAATGCTTTGTTTCTTTATCGTATAATTTACTAATTAAACCATCCGTAGGTTTAACGGATGGTAAATTATTTGCAATCATATATCTAATATTGTTTTCATTTAAATCGTTTGATTGCTCCGTACCAATTATAGTATCAATGTATGATTTCATTATCGCAATCTCTTCAATAGACTTATCTATATTATTAATTATTTCTTGTTGCTGTTTAATTTCTTTATTAATTGTAGAAACTCTTAAATATTCTTTTACAATCGGTGATGAAAAATATAATAGAATTATTGAACAAATTAATAATGTTACTAATGCTATAATTGATGAAATAAATGTGAACCTACTGAATTCTATTTGCCATGATTTATCAGAAAATGGAGAAATAAATAGAATTTTATATTTACTTAATTTCATAAAATTAATCAGACTTAATTGATTTTAGCTTATCTAATACTCTACCAACTGTTTTTTTACTGAAATTAATCTTAATAAAACCTTTTTTGGTTTTAGCATTTTGATTTATAACTACTTTTTCACCAATTAATCTCGAAAGCTTGTCTTGCATGTTTTGTAATTGAGGAGAAACCTTTCTTTTTGAAGCTAATTTTTCTGTTTTACGTACTGATATCTTCTCTGTTAATAGTTTTTGCCAAATCTGGAGCATGCCTTGAGAAGTTTTTCTCTGTAAAATTGCTCTTGCTTGTCCTGCATTTATTTCACCTTTTAAGATACTATCTTGTATTTGATCAGGAAGCTTTAATAGTCTTAAAGCATTGGAAACTGCTGGCCTTGATTTACCAACAGTTTTTGCTATTTCAGTAATTGAAGATTGTAAATTTTCTTGTAAATATTTGTATCCTTTTGCTTCTTCAATTGGATTGAGATCCTCTCTTTGAATATTCTCAATAAGAGCCATATACATTACATCCTTATTAGAATCAGCATCAATAACATAAGCAAGAATTCTTTTTTTATTTAATAACTTGTGAGCTCTAAACCTTCTTTCTCCAGCTACGATAATATATTTATTATCAACTTTCTTAACTGTGATAGGACTAATTAATCCTTTTTCTTCAATTGATTGGGCTAATTGTTTTAAAGATTTATCCTCAAAATTCTTTCGAGGCTGATTTGGATTCGGTTTAATTTTACTAATAAGAATACTACTCTGATTATAATCCTCTAGCTTTGATTTTGAGGGTGTTAGAAGAGCGCCTAAACCTTGACCGAGCTGTTTATCTTTTTTCATTTATAATTTCCAATGCTAAATCCATATAATCTTTGGCTCCTGAACAATTAACATCATACATTATTGCTGGCTTACCATCATCAGGAGCTTCAGCCAAACGAACATTCCTGCTTATTTTTGTCTTAAACAATTTATTTTTAAAATTTGTTTTTAACAAACGTTCAACCTTTTTTGAAAGTCTCAATCTTTTTGTATGCATTGTAATAAGCAGGCCTAGAATATTCAAATTACTATTAATATTTTCTTTAACTATTTTTATGGTCTCCTGAAGACTTTTCAGACCTTCTAATGCAAAAAATTCGCTTTGAATTGGAATCAATACATCTGTTGATGCAGTTAATGCATTGAGAGTTAATAACCCTAAAGAAGGAGGGCAGTCTATCAGTATATAATCATAATTCTTTTTGACTCTATTAATAAGTTTTAAAAGCTGCTTTTCTCTATTTGATAACGTAACCAATTCAATCTCACAACCAACAAGATTTGTGTCAGATTTAATAAAATGCAAAAAATCAAGACTTGTATTCGAAATAGTGTCTAACATTTTTTCACTTCCAATCATTGCATCATATATTGAGAAATCATTTTCAATATCAAAATTATTTAACCCTGTAGTAGCATTAGCTTGAGGATCAAAATCAATTAAAAGGGTCTTCTTTTCTAAGATTGCTAAACTTGCAGCTAAATTAATGGCTGTGGTGGTTTTTCCAACACCTCCCTTTTGATTAATTATTGAGATAATTTTTTTCATATGAATGAAAAATTTAAACGCTAAATAAGGCTAATACAAAGTTTTTAAAAAATCATTTTATCTGGGTTAACTTTGGATGTGGAACAAAAAGTATTAATTACAGGATTTAATGGTGAGCTTGGAAGCAAAATCGTTAAAAAACTAGTAGAACATAATAAAAAAGTGATTGCTATTGATATTAATGATTCTCAAGAAAAAATTAATTCTGTGACCTATATAAAGGACACTATCCTCAACTATGATTTAATTAATTCCATTTTTAAAAAAAATTATATTTCTGAAGTATATCATTTTGCAGCACTATTAAGTCAAACTGCATCTAAAAATCCTAAACTTGCAATTCAAGTTAATGAAGATGCTTCCAGAAATTTGATTGATTGTGCTTTTCAAAATGCTGTTGATAATAATTATATCACTAAATTTTTCTTCCCTAGTTCAATAGCTGTATATGGTCCTAGAAAAATTAAGTTTGCATCAGAGCAGGATATAATAAAACCAAATACTATTTATGGGAATAATAAACTTGCAATTGAGCAATACGGAAGTAGAGTGCATGAAAAAAGTAATTTAAAAGTTTGCGGTTTAGACTTCAGATCAATCAGATTTCCTGGGGTAATTAGTTATGACACTGTTCCATCTGGAGGAACCACAGATTATGCATCACAGATGATTCATGCGGCTTTAAAAGGACAACATTTTGATTGTAATTTATTACCTGAAACCTCTCTTCCTTTTATTAGCATTAATAAAACTATTTCTTCAATAATGAAGCTTATGAGCTTTAAAAATATTAATTCTATTATTAGAGCATTTAATGTTGAAGAAGTAAATTTTTCAGTTAAAGAATTAAGTGATATGCTAATACAAAAGTTTCCTACTTTTACTGTTTCATTTAATGAAGAGAAAAAATTTCAATCAGTTGCAGATACATGGCCCTCTAGTTTAAATTGTGACAACTCAAAAAAATATTGGAAGTTTTCAAGTAACATGCAATTAGAAGATTTTTTAGATAATATAATTGATAAGGCAAAATGAAAAACATTGATCAAATCCTAAATGCTCAATTAAATGAGATTAAAGAGCAAGGTACCTATAAAGATGAAAGAATAATTGAGACTGCTCAAGAAGCTCAAATCAGTGTTAAGGGTAAAACAGTACTCAACTTTTGTGCAAATAATTATCTTGGATTAGCTAATAATAGTGAAATTAAAAAAGCAGCTGTAGATGCCATTCAAGAATGGGGTTTTGGTCTTGGTTCAGTAAGATTTATATGTGGGACTCAAACCATTCACAAACAATTAGAAGATTCCGTTAGCAAATTTCTTGGTAAAGATGATACTATTCTCTACTCTTCTTGTTTTGATGCAAATGGCGGATTTTTCGAAACGATTTTAAGTGATAAAGATGCTGTATTTTCAGATGAACTTAACCACGCATCAATAATTGATGGAGTTAGACTTTGTAAAGCACAAAAACATAGATATAAAAACTGTGATATGAACGATTTAGAGAAAAAACTAAATCAATCTTCAGCGAGAATTAAACTTATTGTTACTGACGGAGTTTTCAGTATGGATGGTACTATTGCACCTGTAGATGAAATTGTTAAGTTAGCTAAAAAGTATGATGCTCTTGTAATGGTTGATGATTGTCATGCCACAGGTTTCATTGGAGAAAATGGTAAAGGAAGTGGTGAATTCTATAATGTTTTAGACAAAGTTGATATAATTTCTTCTACTTTTGGAAAGGCGCTTGGCGGAGCTTCGGGAGGGTTTGTTTCAGCTTCAAAGAATATTATTGATACTTTAAGACAAAAATCTAGACCATATCTTTTTTCTAACAGCTTAGCTCCTACATTAGTAGTGGCATGCTTAAAAGCTTTAGAAATAATTAATTCAAATAAAAATCTTTTAAAACAACTTCAACAAAATACACTTTTTTTTAGAGAGCAAATAAAAGAAATTGGTTATGAGATAAAGGGAGACTCACATCCGATTGTTCCAATAATGATTTATGATGCAAAAAAAGCAGTAGCTTTATCTGAAATGCTTTTAGAAAAAAATATATATGTAATTCCATTTTCTTTTCCTGTTGTTCCAAAAGATCAAGCAAGGATAAGAGTACAGCTTTCTTCAATCCATTCAAGAGAACAATTAGTATATGCTGTTGACACTTTTAAAGATTGTGGAAAGGCACTAAATATTATTTAAAAAAATAGTGAAAAAGCATGTTAATGTATTAAATTCACTCACTTATGAATAGTTCAATTAGAAATAGATTATTAACAATATTATTTGTATTCGGATTAGGTATTTATGCACTACTTCCATCTATACGATATGCAATGATGGATGACGAAAGTATATCCAATCTATCATCTGAACAAAAAGATTACTTTGAATCTAGAAGCCTAAAACAAGGATTAGATTTGAAAGGTGGAATTTATATTGTTCTTGAGGTTGATCTTCCTCAGCTAATAGACAATCTTGCTAAAAATAAAGATAATAATTTTGATGACTTTCTTGATGAGTTAAAAATTGAGTATAATAATTCATCAAGTGACTTTTTTACAGTTTTTGAAAATATTGCTGATGATAAGAATTTAAAATTACCTAGATATTTTATTAACTATGGTAAAACCAAAGACCAAATAATTACTCAACTCTCCTTACAATCTGAAGATTCAATTAAAAGAGTAATTGAAATCATTCAAAATCGTGTTGATCAATTTGGAGTAGCCGAACCAACAATACAAAAACAAGGAAATAATAGGGTTATTGTTGAGTTAGCTGGAATCGAAGATTCTGAAAGAGCTAGGGATCTTCTTCAAAGTACAGCGCTTTTAGAATTAATGATTGTAAAAGATGTTGAAAGTACTAATGCAATGATTAGACAGATTGATAGTATTGCCGCTTCTTCAACATCCAAAAATAGTATTGATGAAGACAGTGAAATTAATGAACTTTTTGATTCTAATACTTCTTCAAATCTCGGGTTTTCATCTTTATTAATTTCAGTAGGAGGAAACTTGGCTATATCTTCAGAGAATCTTGGTTCTATGAAAGAAATTTTAGCTCAGGATAATGTAAAACAAATATTGGAAGCAACTAATAGTACTATTCTAACAAGTGATTCTTCTATTAAGCTAATTAATGAAATTGGTGAAGAAGAAGAATTTTATACTTTATATCATTTATTTAATAATGCTGAGCTAACTGGCGGAGTTATTGAAGACGCTCAAATGAGATTAAGTCAAGCAGGAGTCACTGCAGGTCAAGCGGTTGTTGAAGTAGAAATGAACAGTGAAGGTTCAAGAGAGTGGGCTAGAATTACTGGTGCTAATATTAATAATAGAATTGCAATAGTTTTAGATAGAAAGGTTCATATGGCACCTGTTATTAGAGGTCAAATATTTGGCGGTGGTACAGTAATTGAGGGATTAGATTCTATTGAAGAAGCAGAGGATATTGCTATTGTATTAAGAGCAGGAGCATTACCAGTACCTGTTACAATCGCAGAGGAAAGAACCGTAGGTGCTTCATTGGGGGCTGATTCAATTAGTAAAGGAACATTATCAATGGCAATCGGTTTATTGCTTGTTGTTTTATTTATAGTTCTCTTTTATAAACTATCAGGCTTAATTGCAAGTTTTTCAGTTTTATGGACTTTAATTTTGTTATTAGGTGTTCTTGCGTTACTTGAAGCTACGTTAACTCTACCTGGTATAGCGGGATTAATTTTGACAGTAGGAATGTCTGTTGATGCTAATGTTATTATTTTTGAAAGAATTAAGGAAGAATTGCGTAATGGTAAATCTGTAAGATCAGCGATTGATTCGGGATATGAAAGAGCCATTAGAACAATTGTAGATGCAAATTTAACTACAGGAATAGCTGCTGCAGTTTTATACCAATATGGAAGTGGACCTATAAAAGGTTTTGCAACTGTATTATTCTGGGGAATTATTGTAAGTATGTTTACTGCAATTATTGTTACAAGATTTGTTTTTGACTTTATAACGACAAGAAAGAATGTTGAAAAACTCAGTATATAATTATGAAATTTATGGAAAATACAAAAATTAATTTTATGAAATTCAAATCCTTTGGATTTGGTCTTTCTTCTGTCTTAGCTTTTGGCTCTATTATAATGCTATTAATGGGAGTTAATCTCGGAATCGATTTTAAAGGCGGAACTGCCATTGGAGTAAATTTTTCAGAAGATGTTTCAATTCAAGAGATTAGAAGTGCTCTTAAATCGGTATCAGTAAATGAAAGTGTTTTAGATTTAAGTAGTGAAGAAATAAAATATTTTGGAAGCGAAAGCGATGTAATGATTAAAATAAAATCTCTTGATAATGAACCAGAAAATTTTGGCCAATTAGTAATTAATCATCTTTATAATTCTATGACTGAAAAAGTTCCGGAAAATAAAAATGATTTCATTCTATCTCTAGGCTCAGTAAGTCCTAAAGTAGGATCAGAATTGAGTGGAAAAGCATTTTGGTCTGTTATTTCTGCTTTAGTATTAATTCTTTTTTATATATCAGTAAGATTCGAATTTAGATTTGCTCTTGGAGCTATTTTAGCATTAGTTCATGATGTTATAATTACACTTGGTGTTTTCTCATTTACTGGTTTTGAAATCACCCTAAGCACTGTTGCTGCATTCTTAACTATTGTGGGTTATTCATTAAATGATACAATTGTTATTCTTGATAGAATTAGAGAAAATATGAAATCTTCTGGTACTGTGATGTTTGAATCAACAATTAATAAAAGTATCAATCAATCTTTAAGTAGAACATTAATCACCTCATTAACTACATTATTTGTGATTATTGTTTTGCTTATATATGGCGGAGAAGTTATTAGGCCATTTTCATTTACTATGTTGATAGGTGTTATCGTAGGTACATATTCTAGTATTTACATTGCAAGTGCATTGCTTGCAACCATATATCAATCTTCAAAATAATGAATAATAAAATTTTATTTCCTTTTATAGCTCTATGCTTGATTTGGGGTTCAACATGGTATTTTATTAAAATCTCTTTAAATGCTGGAGTACCTCCATTCTATGGAGTTGGACTTAGATTTCTTTTTTCAGGAATTATATTCTTTTTTTACATATACTATAAGAGGCTTTCAATTCCTACTACTCCTCAAGCTATAAAACTATATCTATCTTTTGGGCTTTTAAACTTTAGTTTATCTTACGGAATGACCTACTGGGCAACTCAATATATATATTCAAGCATATCTTCAATTTTATGGGGCTTATTCCCATTATTTACAAGTTTAATGGCTCATTTTATGATAAAAGATGATCCCAATGAAAGATTAAATAAAAATAAAATTGCAGCACTTTTTACAGGACTTTTAGGAGTTATTATTATGAGTACTAATCAAGAAATTGACTTAGCTTCTCAATCTTTTTCCGCTATAATCGTTTTAATCACAGTAATTATTATTGCGGCATATCCAAGTGTTCAATATAAAAAACATAATGATGAAGTTGGCCCATTCCAAATGAATGCTGTATGCCAAGTATTAACAGGTGTAGTTATGCTTTCGATGTCATCTTTTGCTCAAGAAGATCTGTCAGTTATAATTTGGACAAATGAACTTATTCTTTCAACGTTATACTTAATTATTTTCGGGGGGTTTATATCTTGGGGGATTTATTTTTGGCTATATCAACATCTAAATGTTACTCAAGTAACATATGTTGCAATTTTTCCTCCAATTGTTGCGATTTTTCTTGGATGGGTTTTTTTAGGAGAGGTGTTATCAACAAAAGAAATTATAGGTACCTTATTTATTCTTGGCAGTTCTGTACTTATATATAGGAAATAGAATCTATTTTTTAATAAATTAAATTATGATTGAAAAAATTAAATCAAATCTATTAGCAGGTATTGCAACTATTGTACCATTAGCTCTGACTGTCTATGTAATTCAAGTTACTTTAGAGGTCACAATTTGGCTTGGTGGCACTGTTGCTGAACCATTAGAAAGGTTTGTTAATGCTAATTTCCCTGGTTTCGGATTGCTGAGCTCATTGGTTGGATTGCTAATTGTATTTCTAGCTTTGATAATTGTTGGAGCGTTAGCACGAAATGTTTTTGGCAAAAGAGTTGTAAACTGGATGGAAGGCATCTTCAAAAAAATTCCTTTAATCGATTCAATTTATGCAACAACAAAACAAATAATTGAAACACTATCCGGGTCTCAAACTGAGTCATTCCAAAAAGTTGTTTATATTGAATATCCTAGAAAAGGAATGTGGACATTAGGATTTGTTACTGGAGAATCTGTAAATGAAATTAACGAGCAATTCTACCATTTATTTGTACCAACAACACCTAATCCTACTTCTGGATATTTTGTAATTATAGCCAAAGAAGATACTACACCAGCAGATGTTAATGTTGAAGAAGGATTCCGAATGATTGTTTCAAGCGGAATTGTTGGTAGTCATAAAAATTCTATAGTAAAATAAAAAAAAGGAGCATCGAAATGCTCCTTTTTTAATTAAACCTAAAAAGATAAAAGTTTATTAACCTCTACCTCTAGCCATAGGTGCGCGAGATACATCACCGTCTTTATCGATGAAGTATAGGTAACCACTTTCACGCGTTACGCCTGCGTCAGCAACTTTTTCTGCATTACCGCCACCAGATCCGCCTCTTGACATACCTGAGCGCCATACATTACCATCTTTACCTAAGTAATATAGATAGCCTTTTTCTTTACTAACACCACATGTTTTTACTTTTTCAGCCATTTTATTCTCCTTAAAAAGTTTAGTGAATAAGCTTATTTCAATATTCTAATACTAAACTAGATTTTTTGCAAGAAATTTCTCGTCGGGGACTCGTCGGAAGAATTTTACAAAAAAGCTTTAAAATTTTTATTATTTAGTTAAATTTGGCCCATGCCCCGGTAGCTCAGCTGGATAGAGCAACGGATTTCTAATCCGTAGGTCACAGGTTCAAATCCTGTCCGGGGTACAATAATATTCCCTCCCTTTATTTCTTAAAACCATTAATTTTACAATAACTAATAAGGAGAAAAATATGAAATTAGATATTAAAAGTTTTATCATTGGAATATTAGCAACAGTAAACATGTTTTTATTAATGGGATTTGATGATCATGATGAAGAAAATCAAAATGGTAGATATCAAGTAATTATCGACAGTAAAGGTGACCAATATTGGTATGACACTCGCTATGGAGATAAAATTGCAATTGGTTCAAAATCTTATGGATATATCTTGCTAAAAGAAGAAGGTGGTATGGAAAAAATATTTGAAAAAGAATATCAATTAGTTGAGGCATTAAAAGAATTAGACTAACTTTTAAATATGGAAATACTATTTATTATTCTTGCATGGCAGATTATAAGTAGTATGGGCGATGATTGAGATTCTAAATTTATTTAGACAAGAATCTTTTCACTTCATTTTCTATTAAGCTTCCACCTCTTTCATTCAAGTGAATATGATCACAAAGAAGTTGAAGCTTATATTTCATGCCTATTCTATTCCAACTCCAGCCAAATACATAATAAAGTATAACAGCTCTAAGACCCCTTAATCTTCTAAGTTCAGAAGTAGTGTATGGAACGCTATCATTATGATTTATTTTTTCTTTGAATTTTGAAAACAAATCAATAATTGATATATCATATTTCAAAGCAATTCTTTTAATTATCTTATTATGATTCTTAATGACATTAATAATAGTAGCATCTTCTTGCTCTCCTAACCACGGCAGTGTAGTGATTGCAATTTTAGCAGAAGTATTTTTTTTAATCTCATCCACAAAGATTTCAATTTGTTCTTCAAACCAATCTATTGAAGGAGTTTGAGGAAGATTTTTTGTCTGGATATAGTAATCTTGAATTAATTTGACAGGCTGACTTCCAATTGCATCATTTGTACCAATTAATATGGTAATATAATCTGGGTTATGTTTTATGATATCATCAGCTCTTTGATTTAAATTCCATGTAAGGTCAGCGTTTACACCTGCATTTATGTAAATCTTAGAATCATCTTTCTCTCGTAAGGAACTCACCCAATCATAGCCGATATGTCCATGAGTAATACTGTCTCCACAACAAACAACTACAGGTTTATCATTATTAACTAGATTAACACTATGTGCATCCATATTGGGAAGCTGCCAAGATTTTCTTATTAAAGGTAGCTTGTAAATGTTTAGAATAATTGAATTTCTTAAAAAATATATGATAATAAGAAAAGTGAAAAAAAATATTAGAAAATACAGTATGTTCATCTAATTGATTTCTGGTAATTCAAATGCAACAACCCTAGCATCATTATCTACTGCATATAGAAACCATTTACCATGCATATAAGCGGTAGCAATACCATCTGTGTAGGAAACATTATCTAAGTACATAGTATTCATATATTCTAACGTTTTGCGATCATACAAATGAAAACGATTATCTGTTTTACTTTGCTCAGTACAAATCCAATATCCATTGTTATCTTTATTAATTACTAAAGCAATACCTTCAGGGTCATTTCCTCTGTTAAAATTACCTAAATCTTCTTTTTTGACTTCACCTGTCATTAAATCTAAAGCCATCACTTTATGATGCTCCTGCATCTCTTCTGCAACTAATAAGGTTTGGTAATGCTGATCAGCATAAATGCTTTCAACTTGGTATAGAGTTGGATTGCCTAAAACGGTAGCAGAGCTGACATTAAAACTTTCATTATCAATTGTGAAATCCCAAGTGAGTATTCTATCTTCTCTAGGATTATTATACTCGTAACTATCAGTAACTAAGACTTTGTATAATCCCTCTTCTTGTTTATAAAATGTAATTCCATATGGACTACGCAACTCATCATTTCCAAACGTTCCAAGAAAATCCATTGAAGAGTTAAAGACTGCAACCTGTTTATTATCTCTTTCTGTAACCAATACAAACTGGTCATTAATTGTAGTAACTCCGTTTGGAAAAGCATTATCCCTTTTAATTGATTTTTTAAATTCTCCGTTCATTGCATTATAAACATGAATTTCATTTTTATCTTTTACAGTAACTACAATGACATGCTTTCTCATTAAAAATCCTATACTATCCATTCCAGCATCTTCTACAGGATCAGTTGCAAACATTGGATTATCTAACACAATAACTTGATGACTGGGGTTGCAACTAAAAATTAAGATTGCAATAAATGATAGAAATAACTTATTAAAATTCATTTTTAATCCAGAATTTCTAATAATTCAATTTCAAAAATAAGTGTTGATGATGGAGGAATAACATACTCTCCCTTTTTAGGATCGCTAGCAACTCCAGTTGTTCCATAAGCAAGATTTTGAGGAATGAAAACTTCCCACTTAGAACCAACCTTCATTTTTTGAAGAACCTCTGTCCAGCCTTGAATTACAGCACTGACTCCAAATGTAGCTGGCTCTCCTCTATCGTAACTGCTATCAAACTTATGCCCATCAATAAGATATCCATTATAATGTACCTTGACAACATCGTCATAGTCAGGAATTGCTCCTTCTCCTTCTGCAATAATCTTATACTGAATTTGACTTCTACTAAAAACTCTCACACCTTCTGCAGTTTTGTTGTTTTCTAAGAATTCTTGACCTTTCATTTTATTTTCTCTTGAAAGCTTCAATGCTCTTTCACTCATTGTCTTCATGTTATCACGTTCTAATTGTGAATTCATTATGTTAAATGCTCTTAAAACCTCATTTCTAGTAGCTGCATTTAATCTTGGCTCCTCTTGGTTCCAATAATCAGTAAGACCTTCAATTAATAGCTCTTGATTAAATTCTGTTTCAGGTAAATTTTTTCCAATATTAACTCCAATAGAGTAGCTTAAGGAATCTTCAAAAGTTACCATCAACTCCTTATCAGCATCAGAAGATTGTGCATCTTGATTAGAGCAACCAAACATAGAAAAAGCAAATGCTATAATTAGCCATAGATTTTTATAATATTTCATTCATTATTCCTTTATAAAAAAATTATCTACCATCATTATAGCCCTTATAATCATCCATCATATCATATAGACCATAAAGACTACTAAATTTTATTAATAATGAACTTGGCAATAAAGCTCTTAGTAAAACAACCTGGTTCATGATCCATGGCACTTTTGGAGAATGAAAGCCAAGCTTAATTGCACGATTTACAATGACTTTAGCTACAGCGTCATGGCTTTTTACCCCTGGAGCTAGTAACTGTCCTAATAAATTAAGTTTGGTTCCTTCAAATAATCCCTTTTTAAGAAAGTTGGGGTGAATAGAAGAAAATTTTACACCGGGTTTACCCATTTTTTGAACTTCAAGTCTTAAAGATTCAGTTAATCCTGCAACTGCCCATTTAGTAGCAGCATATACTGCTAACTTAGGTGCTCCAGTCATAGAAGATGCTGAAGAAATATTAATAATATGTCCAAAGTTTTTTTCAAGCATACCTGGCATAAATGCGCGAATAGTATATATCATTGATGTGAAATTGACATTAATAAGATTTTCAAGCTCTTCATCACTTCTATCCAGCATATATCCTGTATAAACAGTACCAGCATTATTAATTAAGATATCAATACCACCAAATTTTTCCTTAATGATATTTGCATTGTTATAAACTTGTTCTTTGTTTGTTACATCACAAATTTGTGAAAAAACATCGAATCCTTGCTCTTTAAAATTGTTAACAGTTGTGTTTAGATCATCTTCCTTGAAATCCCAAAGTATTACTTTTCCACCTTCATTTAGAATTCTTTGTGCAGTAGCTAAACCTATACCTTTAGCTCCTCCTGTAATAAGAACAAGTTTATTTTTAAGATTCATATGATAAAATAGAGTATTATAGGTTGGAATACCATTGAATTCCATAAGCAAGAGAAACGCTAATAGCTAAGCCAAGCATAAGTCTAAAAAAGTCAGAATAAAGCATTGGAAAAATAGCTTTTACGTTTTTATTGGTATACCTAAGAGTTCCATAGCCTTGAGCAAAGATAATACCAATTTCCCTTCCTGCTAACATGCCCATAAATACAAATGTAGTACTCATAGGAAGGTCATTGACTTCTTTAAAGTAATAAAGTACAAATACATATACTAAATCAACTAAAGTAGCAGAACGAACATATCTTGTGTTGGTTTTAGTTAATACAATTTCTTGTATTTTTCCACCCCTTTCATAAAACATAAAAGCTAATCCTAGTAACATCATTCCAACTACAAGTATTTGAAAACCTAATGTAGGGACTGATGAGTATCTTGGTAAGAAAACCATAATGTTTGCCATATCATGTGAAAGCCAAGTTGACCAAAGCCATCCAGTTGTAATCCATTGGGCAGTTCTCCAGTAATTATTGTACTTATTATTACCTTTTTCACCCTCATATAAAATATATTTACTTATGAAATACCATGCAGCAAATGCAAAAACAAATGAAACTCCATATCCAACAAAACTTTTTAAAAGCATTTTTTCCATAAGACCATCAACGCTAGCAGCAAAAACAGATAAAACTAAGAAAGTAGTTGATACAGGAATTTTTACTCTAGTTAAAACAACTAAAACAAGTGGTGCTAATGCATGATACCACATGATTTCAATTTCTGGGAATTCGGTTAATCTACCAAAAGCAGGGTCTCCAGCATTAAAGCCTTGAATCATAGTAAATACAAAAATTGATCCCATATAAGCAAACATCCAGTACCACTTGACGTCAGCTCTGTTAGATGCGATGTAAGTACCTAGAGTCTGAATACTATCATTCGCAGTAACTGCATACACAGCAAACAAAAATCCTAAAAAAGACCATAATGTTAAAAAGTCCATTATAAGCTGATTATTAAATATTTAAATTGTTTCATCGTGTCTTACTATTTTACCATTAATTTGAAAAATAATATCCTCAGCTATATTAGTTGTGTGATCTGCAGCTCTTTCAACGTATCGAGAAATGTTCGTAAAAACAATAAATTGTCTTAAGAATTCGGAATTACTTTTGGCTTTCTCTTTAAAAAGAGTAAATATCTCTCTATTATTGTTATCAATAATATCATCCATTTCAATAACTTTAAATGCTTTTGCTTCATCTGATAAAATAAAGGCATTAATAACATCATTTAACATTGAAGTTAAAGTTTCAGCTGAATGTGCTAGAATTTTAGGTAATTCTAAATCTGGATTTTCAACCATAAACTGGGTATTTCTAGCTATATTGGTTGCATAATCTCCTATTCTTTCAAGCTCATTATTAATTTTCAAAGCAGCTAATAAATATCGCAAATCTGAATCAGTAGGATGGAATTTTTCAATAATTTCGTTGACTTCTTTTTCTATTTCGACTTCCATCATATTTATTTTAGAATCAACATTGACTACAGTTTTAGATTTATCTAAATCTTTTTTTTCTATTGCACTAAACGCATCTTTAATATTCGTTTCAACTAACGAGCTTAGTTTTAATAAATTATAGTTTAAATCTTGTATTCTGTCAGGCAAATTCATACTCCATAATATAGGAAAAGTACAAAAAAATATTTAGGATTATGTTAGGATTGAAATAAAAAAAGAGGGAAGAAAAATCTTCCCTCTTTTCTAAGTAATATTCACAATAGGAGATGTTATATTACTATAAGTTAAATTAATATTATTGACTTTCTTCCGACCATACTGTCCAGCCATCAAAAGCATCATCGTTGAAACCAGCTTTTAAAGCACCAACAAATGTTGCAGATGCATCCATACTAGCTTCAGTTGGAGTTGATCCTGTAAACTCGGTTGTTGGAAGCAAGTTTGCTTCTGTTACACCAGTATTACCATCTTGTACATTAAATGTAAAGCTAGCACCCGGATCTGTTCCATCAGTAGCTGCAACTGTTGCAGGCTCAGGTACATCATCCATAACATTTAAAGGGTCTAACCAGATGTATCTTCCATCAGCATCATCTGAAGGAGGAGTTGAACCATTTACAACAAATGTTCCATCTAAATTTCCATCTTCATTAGTTGCACGGAAGCCTCTTCTTTGCTGATTTACTAACATATAATTTTGGAATTGGCCAGCAGTTCCTTCTCTTAATCTTAAAGACTCATCTTCAGAAGATCCGCTGTTATTTCCTACAATTGTTACATTAGAAAATTTAGGAAATGAATCGTCTGCAGCTTGGCTGCTGTTTCTTCCATCCATTTCATGACCTCTATTTGAGGTTGCTCCTCTAACTACAACTAGGAATTGTCCTGTTCCTTGGTATCCGGTGTCTGTATCAAATCCGTCGTCGCCAACTTTGTATACCATACAGTATCTTAAATCAACAGTTCCACCAAACATTTCAAAACCGTCATCAAAGTTATAAGCTACTTCACAGTAACTAACTTCTGTTCCAGTTCCAACACCAGCTAATGTAATACCATTAATTTCATTATCTGGAGCAATTGCTCTACCACCATAACGAACTGAAACATATCTTAATGTTCCAGAGTCATCAGCAGCATCTGTACCTCCATAAGGTACTGAAGCAACACCCTCAACGGTTCTAGTTCCACCGCCTTGAATTGGTGCATAACCACAGACAATTAATCCACCCCATGCTCTACCACCAACAATTGGAAGTCTGTCTGGTTCGTCTCTTGCAATAATTGATGTCATGATAATTGGAGCACTAGCAGTACCTACTGCTTCAATCATTCCACCTTGCCATACTACGATTGCAGGAGCGTTTCCATTACCATCATCTGATAATGCATAAATGTTAGATCCAGCTGCAATTGTTAAGGTTGCACCATCTTTGACTTGAAGTTGGCCAGAAAGTACATAATCACCATCTAAATCTAAATCTGAAGTAACATCTCCGTACAAACTTCTTTCAACATTCATATCCATTGAATATGAATCTGTCAAAGTTGTAGTACCATCTAAACCGGTTGTAGTAACTGTTAATGTAACAGTTTTTAAACCTCTTGAAGAGAATGTGTGTGAACCACTTGCAGCAACAGCAGTTGCTTCACCATTAAAATCCCATGAATATGCTACTCCAGTACCAGTACCAACAGATGCAGCCTGAGAATCTGAAATAGAAAAATTATAGGTTAATGTTCCCATCACATGCTCAGCGTTGAATGCCTGTGCAGATGGAGGAAGAGTAGTATTATCTACAGTCTCTGAATCGTCTTCACATGATGTAAAAAGAAATACACTTGCAAAAATCGATAATATGATTTTTTTACTATTCATTTTCTTATCCTTTTTTTACCATTAAAATGTGCGGAAAAATTCCACTATGAAAAAATAGATTTACAAATTGAGTTTGCTATTTGAAGTTTGTTAGAATTATGTTTGAATTTTTAATTAAAATCGTAAGTCATACTTAAAGATATAGATATACCTGGTTCAAGCATCTTTGTATCTAACTTATTTCCAGTATCAGTTTTTAGATAGTGTTTAATATTGCTGTTTAAAAGATTCTTTGCTTTAACACTAACTGATAATCCATTTTCAAATTTTTTCTTTGAAGTAAAATTTAAAGAATGAAAAGGTGCTTCAAAATAATGTCCTGTTACATCCCCTACTTTAATAATTCTTTCACTAAAACCATTATAAGAAAGTGAAATTTCATATCCTGAACTAAGAATTGTATCCAAGGAAAGATTCCCTAAAAATTCTGAATGACCCATTAATGGCCTATTAGTTTGATCTTCAATTGGAGTCACTGCAAATGGAGAAACCACAAAATCATTTACCTCAACATCTGATGATGATAGTGTAGCGTTTGCAGTTAAAATTTGGGTAGCGCTTGATGATGGAAATAAATTTATCTTCTTCCTAATATCAAACTCTAATCCATAAATCTCTGCAGATTTTGCATTATTATACATACTATATGATCTTTCAACATTTACTAATAATACCTCTTCAACGGGTTTTTGCATATCTTTAGCAAATAATGAAACCGACCATACTTCACCTACGGATGGATATGCCTCGTATCTTAGATCAAAATTTGTGACTTCTGATTGCTCTAGTGTCGGGACTCCAATATATTGATCATCTCCATAAAATGCCTGATATTCAAGAGGTGCATATTCTCTAAATTCTGCTCTTGCAACAGTTTGAGATAACGAAAATCGTACTTTTGAATCCTTTGAAGTATCTAAAATAAAATTGATAGAAGGAAGTACATAATTTTCATCAATATCTACAAGTGTTGGCTCTTGTGTAGGATTGTTGTAAGGGTTAACATACGTTTGACCAGTAACGGTATTATATGGCCTAAGGTCTAATGTATACATTTCATATCTAATACCACCAATAAAAGTAATTGGTATATCAAAAGAATCAAATTTTCTTTCAATCATTGAGAAAATTGCATTTGTCTTTTCATCCGCATTGTATGCAGCTCTTGCAAGCTGAGCTGCTTCTTCAACAATAATTAAACCACTATTCCCATCAAAAAAGTTTGCTTCGTCAAATGATCTTCCAAAATCATTATCATTAACCTCAAGAATATTGTTTGGCCATGTCCCGGTGGAATGAGTATAATAAAAAATTCTTTTCTTAAAAGTTCTATCTCTTTGTTGAATTCTAAGTCCACTTTTCAATTGAAAGTTTTCAAATTGAACTTTGTAAGACAAATCTAAACTATTATTTGTATCATCTCCATCAGCCCAAAATCTTAAACCAGGTGACGTACTGCTTACATCAACGGTGTAAGGATTTAATGTGCTTTGTCTAGAGTAAGTATGAGAGGCAACATCTGGTTCGTACAATGAGGCAGAACCTAAATTTATTGACCAATCAAGTTCACTTGGATTTGAAGAATAAAATATGCTATTCCCTTCCAGAGACAAATTTGATAGAGATTTTTCACTATAATAATGTTGAATAGATACTGCATCTTCTAAATTTTTAAGTACCCCAGAAGCATAAGATAATTTATCGCTAGCTTTATGACTAAATAAAAAAGATAATTTAAACTTGTGATCTTGTAAATATTTTAAACCTGTACTCATGTTTAATACATGGTTGGCATTATAAATTGATGTTTCTCTTTGGAGATTTAAATATCTTGATAGTGTTGTATTATCATAATATCTACCAATATTTTCATCTTCAAAATCATAAGAATTACCAAAGGAATAATTTATAAAGTATCCATACTCATAATTACCATTTGAACTATTAAACTTTTGACCATTTTCAACACCAAATGAAATCTGAGGACTGGTACTTTTTGATTTAAAACGATAATTTTGTTTGAATTTATTTGTATTTATTGATAGTAATTCACGCCATTGTGAAGAAGTATAGTTTTGTGGATTAGTTGATCCAGATGTTAATGGATATCTAAACTCTGACAACCAAAAATCTTTTGGAACGTCAGGCATTTTATTGTCATTTCCATCTATACCAAAGAAATTAATTCCATTATTCGAAGTTCTAAATCTACTATTATCAATTGATGATATTGTACCAGCGCCAAATTTTAGCTTCATTATTTTTCTATCTGGATATGCTAAAGTTTTAATATTTACAACCCCTCCAGCAAAAGTTCCAGGTAAGTCAGGAGTAAAAGTTTTTTTTGCACTCAATCCAGAAATAATTGAAATGGAAAAAAGATCTAAAGGAACAGCTCTTTTTTCAGGTTCTGGGGTAGCTAAATCAGAATTATTTAATTGGGTATTTGTATACCTATCACCCAGTCCTCTTACAGCAACAATATTATCAACTACAGAAACTCCAGTCACTCTTCTAAAAGCGTCTGCTGCATTAGAATCCCCCGCTTTAGACATTCTTTCTAAACTAATTGCATCTTCAACATTAGATGATTCTTTTCTGTCAATCATCATGCTTATATCGCTACCATCGACTGCTTGACCAGTCACCTCAACCCCAGATAACTGTACGGCATTTATTGATAAAGCAATATTAAAATTATTTTGTCCTTCGATTAGACCTATTGAGAATCTTTCTGACTTATAACCTATATAAGAAACATTTAATACAACTTCACCAGGTTGAATAAAAATTGTATAGGAGCCATTTAAATCGGAAGCAGTACCATTATCTGAATCTTCAATAATGATATTTACACCGACTAGTGCTTTTCCGGAGTCCTTATCGGTGACAGTACCAGTTAGAACAGATAAATCTTGACAAAAAACGAAACTTAACGATAAAAATAATACTTGAAGTATTCTCAATTTTACATCTCCTTTTAAATTTGCAGAAATGTAAAAAGCTTATGTTAGGATTACATTTGAATGGGTAAAAATATTTTTACAGAAGTTCCTTTGTCTATCTCACTATGTATGGTGATATCTCCATTGTGTAGATTCAGAATTTTTTTTACAATTGGTAATCCCAAGCCTAAACCTCCATAATCTCTACTTCTTGAGGACTCTTCTCTAAAAAATCTATTAAATATATTCTTAATATTTTCTTTTTTTATGCCTTTTCCATTATCAATTATTTCAATAATGCATGAATCTTTTTGACTGGACAAAATAATATTGATTTTGCTATTTTGATTTGAATACATAATTGCATTTTTTAAAATATTGGATAATGCATTTTGAATAAGGCTTATATCAACCTTTAAATTGCAACAATTAAAATCTTTAGGCTGTTCAATATCTATATTTTTTTTATCCGCGAGGTGTTTTACAGATTCAACCGAAAATAAAATTAAATCGCTCAGACTAATCTCTTCTTTATGAATATTAAAATCAGAATTGTTTTCTAGCATAGAAAGCTGCAACAAATCATCAATTATTTCATTCATTCTCAAAGATTGTCTAATTATTATATCTCTAAATGGGGTTTCTGTAGGAATAGTTTCAGTCGCTGCTAAAATAGAAGTGATTGGAGTTCTAAGTTCATGAGATACATTTTCAACAAACTCTCTTTGTGAGTTCTGTGCTTGTGTGATAGATGATATATCATTAAAAACAATTAAATATTTTGTCTTAGCGGATGCTTCAACTTTCAAAAAAGTTACTTTTGCATCAAAGGATTGAGAAGCATCAATAAAAAAGTCTTCTTCAAAGGTTTTAATTTCATTTTGATTTTCAATAGCTTTCATTGATTGCTCAATGAAGTTTAATATTTTGGGATTTCTAACAATACCTGATATTGGTTTTCCAATGAATGCTTCAGATAAAGAAAATATTCTTTTTGCTTTATCGTTATAAAAAATTAAAAATTTATCTTTATTTATAGAAATAACACCCGATTGTATAGTATCAAGAACTGACTTTAAATCATTAATCGAAGTATTAATCTTTTTCATCATTAAACTTATATCCTATACCCCTAATAGTTTTAATATATTTTTTTGCAGTAGATAATTTTTTTCTTAATCCTACAATTTGAAAATCAATTGTTCTATCAGTAGCAGGATAATTATCTCCTCTAATAGAGTCAATTATTTGAGATCTGGTATACACCAAACCAGGATTTTGGGCAAGCATACTTAAAATTTCAAACTCACTAAATGTTAAATCTATTATAGAATTATTTACACTGACTTGATGTTTACCAATATCTATTTTTAAGCTACCAAAGTTTAAAATTTTTGAATCTGTTTTTTTGACTCTTCTCAAAACAGCAGCAATTCTAGCAGAAAGAACTGAACCAGAAAATGGTTTAACTATGTAATCATCTGCTCCCAATTCCAAACCTTTTACAATGTCAGCTTCACTTCCTTTAGCTGTAAGCATTATTATCAAAAGATTTTTTAATTTGGGGTCACTTTTGATAATTCTACAAATATCGTATCCATTAATACCTGGAAGCATTAAATCTAAAAGAACCAAATTGGACTTATTATTTCTAAGATACTTTAGTCCAGATTCTCCATTTGAAAATGAATGCACTTGGTAGCCTAAACTTGAAATATTATATGAAAGTAATTCGCGAATATCTTTGTCATCTTCAATAATCACTAATTTTATATTTTTTTTATCTGACATAGATGCTCCGGAGGAGGGACTCGAACCCCCGACCTGGTGATTAACAGTCACTCGCTCTACCAACTGAGCTACTCCGGAAGATGGTAGAAATTTTTAATATTATTATCGAAAAAACAAGTATTATTACTTTTATTTTAGATTAAAAAGAAAAATTATAATTCGAGTTCAATAAATAATTTTTTTGAAGGATCGAATTGACCATGGTTCTGTACATTTTTAGAGATCTCGATTTTATTACCTGATGACATTTTTCCAATGTAGGCGTGAGTTGACTTAATTCCACCCAAGTACCATCTTGTATCAGATATATATGCAAAATCTCCTTCTTTTGCACCAAGATCTTTCATCAAATCTGCTGGTAAATATATTTTATTTTCTGTGTCATCGACAACTTTAATCATATCGCCATCAAAGGTGATTTTACTTCCTGAATTTTCATTCACCTCTGAACCTTTAAAGAATGTTGGGCCATCTTTAATAGTCCAAAGAGTTAATCCTTTAATTTGTTCATAGTGCGATTGATTTGGTTTTGTAGTAAGTAGGGTTACAATAATTCCTATTGAAACACATGCGACAACATTATATAAGGCTCTAATATACGACCATGGTTTTGCTTCAACATATTCTATCCCATGAGAAAAAGGCTGAACTAATGTTTGAGGATACTCGATCCCAAGAAAAATGAATGCTGCACCTAGCACAAACGTTAACACAGCTGCTTTTGATGAATAACGTGTCCAGCAAATGCCAAGGAAAATAACCGTAACCATTGGTGGAGTTACTACACTATGAAATGCTCCATGAGCTTCATAAATAGTGCCATATTGTGCAAATAAAAATGCTGCTTGAATCCCAACAAAAGTGACAAGCAAAGAAGTAAACATTGACACTCTTAAGCGTGTTTTTTCAGAAGGATTCTTACTCAGTGGCGTGTATACATCGTTTACAGCAACAGCTGCTGATGCATTAATTTGAGAGTCCAAACTAGACATTAATGCTGCTACTACCGCAGCAACCAAAAATGCGAAGATTGCTTCTGAATTTGCAACTAAAGATGCAACCACTGTAAATACACCATTTGCATTTCCATTGGGAAGTAAATCTGTAATTAATCCAGGGGATATATTCTCAATAGCCCTAGCAAGCCAACCAGAATTTGAAA
The DNA here is from genome assembly GCA_902578385.1 of uncultured Fidelibacterota bacterium. Taxonomy (GTDB): domain Bacteria; phylum Fidelibacterota; class Marinisomatia; order Marinisomatales; family Marinisomataceae; genus Marinisoma. The sequence continues at coordinate 99,663 of CACHCR010000002.1, read as the reverse complement.
CAGCTACTGTTCCAATTGGCAAGAAAACCAATACGTTCATCATGGTTGCCCTTCTAGCATGAATAACAGATCGTGAGGCTAAGAATCTCATAATTACAGCCTGATTCATAAATGCAAATCCCACTGAACCTACTACACCATCTTGCCAGAAAATTCCAACAAAATTAAAGTCAGGTGGTGAATTAAAATCAGCTAATGGTAATTTATTTGTTGTTGATAAATTGCTCCAGAAAAGATCAAATCCGCCTATATATGCAAGACCTAAACCAAAAATTAATAACCCTGCAAATAATAGAATAACTCCTTGTAAAAAATCTGTAAAGATGATAGCCGTTTGTCCACCTAGAGATACATAAGTACCAGAGATAATAGCAACCACAATAATAATCGTATTGATTTCCCATCCCAATATTGGTTGTAATAAAGACCCGAGAGCTAATAACCCAATACCGATATATCCGATAAGATATAAAAGCATCGTAATAGTAGATAAATTTCTAACAGTGGAATTAAATCTTCTTTCAAAATATTCAGGAATAGAGTTGACTTGCATGTAGTAAATAATTGGAATCCAACCAAATAATAACAATGGCATAAAAAACCAATCATTCATATAGGTCATTGTAGATGAAAATCCATACTCAAAGCCTTTGGATGCATATTTAGCAAAACTGTGAGAACCAACTCCGGTTGCTAACATCGACATTCCAATTAACCACCAGGAAAATCTTCTACCACCAAAGAAAAAATCTTCCGTTGATTGATTGTTTCGAGCAAAGAATAATCCAGCACCTAAGACAAAGAAAACATAAGCAGTTAAAATCACCCAAAATAATTCTGATGTAGGTATCGTGTTCATGTGATCTTCTTAGTTAATAAAAACACATTAAATATGTATAAGGATAAAATAACTATATAAAGTTGAGGATAATCATTTAGCGCTGAGATAGTCATCAGTAAATGAATTGATGTAACATAAATGAATCCCCATATCAAAATTTGAATCCATATTTTATATTGATTCCAAAATTCTTTTCCGCCATATGCTTTAAATATAGCAAAAAGACCTCCACCAAAAATAAGTATACCGAATCCATACTGATATATGAATGGAAGCCATGAATGTGAAAATAAATCCATTACAATTCTTCCTTAAATAATTTTAATAGTTGTTCAAAAGTATCTTCTAAGGTTTGTGGCATAACTTTTGTATTTCCAATAACTGGCATAAAAGATGTATCTGATTTCCATCTCGGGACTATATGAAAATGTAGATGAGATTCTATTGAAGCGCCAGAACCTTCACCTATATTTGCCCCGAAATTAAATCCATCACAATTAAAGTTAGTTCTTAAAATTTTCATTACTTTTTTTGACAATGTAATTACCTCAGATAAAACATTATCTTCTAAATCTTCAAATTTATCAACTTCATTAAATGGAATAACCATTAAATGTCCATTGTTATATGGGTAATAATTCATAATTACGTAACAATATTTTGCACGATGCAAAATAAGGTTCTTTTTGTCATTTTCTTCATTAGCAAAATCAGAAAAAATCTTTTGAGAATCCTGTTTTTTATTTTTCAGGTAATCCATTTTCCATGGAGCCCATAAATGTTTTTGATCAGTCATATACTTTATCTGTTTTTGCTTGATTTATTAAATCTCTTAATAATGGCTTAATATAAACATTCTCAAGGTTAATTTGACTAAAACACTTTGCTAAAACATATAATCTTTGCTCAAGTGGTTTATGCTTATTAATTACTATTGTATCATTTGAAAAAAGTAAACAGTTATCTCCGTTAAAATCACCCTTGTCATGAATAATTTTAATATTACACTTTTCACCTAACTCTAAAAAATCTTCTAATAATTGAAGTTTCTTTTTACTTGGTTTTCTTTTCATTTTCCGATTCCAGTAAGGTCACTACTACTTCTTATTTTACTTCCCAATCCATCAACCATTTTAATATTATATTTTTTCATTACTGCGGTTTCTGGAATTTCATCTAAAGATCTATCCCCTCCATTAGCAAAAATATCAGGTTTAATAATCTCTAAGCTCTTACAAACACTACCATCAGTATCAACACTTAAAAATACCTCATCTACAAACCGAAGTGCAGCAACAATTTCCATTCTATCTTTTTCATGCATAAAAAATTCACCTTTTTTTAGCTCAGCTTGAAGATTATTATTAATAATAACAATTAATTTGTTTCCAAGATTTTTTGCTAATTTTAAATACTCAAGGTGACCAACATGAATTGGATCAAAATACCCACTTACTGCTACAATTACTTCTTTTTTCATTATTCAATTTCCCAATCTTGAATTTCTAACTCCCAATTTGACCTTAATGATAATGAATCAGGATATACAAAAAATTTCTCTGATAAATTTTCATTATCAAAAGCACCAGTATCAAGCATTTTATTATTATTTCTATCAAAATAACCTAGCAATTGATATTTTCCACTTTCAACATCATCAATTCTAAAAGAACCATTCATAGATAACTCAGATTCAAAACTATCTTCCTTGCCATTTAGTTCTATAATGATCGGTAAAATAAAATTTCCTTTTAAATTTCCAAATAAACTTGCAGTCTTTTCAATGCTATCTTTTTCAATATTTAAAGAATCTGAAACTGAAATATTATTAAAATAGAAATTAATGTTTAAGCTATTATTTCCAACTTCAATAAATTTTTGATTATAGAATGATATTTTATTTTCATTAAGCGGCAACCTTCTATTATATAAATCAACAGCTAATACTGAATAGGCTCCTTCCGGCAAATAGTCAAAATTAAAACTATTTGATGAAGATAATATATAGTCAGGTTTTTGATTTATCATTACATCTTTATCAATTTTATCTTTCCATAATAATATCGAAGGCTGTTTGAATGATCCAAATATTTTTCCGCTTATTTTTCCGCTATCTATTGAATTAGACAAGCTTAAAGGAATAATAATATTATTTTTTAATCTAACATTTTGTTCGTCTGAAAAATTAGAGTTTAATGACAATACGTATGTTTTATTTTTATCTAAACTTGAAGGAAGAGTAATCACAATATTTTTACCTTGATATTCATAATCAATTTTTTCATCAACACTTGGAAAAATTTCTATAGCATTTTTTAATGATTCTTCTTTTATAAACTCATTAAATGAAAGAATAATTTTCTGATTTTTTTGTAATCCTGTTAAAACACTTGGAGTAGTTGATTCTAATATTGGTGGAATTAAATCCAAAGGACCACCTTGAGGAGCTTTAACAGATGCACATGAAAATAATATTAATGAAAATATAAATAGATTTTTATTATTTGAGAGATTCAAGAACATCGGTTGCATGTGTTAGTGTTTTTACTTTGCTATAAGCTTGTTCAATATTGCCATTTTCATCAATTAAATAAGATATTCTCAGAATACCTTCATATTCTCTTCCATACATTTTTTTCAATCCCCAGGCTTTATAAGACTTGAGCACAGTCAATTCTGTATCAGACAAAATATCAAATTTAAAATCATTTTTTAAGCAAAAATTCTTTTGAGCTTTGATTGAATCTTTGCTTATTCCAATAATAGAAATATTTTCTTTTTTAAAATTAAGTATCTCATCATTAAAACCAATCCCCTCCTTAGTACAGCCCCCTGTACTAGCTTTTGTGAAAAACCATATCAAAATTTTTCTTCCCTTATAATTTTTTAATGATATATTAATATCATCTTGATTAGGCAATGAAAAATCTGGAGCTTTTTGACCTACTTTGAGCATAATTTATTTATCATATTTTTTTAAATACTTTTCAGACCATTTTACAAAAGTATTATTATTAATTTCATTTTTTATTTCATCAATTAAATCTAAGTAATATGCTATGTTTGTTAAGGTTGCAATTCTTAGCCCAAACATTTCATTAACTTTAAAAAGATGTCTTAAGTAAGATTTTGAAAAAATCTGAGCAAATTCTATTGAACTATATTTATCAATAGGTGAAGTATCATTTTTATAATTACTATTCATAATATTAATAACACCTTCATGTGTAAAGATTTGTCCGTTCCTAGCATTTCTAGCAGGTAAAACACAATCAAACATATCCACACCACGTAAAATTGACTTAACTAAATCTGTTGGCTTACCAACACCCATTAAGTATCTCGGTTGATCTTTAGGCATTTTACCTCCAAGTAATTCAACAATGTCCAACATTGGCTCTTTTTTTTCTCCAACAGAAAGACCTCCAATGGCGATGCCGCACTCAGCAAATGGAAGCATTTGTTCAAGACATTTTATTCTTTCGTCTGGATTAATACCTCCTTGAATAATTGGAAAAAGTGTTTGTTCATGTCCATAAATACCTTTTTTATCAGATAAATACTCATAAGCTATTCTTGTCCATTTTTCAGTCAAAAAAGATGCCCTCTTTAACTCCTTAGATGAACAATCAGCTGGCGGACAATAATCAAATGCCATAATAATATCAGAACCTAATTGTCTTTGAACTTCCATTGATTTTTCAGGAGTGAATAAATGTTCACTTCCATCTAAGTGAGATCTAAACTTTACTCCATCATTAGCAATTTCATTCATATTGCTCAATGAAAATACTTGATATCCACCGCTATCTGTTAAAATACTTTTATTCCAATTTAAAAATTTATGAAGACCATTATTTTTATGAATAATGTCTGTACCAGGTCTTAAATAAAGGTGATATGTATTTGAAAGCATTATATTCACATTCAAATTATTTAAATCATCAGGTGATAATGTCTTTACTACTCCATGGGTACCAACTGGCATAAATACAGGAGTTTCAATTTTTGAATGTTCAGTTTCAATTAAACCAGTCCTTGCTAAAGAGTGATTATCTTCAGATAAAACAGAAAATTTCAAAGCATTTTACCAATCATATCCAAAGGATACAATATATTGTGGTTTAGAATATCCTCCACTGGGGTATTTGTCCCATGCAGTATCAATTCTAATTAAAGCAAAAGGAGTGAAAATTTTTGTTCCAATACCGAAAGTAGTTAAAATTGGAGACGCCTTAGGATCTGTAAGTCCATATTTATTTCTAACTAATTCACTATTATCAAACTCATCAGAAGAATCCCATGCAGCACCAACATCTACAAATAAATGACCAAAAATATTACCAAATCTTATTCTTGCGGGAAAACTAACATCAACATAGTTAACAAATGGGAATCTAAATTCAAAATTAGCTACTGCTACATTCTCGCCAACTCTTTCTCTATATCTAGCACCTCTTAACGGAAAAACATATTCACTAAAGTATACATCTTCTAGAATACTTGTATTATCATAATCCAAAACCCTTTGCGCATAGAATCCTGAATCATCTCTACCTTCGGTTTGCGTATCTGAGAAAATCATCATTTGCGAATTTCCACCCAAAAAGAATTTTTGAGGCTTGTCTCCAACACTTTTACCCAACATCAATCTAGCTGCTAAGCTATAATTTCTACTAATTTTATAATACTTTCTCATATCAAACTTTAGAGTTTGAAATGGGATAGAATTAGTGCCTATGTCTGGACTAAATTGAAATGTTAAATACTGCTTGAATCCATCAACAGGTCCAGTGTAGCCATTTGTAGAATTATCAAAAACAAAACTTGTCATTGGGACAACTGCTTTTAAATTTTCTTTATAATTAGTAGTGGTTTGATAAGTAAAAATATCAAATTGCTTAATTTCATAATCAACATTTCTAATTGTGGCTCCAAAATCAAGTCTAGTAAATTTAGAAAAAGGATATTGACCAAAAAATCCTATTCCATAGTCTCTTAATTGTCCAATAAAATCATATGTCAAATTATAGCCTAAACCAAAAGTGTTTGCTTGCTGAAAAAGCGTAGTATAATAATTAGTCCGATTTTTTAAATACGCATATTGAACAACTAGATCGCTATTATTTAAATCTAAAACGAGGTTAGTTCCTATATTTATACGATGATCGCCCATGACATCGCTCCATGATAAATTTGCGACACCTCTGGTTCCAAAAAGATTATCAATTGTTGCAGATGTAGCTATATAATCAACAGAGAAATCAGTTTGATATTTTCTCGCTATATAATCATCTTGAAATCGTAAAGAATCAACTTCAACTTCTTCATTAACTTCTTTTTTACTGTTTCTATATTGATAATTTCTTGCAAAAATATATTTAGAATAATCTTCCTGAATTGTGGTTTTTTTAGTTGAAGTAAATGATCTCAAATCTTCAAAATCATTATTTTCTCCTTTGCTATCAAAAAACTTTGTGGGCTTAATTTCTTTTTCAGAAGCCATATCCAAATTATTCATTAAATATAAATCCCACCCTCTTTCTTTAAATCCTGAAAAAACTAAATTATTACTACCATCTAAGTCAATTTGTTGAACACCTGTAATAACATTTGTAATTGGATAGGATTCATTATTAGAGAGATTATGTTTAAAAATATTTGTAATACCATTGTAGTCCGAAGTATAAAATAAATTGCCATCTAAACTTGCAACTGGATAGTTTTCATTAAATTCAGTATCTGTTAATTGGGTAATTTTATTTGTTAAAAAACTATACTGAAAAATATCAGTTTGAGAAAAGTCAATTTCAAACATATTTTCAGCTTGCAAACTATTCCCTCTGTCTGAGGTAAAATATATTACTTCTCCATTTGAAGACCAGCTTGGTGATGATTCAGAAAAAATATCATTGGTTACATTAGTAACTTCTTTTGAGTTAAGATCAATAACATAAATATCACTTGAATCATCTTTATGACCCATAAAGGCTATGATTTCTTTTGATGGATGCCATGAGGTGGTAAATACACCATCCAAATCAATTGGAATTTTTTTATATTTTCCAGATTTAACATCTACAATGATAATTGAATCTTGTTCTCCACTTTTAGAAGCAAAAGAAATGGATTCTCCATCAGGTGACCATGAAATTCCTGGCTGTAACCATTTTAACTCCTCAAAATCTGGGGTGGTATTACCTCTAATTAGCCTTCGTTTTTGTTTTTCAGAATCCACTTCATAAAGGATTAAATCCATATAACCATCTTGATCTGAAAAATATGCAATTGTATTACCATCAGGTGAAAATGCTGGACTAACATTGTAAAAATTTCTTGATTGAGATCTATCGGTAATTTTTGTTGAAAAATCATCAAAATTCTCTCTATTAACTAAGTCAGGCCAGTACTCTCTTTTAACAAAATCCTGCCAATCTTCAGTTAATTTTTCATAATCTACTCCTAGGGCACTTTCAAAACCACGCTCATCATCCTGAGCTCTTTTCATTTCCTGAAAAATCTCTCCAACTTTTTCTCTTCCATATTTTTGAGTGATATATTGCCAAACAGATTGTCCGCCTTTATATGCTAATATTGAATAATTAAGCTCTGGAATTGAAGGTAAATTATCTTCAATAGCTAAGTCTCTTAATACCATATCTGAATTTGTATCCCAATCAACTGAAAGGTATTCAGCTAAACCTTCATTTGCCCATAAAGGAACTTGGACTCTAATTCTTCCACTAATCAAACCTTGAGCATTTCCACCATAAACTAATTGGTTAATAGCAGCGTGAACTAATTCGTGATGTATTACGTGTTCAAATTGCTCATATGATCCTTCAAAAGGAATAACAATTCTATTCTTGTACAATTCAGTTACACCACCAATACCTTCAGACATATATACATTTACAACATTAGTTTGTTGGAAATCATTATGAGAGGTATAAACTATTATCTTTATTGGTGTACTACTTCTCCATCTTAAGTGTTTACCAATTTGCTCTATAGATTTTTCAGCTACTTTTGACGTAAAGATAGCAAGATCATAGTTATCTCCGTAATAGTATACATTTGTATTAGGACTAACAATATAATCCCAATCAAAAGAATCATATTGAACTTTATTTTGTCCAAAACTCTGAGAGAATAATTGATTAATAAATAATAGTATAATTAGTACAATGCGCATATGGTTATATAAGTTAAAAATTTGATTATGTTTCAAATAATTTTTATTGTCAAAGATAGTATAATTTAAAACAAAAAATTTAAATTATTAATTCATTGATGCAATTTTTATAAAAGATTAAGTTTTTAAATGCAATTACCAATCTATTTTTTTGGAGATAATCATTTCTCTCCTGTTTCCTCACCATCAAATGAAAAAAAAATAAAAAAAATGAAGGAATTTTTAGATTCAATCGAATATAACAGTGGAAGCGTATTTATTATGGGTGATTTTTTTGATTATTACTTTGAATACAAAAAAAATAATCCCAATTATTTTGAAGAAGTTTTTTTAGTACTTAAACAAATTAGAGATAAAGGAATTGAAATTTATTTTATTGCAGGTAATCATGATTATTGGATTGGAAGTCAGTTTCGCTCTCTAACAAATCAAACATTCTTAACTGATCAAACTTTATCTATTGGTCAAAAGAAAATATATGTCACTCATGGCGATGGCATCTTATCATGGGATAGAGGATATAGGATATTAAAATTAATTTTAAGAAGCAGAATTTTTAGGTTTTTCTACTCATTATTACCAAAGAAGCTTGCTTTAAACATTGCAAAGAAAATTTCATATGAAAGAAAAGACTCTCACATAGTGAACCAGGAAAAATTAGATAATATTCATGCAGAATTGATTAATTATGCAAAGTCAAAATGGAATCAAGGATGCGATATAGTTATTATGGGTCACTACCATCATTCATTTAATTTTATTGATAACGAAAAGCAATTAATTATTCTTGATGATTGTTCTGAAGAAGATTTTAACTATGCTAAATATGACGGTGAATCTATTTCTGTCAAAAGATTATAGATTAATTCACTTATTAAGAAATTCAAGACATTTATCCAACTTATGTTGAATTAATTTATCGTTTGACCAAATATGATTTGAATTAGGTCCAAAATAATAATTTTGAGTTTCATTATTACAATCAGAGATTGTTACAATAATTTCTTTAGAAAGTTTTGGTTTTTTACGATGTACAAACTCAAAATCAATGCTAGTTACGTAGCTAAGATTTATAACTCTTAGAGTATGACCGTCTTTTCTATCAACTATTTCAATCCACTTCAAAATCTATTCCAAGGCGATAATTTATCTGAAAGAGTAACCATAATAGCATTCTGAGTATGCAATCTATTTTCTGCTTGCTCGAATACTACTGAATTAGAAGAATCAATTACTTCATCTGTAACTTCTCTACCTCTCTCTGCTGGTAAACAATGCATAAACATATAATTATCTTTAGCATGCTTCACCAATTCTTTATTAACCTGTAAAGGAGAAAATATTTTGATTCTTTCATCAATCTCTTCTTTTTGACCCATTGATGCCCATACATCTGTATAAATTACATCTGCATCTTTCACGCCATCTTCAGGATTATGTGAAATATTGATTGTAGATAAGTTTTTAGATTTGGCATAAGATATTGTGTCTTTATCTGGCTCATATCCTTCAGGACAAACACATGTAAACTCAAAAGGTAAAATTGAAGCAAGCCTGATCCATGAATTAACAATATTATTACCATCGCCAACATAAACAATCTTTAAATCTTGAAAACTATCTTTCTTCTGTTCCCAAATTGTAAACATATCCGTAAGAATCTGGCAAGGATGATTATAATCAGTTAATCCGTTGATAACAGGAACAGTTGCATGCTTTTCAAATTCGAGCATATCGCTATGGCTAAAAACTCTTGCCATAATCATATCATTATATCTACTAAAAAGTTGTGCTAAGTCTGAAGCGCTTTCTCTAGTACCTAAACCAATATCTTGTGGTGCCAAATAAATTGCATGTCCACCCATCCAAGCAAAACCTGTTTCAAAAGAAACTCTAGTTCTTGCAGATGGTTTAGCAAAAATCATTGCCATGGATCTATCTTTAAAAGGTTGATAACTTTCTTTACTGCGATATTTTGATTTTAATTCTGATGCAAGTTGAAATAAGTCTAAAATTTCATTCGAACTAAAGTCATCAACTTTTATACAGTGTCTTACACTCATTATTCTTTCCTTTGATTTGCATTTTTAATGTTTAATAATTTTCTATATTTTGCGACTGTTCTTCGAGCAACTAGGAAGTCATTTTCTTTTAATTTATCCACTAAATCTGAATCTGAAAGTGGATTTTTTTTATCCTCTTCATCAATCAAATTACTTATAGTTTTTTTGAGTTCGTTTGATGAAGTAACTTCTCCAGATTTTTTAATAAGGGCATTTGAAAATAAACTCTTTAAGCTAATTAATCCAAGAGGAGAATCAATAAATTTATTTTTTATAATTCTACTTACACTGGAAATATCTTTATCAATAACCTTTGCAATATCCTCCAATTTAAGTGGATTTAAAAAATCTGATTTGCCAATCAAATAATCTCCCTGCGCTAATAAAATTTGCTCTATTACACTTTTAAGAACATTAGATCTATAGTCTAATGTATCTAAAATGTTTTGTGCATTACTAATATGATTCTTTAAAAATGTTTTTTCTTCTTTGGATGAGTTAGAATTCATTGCAGCCTCAAAATAATCTTGAGAAATCTGATATTTATTTAGGAATCTATCATTAATTAAAATTAACCATTGATTATCTTTTTGTTTGACTATTGCATCAGGGATAACATTTTCATTCCCCAAATCATTATCTAAGATAGGAGAAAAATTTTGCTCTGAGATAAATAAGAGAGCATTTTCCAACTCTTCGTTACTACACTTGATTTTTTCTTTTATTGTATTTGTTTCTTGATTTAAGAATTCATCAAAATAATCTTGCACTATTTCATTAGCTAAAGTACTTGAATCTCCAATTTGATATATAAGATATTCTTGCAGGTCTTTACTTCCAACTCCGGAAGGAACAAGCTGCATCACTTTTCTTCTTATTTTATCTATATCATTAATATCTAATCCATGATTATCTGCAATTAATTCAAGTTCAATATCTAAGAATCCATTTTTATCCAAATTATAGATAATCTCTTTGGCTACTGCTTTTGATTTATCATCCAAATCAGATGTATCAATTTGCGATGTTAGCTCATCGCTTATGTCTATGCTTGCAGGAATATTAGCTAGAAATAATTCATAACTACTTTGATCAGGAAATGGATCTGTATGAGTTCCTGATTTTGATTCTTCTATGTTCCTTTCTTCTAAAACAGGATTAATCTGAATTTCGGTTTCTAAATCTTTTTCTAACTCATCTATAGATAGCTCAAGTAATCTTGATTTTATAATTTGCTGAGGAACTATAGATTGTTTTTGTTTGAGCTTTGTAGAAAATTTACTCATTGATCCAATTTAAAATTTTTACCCAAATATATTCTTCTGACTTCTTCATCATTGGCAAGAGTCTGAGCATTCCCAGATTTTAAAATCTTACCACCATATAACAAATACGATCTATCAGTGATTGATAGGGTCTCCCTAACATTATGGTCTGTAATTAAAACTCCTATTTTTTGTTTTTTAAGTGAAATAATCATTTGTTGGATATCTTCCACTGCAATAGGATCAACACCTGCAAATGGTTCATCCAGTAAAACAAAGTCAGGTTTTAGTGCTAATGTACGACATATTTCAACTCTTCTTCTTTCACCGCCAGACAAGCCAGCTCCAAGATTATCTCTTATATGAGAAATATTAAATTCAGTTAATAATTGGTTAATTAATTCATCCTGCTCATCTTTGTCAGGAATAATGGTTTCAAGAACAATTTTAAGATTATCTTCAACACTTAATTTCCCAAAAATTGATGGTTCTTGAGCTAAATATCCAATACCCATACGCGCTCTTTTATACATTGGAGATTTTGTTATATCTTCATCACCAAAAATTATTCTGCCAGATGAGGGTCTTATCATACCTGTTATCATATAAAATGTTGTGGTTTTACCAGCACCATTTGGTCCTAAAAGTCCAACTACTTCACCTTTATGCAAATTTAAATCAATATCATTAACTGCATAAAAATCTCCATATCTCTTTACGAGATTTTTAGCTTGAAGAACTCTAGTCATTTTTAATACTACCTTTAGGTTTTAAAATATTCCAATCGGTTAGATCAATATTGGATTCAAAACCAGTACCATATAAAGTATCTGTATTTGAAGTAATAAACTCTAGGTTTGCATTGGTATAAATTCTGTCAGAGTTGTTATCCCAAGATAAAGAATCTGTTTTTAAAACTTTACCATCATCTGAAATAACCTCAACATTTCCATAGGCTTTTATTTTATTTTCTTTTTCATTAACCATCGCTGATTCGGATTTTATTAAAGATTTTTGCTGAAAACTTTCATCAAACAAATTGACATTAACGTTATTATATAATTCTAGCTGAAGAGATTGATTATTTTTCTTTAGAATTTCTGATTTAATTTTTGCAGTAATATTCCCTTTTTTTGTAAGTGTAATTTCAACATTTGTTGATAATTGATCATGTACATCTTTTGCAAGATTATCACTTAATTCACTTTTTGAACATGAAAATAAAATTAGAATTAAATAAATTGAGAATATTTTATTAAAGTTAATAATCATCTAAGTTCATTAAGTAGTTCATCTAATTTTGAAGTAAAATCTCCTCTTGATTCAATCAATAAATCAATGACTTCTCTTACCGCCCCTTTACCTCCTTCAAGCGAAGTAACGTAATGTGAATAATTAGATATATACTTTGGAGCATTTGGTACTGATACAGCAAATCCTACTTTTTCTAAAATTGGAATATCAATAATATCGTCTCCTATAAAACATATTTCATGATCAGATAGATTATATTTTTTCTTTAATTCATCATATGCATCAATTTTTCTAATAACTCCGTTATATACATCATCAATTTGTAATTCTTCAGCTCTTTGAGTTGTTGTTAGTGATTCTCTACCAGTTATCCATGCAGTTTTAATATGTAGATTTAATAGTCTTAACATTACAAAACCAACACCATCGAGAGCATTGAAAGATCTCAACTCATCACCTGAAGTACTTTTAATAAAAGAACCATCAGTTAAAACTCCATCAATATCGCATATCAATAGCTTAATTTCAGAAAGTTGTTTTTTTAATTTTTTATCCATGATTTAAATATGTTTTTCTAAAAGCAAGAATAGACTGAAGAGTATTTTCTAATTTTTCTATGGGCCATTGAGTACTCGCATCACTTAATGCACTATCTACGTTATCATGCACTTCCATAAAAATTCCATCTGCTCCAGCTGATACTGCTGCAAAAGTTTGTGATGGGATATACTCTCTATTCCCGCCAGTATTATTTTCATGATTTCCAGGAATTTGAGCACTATGTGTTGCATCAAATACAACTGGATAACCAAATTTTTTCATAATTGGGATTGATCTTAAATCAGTAACTAAGCTATCAAAGCCGAAGGTATTTCCTCTCTCTGTAATTAAGATATTCTTATTTCCATTTTCTTCTAATTTATTAATGATATTTTCAACCTTATAGGGAGATAAAAATTGTCCTTTTTTAACATTTACTACTTTACCAGTTTTAGCAGCTGCAATTAATAAATCAGTTTGTCTACAAAGAAATGCTGGGATTTGAATAATATCAACAACTTCACTAACTGCCTGTGCATGCTCAGGAAGATGTATATCTGTTGTTATTGGAATATTAAATGTTCTTTTAATCTCCTCTAGAATTTTAAGTCCATCATCTAAACCATTTCCTCTAAAAGATGATATAGATGTTCTATTTGCTTTATCAAATGAGCTTTTGAAGATAAATGGAATATTTAATTTTGTAGTAATTTCAGTGATTTTTTCAGCCATTCCCAAACAATGATCTCTACTTTCAATAACACATGGACCACCGATCAATGGTATAGAATTATCACCAAATGTAACTTTATCTAATATGACTTTATTCATTTCTATATTTTACTATTTTTAAGAGATGCTTTTACAAACTCTCTAAAAAGAGGATGCGCTTTATCTACCCTACTTTTTAATTCAGGGTGAAATTGACATCCAATAAACCATGGATGGTTTTTTAATTCAATTATTTCAACAACTCCTAGTTTTTTATTAATACCTGAAAAAATTAACCCATTTTTTTTCATTTTGGAGACATATTTATTATTTACTTCAAATCTGTGTCTATGCCTTTCACTAATTTTTTTCTTACGATAAATTGAAAATGCTTTAGTACCAGTATCAATCTCACAATCATAAGACCCTAATCTCATTGTACCACCTTTTAATTTAATTGCTTTCTGAGATTCCATTAAATCAATTACTTTATTTTTGGATTTAGAATTAAACTCTGAACTATTTGCATCATTAATTCCGCATACATTTCTTGCATAGTCTATAATAGCGCATTGTAATCCAAGACATATTCCAAGAAAGGGAATATTATTTTCTCTTGCATATTTTGATGTTAAAATTTTTCCTTCTGAGCCTCTTGAGCCAAAGCCTCCTGGCAATAATATACCATCAATTCCTTCAAATGCTTTAAAGGCATCTTTATCATTTTTGATTTTCTCTGTATTTACCCATATGACTTGAACTTTTGTGCTATTTTCTACCCCTGCATGTATAAAAGACTCTGTTATACTTTTATAAGCATCATGTAATTCAGTGTATTTGCCACACATAGCAATTTTAATTGAACTATTAGGATTCTTATATGTCTTAATAAAGTTTTGCAGTTTCTTTATTGAAGGCTTGTTTCTAAGATTTAAACGATCACAAATCATTTTTGTAATATTTTGATTTTCAAGAAGTAGTGGGACCTCATAAATACTTGAAACATCTTTGTTTTCAATCACATGTTCAGGTTTAACATTACAAAATAAAGCCAATTTATCTTTAATCTCTTGGCTAATTTCGTTATCAGTTCTACAAAAAATAAAGTCAGGAGATAATCCAATCTCTCTTAACTTCATCACTGAATGTTGAGTTGGTTTTGTTTTCAATTCTCCACTTGCATCTATAAATGGTAATAATGTTAGATGGACTATTAATGAATTGTGATAACCCAATTCCAATGAAAGCTGACGAATAGCTTCTAAAAAAGGTAAGCTCTCAATATCACCAACTGTTCCACCAACTTCACAAATTACTATATCATATTTATCAGTATCCGCTAAAACATTCATTCTATTTTTAATTTCATCAGTGATATGAGGAATTACTTGCACTGTTTCACCTAAATAACTTCCAGAGCGCTCCTTATCTAAAACTGTACTATAAATTTGCCCAGCAGTTGCATTATTCATTTTGGACATATTTTCATCGATAAATCTTTCGTAGTGACCTAAATCCAAATCTGTCTCAGAACCATCATCTAGAACAAATACTTCTCCGTGTTGATACGGGTTCATTGTGCCAGGATCTACATTTAAATAAGGATCAAGTTTAAGAATATTAACTCTTAAGCCTGCACTTTTTAGAAGATAACCAATTGAGGAGGCAGAAATCCCTTTTCCTAAACCGGACATTACACCCCCAAGAACAAATATGAATTTAGTTTTCATAATTTTTTAAGTCTTCTTTTGTGTCGATACTTCTATGGTTAAAATCACTAATTAAAAGTTTAATTGCAATATTATTATCCAATGCTCTTAACTGTTCTAAACTATATTTTTTTTCATTATCAGATTGATCAAGAGAAGTAAACAAATTTAATGTGTTTTTCCTATAAGCATATATACCAATGTGTCTATAATACTTCTTGTTACGATCTATATTATTCCTAACAAAAGATAAAGCATTATTATCTTTATCAAGATTAACCTTTACAACATTGATATTTTTCAAATCATTTTTATCTAAATCTGTTGAAGCTACTGAAGCCATCTTTACATCAGGATCGTTAAATAATGAAATAAGTTGATCGATTAATTTTGGATCTATACCTGGTTCATCGCCCTGAATATTAACAACAATATCACAATCATAATTATTTGCAACTTCAGCGACTCGATCAGTACCAGATTCATGTTTATCTGAAGTCATCATAATATTTGAACAATTTATTAGTTTTTCAGTCTTTTCTGAATCAACAGCTACAACCAATTTATCAATTAAGCTAGATTGTATCGCCTTATTGTAAACGTGTTCTACAATTGTTTTCCCATTGAGAGAGAAGATGACTTTATTGGGAAAACGAGTTGAATTTAATCTTGCAGGAATAACGCCAAGGATCACTGGCTTTCCTTTTTAACAGTAAGTGGAACTTCTATATAGTCATTATTAGAGTTAGGGCTATTTTTTAAAACATCTTTTTTATCTAAAGAAGTATCAAAACTATCTTCCCTTAGTGAATTATTCATATCATGAACATTATACAGCTCTTCAACATCTTCAGTATCAATCTCATTTAAAGTGTCCATATAATTGAGAATATTATTCATATCTTCTGTTCGTTTTTTTAACTCATCGCTCGATAAGGACAGCCTCGATAATTCTGCGATTTTTTTAACTTCTTGTGCTGAAATTTTATTTTTTTTAGACATAAATTATTTTTGACAATTTAGATGATTAGAAACATTACAGCAAGAAAAAGGCTATGAAATTTAGTCGTATCTCATTGAGTCAATTGGATTCAATTTTGAGGCTCTGATTGCAGGATATAAACCAAATATTATTCCCATAGAAGCACAAATTTGTAAACTATAAAAAACCCATTCATAAGGAATAACAGGATCTTGATCAAGAAATGTTGCTACAACATTCCCGAATGATAACCCTAAAATAATTCCTACAATTCCACCAAGAACGGAAATGAGTACTGCCTCAATCAAGAATTGCAAAAAAATATCTATTCTTCTTGCCCCCAATGCTTTTCTAATTCCAATTTCTTTAATTCTTTCAGTTAAAGATACAAGCATGATGTTAGCAATACCAATTCCAGCAACTATTAAAGAAATACCTGCAACCAAACCAACAAAGATTTTTAATGATGATGTAAAACTTCCAAAAGTATCCATCAATTGATCATTGGTCGCGATATAAAAATTATTTGGTTCGCCTGGAGCAATTTTTCTTATAGCTCTAAAAACTCCAATGGCTTCATCAGTTGCATCTTCTAAAGCATCCATTGATTCAGCTTCTAAAATAAGTTGAAGATCAGGTCTTCCCCTCCATCCTTTACCTCCAAAGTATTTTATATATGTACTTATAGGAATACCTATCATAGCGTCCATGTTTTGCCCTAATAATTCACCTTTAGGTTCAGTTAAGGCAATTATCTCAAATGGAATATTATCAATCTCTATACTTTGACCCACTGGGTTAGAATACGGAAAAAGCTGTTCTTTAATGTAGTATCCTACAATAGCAACTCGGCTAGCATTTTCAATATCTACATCTTGCATATTTCTTCCATCAAGAATATCATATTTAGAAACAGATAAAACGTCACCATCAGAACCCCAAAAACTTGATAGCCTACTTTTTAACTCTTCTTTTCCAACAGATATTGTTCTATCGCTAGGTTCTTCAGCTGTTGTAGCAGCCATGTTTGTTGTTAAGGTAAGATTTCGTTTTAGTTGTTCATACTCGTCCCACGTGATTCTCGGTATTTTTTGCCTACCCCACCCTGCATCATTACCAAATTGTACTTGAACAGGATTATCTTTTGTAATGTAAAAAATATTTGTTTTCATATCTGAAACAAGAGATTCAGTAGACTGTTCAAAAGTTTCTAAAACAGTCATAATTGCAATAATAGAAGAAACTCCTACAGTAATACCCATAAGAGTTAGTGCAGTTCTTAATTTTGTTTGTCCAAAATAAAAAAGGACTCCTCCGATAGCATCAATTAAATAATTTATTATTCTATTCATCTCTTAATGCGTCAATAGGATTTAGATTTGCTGCTGTTCTAGCTGGAATCATACCTGCCAAAATACCGATAACAACACAAATGCTGAAAGTATAGAATACAAGAACTAGGTCAAAGCTTATTGGAAGTGTAGATCCATTAAAATTAGGTATTGGAAAAGAAGAAAGTCCAAAAACAGTTAATCTTATAAGTGCAATACCAACTGTACCACCAATAATTGCTATCGCTACTGCTTCACTTAAAAATTGAGTCAAAATATTAAAATTTGTAGCTCCCATTGCTTTTCTTAAACCAATCTCTCTTGTCCGTTCTCTTACAGAAACAAACATTACATTCATAATACCTATTGCAGAAACCACTAGAGAGATTCCTGTAACAAGAAATCCCATACCTGCTATTGCATTTTTCATTGTATTAAATTGTTCCATATATGCATCAGCAGAATTAACAGCAAAATTATCATCATCTCCTGGTGGAATTTTTCTAGCAACACGCATAATCATTCCAACCTCTTCTTTAGCTAAAGGAATATCTTCTGGATTAGTTTGTAAAACCAATTCATCAAATCCCCATCTTGTAAGTATTCTTTCAAAAGTGGTTGAAGGCATAATTACTAAATTATCTAATGTTCCGCCAGGAACCATTCCTATCCCTTGCTTTTTCAGCTCACCGATAATTTCAAAAGTAACATTATTGAGTCTTATTTTTTTACCAATAGGATTTTTACCCTGAAAAAACCCATCCCTTACTGTTCCTCCAACAATGATAACTCTTCTTTGTAAGTCCCATTCATTTTGTGAGAAAAATCTTCCATTTTCAATCTTAGTTCCACTTAACATATCTTGATAGCTTGGATACACTCCGTTCAGCTGAACCCAAGAAGCTTTATTCCCATAAGTAGCTTTAGTCCAAGTATTTTTCTTGATACTTACATCTGTAATGTATTCACTATATTGAGAAATATACTCTAATGAAGACTCTTCAATTTTTGGACGATTTCTATATTTCCACCAGTCAAAATCAAAAGACCACGGCCATGTTCCTACATATACTTTATCATTTCCATAGTAATCCATTGATTTAGCAAATTCTTTATCAATACTTGAAACAGCAGCAGAAACTAAGCTTACAGTAAAAATACCAATAGTTAATCCAGATGCAGTTAAAATAACTCGAGTTAAATTTGACCTCACAGAGAATAAACCAATAATAATATTTTTTAAAAAATTATTCATCTCTGGCAATTTTTCCGTCAAAAATATCAATTCTTCTTTTTGAAAGCTTGGCTACTGACTCTTCATGTGTTACCATAATGATTGTATTTCCATCTTTATGAAGTTTAGTAAAAAACTTTAAAATCTCATTACCGCTTTTTGAATCTAAATTACCAGTAGGTTCGTCAGCCAAAATAATAGATGGCTTGTTTACTAATGCTCTTGCAATAGCAACTCTTTGTCTTTGACCTCCAGATAATTCATTCGGCTTATGAGTCATCCTATCTTGCAATCCAACAATGTGTAAAGCTTCTTCTGCTCGTTCTTTTCTATCTTTTCTTCCTAGGGAAGAATAAATTAAAGGAACTTCAACATTTTGCATTGCATTAAGTTTTGGAAGAAGATTAAAAGTTTGAAAAACAAATCCAATTTTTTCGTTTCTTATATTAGCAAGCTGATTGTCGTCCATTTCTGAAATCAACTCATTCTTAAATTTGTATTTTCCCTTTGTTGGAACATCTAAACATCCAATAATATTCATCAATGTTGATTTTCCAGATCCTGAAGGACCCATGATAGAAATGTAGTCATTATCATAAATACTTAAAGATACATTATCTAAAGCCTTAACGACTGTTTCTCCTAAGTTATATATCTTAGAAACTGATTTAATGGATATAATTTCTTTTTTTGATTTAGCCACGTTTACGATTTGGTCTAGAGTTCTCTTTAACCTTCACAACTGCTCCATCAAATAATTCTCTACTAATTGCTATAAAACTTCCAGTAACAATTGTTTCACCTTCATCTAAACCTGAGATAATTTCATAATCTCTATCTCCAACAATACCTGCTTCAACAACACGCTCTTCGACAGTGTTATCGTTCTTTAAAATAAAAACAACAGTTGATTTACTTTTTTTATCTCCATATTGATTTCTATTGGACCATTGTGAGTCTCCATTCACGCTAACTTCAGCAGAAAATCCCGACTTATTTTCAGACTTTTTTGGCGATCTTGGTGTAGTCAATGCCTGAATAGGAATAGCAATTACTCCTATTCTTTCTTCTGTAACAATATCAACAGTAGCACTCATTCCCGGTCTCATACCTTCTACCACTTCTAACATTTGAACTTTGACCTGAAAATTCGTTACTTGTTGAGATGATCCGCCACTAGAAGTAGTAGCAGCATATGCAACTTCTTTAACAAGACCTTTAAATTTTCTATTTTGATAAGCGTCTACTTGAATTAAAGCTGAATCATTTAAGGATATATCAGCAATGTCATTTTCATTTACATTAACATAAACTTCCATTTTAGATAAATCAGATAATTTTAATAGAACGCTAGGATTAAACATTCCACCTTGAGCCAAATCACCTACTTCTCCATCAATAAAAGTGATTGTTCCATCCTGAGGAGCAATTAATCTTAGCTTAGCTAATGCATCTTCATCTTGAATTAATCTAGATTGTGCTCCATTAAAAGCACTTAAAGCAGAGGCATATGAAGAATTTGTAGATTCCATTTCTTGATCAGAAATAAGTCCCTGAGCATATAATTTTGCTTGCCTTTCTTGCTGTGCTTTTCTTTGTTCTAACTGAACTTTAGCTGCCTCTAAACTTGCTCTTGAAGCTTCTGTTGCAGCTTTTTGTTGACGATCATCCAGTGACATTAAAAAATCACCTTTTTTGACAAAATCGCCTTCTTTAACTGCAATTTCAGTAATGTAAGTTGTGTTATTAGCGCTAAGCTTTACTTCGGTCTCAGGGGTTAAAACTCCGTCTGCAACTACTTTACTTGAAAGATCTTTTTTTTGCACTTTTTGCACTGAAACTTCTAATGTTGCATCATCACCATTTCCAGAAAAAAACGATAATCCTAAGACAACTATCAAAAGTCCTAAAACTTTCATTTTATGTTGCATAATTTTTTCAATTAAATTCTTCACAAATTCTCCTTATTTATATTTTTTATCTAGTGTTCCAATGAGATCATCAAGATTCGCTAGCTGAATAGCTGCATCATATTTTGTTGATACTAATGATGAACTTGCTTGAATAACAGCTAATTGTGCATCCAACAACTCAAGAATATCTGCAGAGCCAAGTTCATACTTTTGTTGAGCCAGCTTTAAATCTTCTTCGGCAGATAATAATACTTCTTCTTGAATAGGGATTAATTCTTCATAATTATTTAATCGATTAAGCAAAGAATAAAGATCTACTTCAGCATCTTTGATAGCAGAACTATATGAGGCTTGTTCTTGAGATAACTGTAGTTTAGAAATTTTTATATCATTTCTTTGTCTAAAACCATTAAAAAGTGGAATACTAAGAGTCAAGTTTGCACTTTTTATATAATTATCTTCAAAATACTGTTTTGTAACTTGGTCACTTGATGTAGCATTATATCCAAGGCTCATATTTAAGCTTGGTAAACTTGAAGCCCATGATTGCTTAACACCAATTTTTGCTGATGTAACTCTTCTATCTAAAATATTTAAACTTGGACTGCTAGATAACATTAACTGATAAGCCTCATCAAATGAAGGGATGATTAAATTTATTTCAACTTTTTTAGGAAGATTGATTAATGTATCTGTACCAATAAGCCCCATACTATTTCTAAGATTTTTAAAAGAATTATTAAAACTTAGTTCTCTATTTAATAAAGTTGATTTTGCAGTACCATATCTTACAGTAGCTTTTAAATAATCAGTCTTACTAACAGCTCCAAGATCAAATTGCTGTTTAACTAAATCAAGCTGTCTTTGAGATAGTTGTAAGTCTTCTTTTGCAATTTCATATAATTCTGAATTTTTTAAATAATCATAATAAAAAGTGTAAACATTTAGGATTATCCTAGAAGTAGTACTTCTCTTTTGAATTCTTGAAATCTGATAAGAATTATCACTTTGACGAACTGAATTAACCTTGCCGCCAAAATTAAATAAGCTTTGAGATAAATTAACCCCACCAGAATATGATTCTGATCCTGAAAGTATGGAATTACCATATGTAGTTTCCCTAAATGAATTACTTGCATTTATAGAGGGTAATAAAAGAGATGCTGTAGAATTTCTATTGAGCTTAGCAATTGTAACATCTTTTTCTGCATTAGTGATAGCAGCTTTATTCTCTAAAGCAATTCTAACAGCTTCATCGACGCTCAATGTTTGTGCATTTACCAAACAAAATAGTAATATAAGTAATACTTTTATTTTCATTTATTCCCTTGTCACTTTATAGACGTAATTTACATCGAAAAGTTTCCATCTTTCATCCCAATAAATAATATTATTTTAGGACAAGTAAAGTAAAGTTTACATTTTTGAAAGCAAAGTTATTTTTTTTCTTGTTTAATTTTGGTTAAAAAAGATATTGCAGAGGAATAATCATTTTTAATTTCTCCATTAATAATTGCATCCTCTATCATAGTTTTAATCTTTCCAACTTCTTTCCCGGGGGAGAGATTAAACATTTTCATTATTTCATCACCTCTTACTGGAGATTGAAAAGCTTTCAATTTATCGATCTCTGTAACCTCTTTTATTCTTTTGTCAACTCTATCAAAATTTGCTAAATACTTTGAAATATTTTTTGGGTTTTTAGTAGTGATATCAGCTCTACATAATGTCATTAAATCATCAATTTCTTCTCCAGCATCTACAATTAACCTCCTTATAGCAGAATCAGTTACTTCTTTTTTTGCTAAACTAATTGGTCTCAGGTGCAATGCCGTCAGTTTTGTAATAAAATCTCTGGTAGAATTTGAAAATTTCATGCTTTCAGCTACGCCCTTTAACATTCTAGCACCAACATCATCATGCCCATAAAATGTATAACCTTTAGATTTGCTTAACCTTCTTGTTTTCGGTTTCGCAATGTCATGAACTAGAGCTGCTAGTCTTAAATCAACATTATTAGATAATTTTGCGGCATTATCTACAACTTCTAGCGTGTGATAAAATATATCTTTATGATGATACTCATTTGATTGATCTAAGCCATACATTATTGAAATTTCTGGGAAAACATATTCCATTAATCCGGATTGTTGCAAAATATTTAATCCGATAGATGGTCTGTCAGTTCCTAGAATCTTAAACAACTCATTAGTAATTCTTTCTTGAGAAACAATTGAAATTCTCTCAGAATTATTTTGTATTGATAATAAACACTCAGGCTCAATTTCTAAAGAAAGTTTAGATGCAAAATAGCATGCTCTCATCATTCTTAATGGATCATCAGAAAATGTATTATCGGGATTTAAGGGTGTTTTCAAAATTTTATTTTTTAAATCTTCCATTCCATTGAAAGGATCAAAAAATTCTCCAAAATTATTTTCATTTAATGAAATAGCCATTGCATTAATGGTAAAATCTCTTCTTAATAAATCATCTTGAATATTAGATATTTGAATAGATGAAGGATTCCTTGAGGATTTATCGTATGATTCAAGTCTTGCAGAAGCAACTTCTATTTCATATTCATGATATGGAATTTTTGCAGTTGCAAACTTTGGGAAAGGAACGACTTTAGGAACATTCATTTTTTTAGCTAACAATTTTGCAAAACTAATACCATCTCCCTCAACCATAATATCTATATCAATCGAATCAGCTGAAGGGTTAAGCATCAAATCCCTTACACACCCTCCAACTAGATAAGATTTTATATTTGACTCTGTACTTAAGTCAGATACAATCTTTGATATCTTTGCTAATCTCTTGTTTTGGTTAATTATGTCTTTAATTAAGGTCATTTTGTAAATTAAAAAATATATAGGTCTTTTATGCTAAGAAAACAAATTAAAATTGTCTCTCTAATGAAGTTAGTTAAATATGCTATTATTCTATCTATCTGCACTGGATTAAATGCTCAATTTAAAGATGCAGCCATTACTTTTGATGATAGACTCTTGCGAGATGACGAAAAATCTTCATTGTTTAATTTAAAAAATAGCATGACGAAATTTTATGTTGATACAGTTTGGAATGATGAATATCGTGACTTAGAGCTTAATTTGAATATTCAAATTATTTTTGAAGGTAATGCAAATACAGGTAGCTCAGAAGCCTATCTAATTCAATCTCTTTTTAGTAATAATGTTGATCTACATTTTTTTGATAAAGGATCTCAATTTGCATTAAATCAAAATTCATCACTTTATTATGATAGTGTTTATTATGATCCACTTTCAAGCCTGTTAGGATTCTATGGAAATATTATTTTAGGAGCAGAGCTTGATACATGGAGCTTTCTTGGTGGTAGTCAGCACTATGAAAAAGCAAGGAGCATTGCTGTGCGTGCAAGTGCATCTAATTTTTCCAGAGGATGGGAGCAACGCTTATTACTAATAAATCTTTTAACAGATAATATTGGACTAAGAAAGCTTAGATTTTCTACTTACTTGTCCTATGAACTCTTTGAAAATGGTAATGTTGATGAATGCGTACAATCTTTAGAAGAATTGATTAATAATCTTGATGAAATTTTTGATAATTATTCCCAAGAAAACTATACAAATATGTTTATGAAATATCATGGGCCTAAAATTGCTGAAATAATGGAAAAACTAGGTCAAAAAGAGATGTTAAAAAAAATGCAATATTTAGATTCACAAAGATCAAATATTTATAAAGATTTTTACTCAAATATTTGATGAAAATATTTTTTACGTTTAAAAAAATAATCTAAAGCTATACTCCTTTTATATATCAAATCTATTTTGTGGTGCCTTAAGTGATTATTTAAACGAGCATTAATTAATAATCTTAAGTTCAAAATTAGCCATATGTGTGAAGCAAAAATTGCTAATAATCTATTAACATCAAATGAAAAGATTGAATATACTACAGCCATTTGATCTAAAATAAATCTTTTAATAATCATAAAACCCTTTTCAAAAGATGGGGAATTTTTGATAAATAAAATCCATGAATTTCTATGATTTAAGTAATGAGATTTAAATGAATTCTCTTTAATTGTTTGCTTCCCATAATGATAAATTTTTGAAGTTGGCACATTCCAAACTCCCCATCCCATTGCCTGAAGTCTCCAACATAAATCAATTTCTTCCATGTAAGCAAAATAAATATTATCAAAATAGTTTAACTCGGTTAATAATTTTCTTCTAATTATAAATGCTGCTCCTGATGCCCAAAAAATTTTCTTTGCATTTTCATACTGATTTGAATCTTTTTCCAAGGTATTAAATAACCTACCTCTTACAAACGGAAAACAATATTTATCAATATAACCTCCTGCGCCTCCAGCATAATCAAATGTATCTTTATTTATCGCATTTAAAATTTTTGGTTGAGCAGCACCAGCATGAGGATTATTATCAAGAAAACTAATCAACTCTTCAATCCAGTTATTTGTATGAAGAGTATCATTGTTCAAAAATATAATATATTCTCCTTTTGCAATCTTTGCTCCAAAATTACAACCCCCACTATAACCAAGATTAGAATCTGCTTTTAATAATTTGATTTGAGGAAAATTTTCTTTTGCCTGATCTGCTGAATTATCAGTAGATAAGTTATCAACTACTATCGTTTCAAAATTTTGAATTGAAGTATTTCTAAATAAAGATTCTAAGCACTCAAAAATGAGCTTTTTACCATTGTGATGAGGTATGACAATTGATAATTTCATTAAGAAGATTCTATTTTGGAGAGTTCATCAAGCAACTTTTGAGCATTATCATCCGCTGGATTTTTTTCCATCCAATCTGTTAGTAAAGTTTTTGCCTCATCATACATCTCAAGATTTTTATAACTTAAAAATAATAAATAAACTATTTCAGGAAGTGATTTTTGCCACTCTTGCCACTCGCTTTGTGATATTTTTGTAGCAGTAAATCCTCTTCTTGAAATTGATCTTTCTATAACTTTATAGTTTTGATAAATAGTCTCAAAAATTATTTTTGATTCATTGTAATCATCTAATAATTGAATAAATGACTTTCCATACAATATATAATCATTAAGCTCTAAATCTGTTCTTTCAACTAGCTCTTTCATATGATATTTCATTTTGACTTGATTACCAACACCGTTATAAACTTGCGCGATTTGGTACTGCAATTGTTTTGAAGGAATTGGAATAACATTACTTGGCATAATTTCTTCCATTTTTAGTAACGCATTCTCTGCTTCTTGAAAATTTTTATCTAGATAATGTGAAATCGATAATCTTACAAATCCAGTTCTATAGTTCTGAACTAATCTGCCTAATTGAGGGTCAACATAAACGTTAGGATTAGCCAAATTTCTGTAGATATACCCTCTTTGATAGTCTTTAGAAACAGATAATGTTGAATAATTATTTTTATTAGAGTCATAATCACTGAACCATGAGTTTTCGCCAACAAATGATAATAAATTATCTGTTAACTTCCTTTGGTCAACAACATCATTAGAATTATTAACTAAACGATATGCTAAACCTTCCATTCTTAAATAATCATCAAGATTTAACATACTTGTTGGAGAAACAGTTACTCCAAAATATATTGGTCTATTCCAATTATTATCATTTATAATTTTTAAAACCATTAAATCTTGTATTCTTAGCGCCACACCTAAATAAGTAGGTTTTAGCTCCCACTCAATTTTACCATTTATATTGTTTTGATCTTTAGGCGCATTAATTGAAATATTTTTTGATTCCCATCTTCTAAAATCAAGACCTTGTATTTCTTGTTCACTCATTTTAATAAATGGATCAGTCTTGTGACGATCTTTCAATTGTTGAATATACCATGGAGTATTTAAAAGACTAAGATTAGCAACAACAACATCCGTTCTTATTTTTTCAACTTCTTGAAGATACCATAGTGGGAATGTATCATTATCACCATTAGTGAATAAAATAGAATTTGGTTCACATGTTTGAAGCATATTATATGCCATATCCCAAGCGATATAATTTCCAGTTCTATCATGTTCATGATAGTTTGCAATTAACATTCTAGTTGGCATAAATAGAATAAATAAAACAATCATAAAATATGACGACTTATGCTTAATTGACTTTTCAAGTAAAGAATCAGTTATAAAATTAATAAATGCATAAATACCAAGACCAATCCATACAGAGAAAGTCATAAAGCTTGCTACATAAGAATAATCTCGCTCTCTAGGCTGAGGAGCATCTTGATTTAAATAAAAGATGATTGCTACACCTGTCATTAAAAATAAGACCAATAAAGAAAATGCATCATGCTTGTTTTTTCTAAAATGATAACCTATCCCAATAAAACCCATAATCAATGCAAGAGGTAAGCCAAATTGTCTCCAGTCCACTCCATCTTCATCAGGTAAAGCTCCTACATCTGTTACAAATGGATCGCCACTATCTCCCTTACCTGCAAACTGCCATAAAAAATATCTTATATACATTTTTTTAATTTGATAATTCCATAGAAATCTTGCTTGAGATGGGATCTCATACAACATATAGTCTTTTTCTTGGTCAAATGAAAATTCTAAATTTTCATTTAATGGAGAACCTACAATTGATACTTTAGAAGGAAGATTATCAAACTTTCTTGGTAATATTGTCATTTGACCATATTGATCTCTATTAAGATATGAAATAGCTTCTGAAACAGTTTCAGGATTGTTTTCATCAATATTAGGGTCTTGACCAGATCTAATAAAAATAGAAAAATAAGTGGAATAACCGATTATAATTAGAATTATTGAAGTCGAAATAATAGATATCAACCCTTTATTATTTTTGATTGAATATGCACAAATAATGATTAAAGATATCAGTAAAAATGTTAATCCAATAAGGCCTATCGATTCTGTAATTTGAGGTAACCCTTGAATAATAAAACGTTGAATACCAAAAAAAATAATTAATGAAATTAGAAGTGTAAAGAGTAAGTTTTTACTATTTAAGTTCCCAATTGAAAAATATATAATTAGACCAATAAAAGGGATGGTTAATAAGTTTAATAAATGAAGTCCAGTTGCTAAACCAATAATATAACTGATGATAATTAAATAAATGATGTGGTTTGAAGTATGAATTTTTCTTGACCATATCATAATTAAATAAACTACCAATGCTGTCATAAATCCACTAAAAGCGTATACCTCTGTTTCAACTGCATTGAACCAATGACTATGAGTAAATGCAAAAGTCAAAGATGCTGTAAGTGAAGAACACATTTTAAAAAATTTATTATTATCATTTGGATTTACTCTATCTATAAATTGATTACATATGAGAAAAAGAAGGCTAATAGTTAAAGCACTAATTATTGGCGAAAAAATATTAACTCTAAATGCAATATCACTGCTGATAGGAAGTAAACTGAAAAATTTTCCAACTAATAAAAATAGAGGGCTTCCAGGTGGATGAGGAACTCCTAGGATGTATGAGGTTGCAATAAACTCTCCAGTATCCCAAAAAGATACAGTTGGGGCCATTGTTGAAAAATAAATTGCAAAAGTTATAATGAAAATAACTACTGCAATTAAATTTTCTAGTTTTTTGCTATAGGTAGTAAAAAAGCTCAATGCTATGCTTCAGTTTCTTCTTTAGTATCTTCACTAGAATCTTCTTTCCCAGCTTTGCTTTTTTCAACTTCAAGAAAGTTCATTTTTGATTCTGCTAAAACTTTATCAATATATTCTCTTTCTTCTTCCGTAAGGCTTGCATGCATTTTATTATTAATCATATCTAGCATATCTATCTGAATTGAAGCTTGATCAAGATCAACGGAAGTTTCTCCGCTTACAGGATTTTGTAGCTTCCCTAATGAAACCCAAATTCCGTATGCTGTTTGAGAAATTAACGCGTCAAATAGTTGTTTTTCTGTTGGTTTTTCTTTCATTATATCCTCAGTTTACTGTTGTTTTTAAAAAAAGTTGTAAATATTCATCATCAAATTTTTGTTTAATCATTAAATGATTATTTTGGGTCAAATTTGCATCATTCTTTATAATTTCAAAAGCATTCATTCGAGCATTTCTTATAATTGGACCATCCGTAATTAAATCTGCAATTTTAAATTTGACAAATCCACTTTGTTTTTCTCCAAAAAACTCCCCAGGACCTCTTAATTTTAAATCCTCATCTGCAATTTCAAATCCATTTCTTGAGTTTACAATAATACTTAATCTCTCTTTTGTAGTAGGTGATTCACTATCACTACATAAAAGACAATAACTTTCTAATGTTCCTCTTCCTACTCTTCCGCGAAGCTGGTGGAGTTGACTCAAACCAAATCTCTCAGAATTATTTATAAGCATTACATTTACATTAGGATTATCAATTCCAACCTCTACAACTGTAGTTGAAACTAAAATATCTATATCACCTTTCATAAAACTTTGCATCTCATTATTCTTATTTTCATCGTCTAATTTTCCATGCATTAAACCAACTTTAATATCAGGAAAAATATTATCCCTTAAATATTCATAAGATTCAACAGCAGCTGATAGATCTTGTTTTTCACTCTCATTGATTAAAGGGTAAACTATTATTGTCTGTCCACCATCTTCAACTTTTTCTCTAATAAAATTAAATGCAGTTGATAAATTATCTTTATCAATATATGATGTATGAATTTCAGGCCTATTTTTCGGTAATTCATCAATAATTGATAAATCCATATCGCCATTATATGTTATTGCTAATGTTCTTGGAATAGGAGTTGCTGTCATGGCCATAAGATTTGGGTTTGTAGATTTCGCCAACAATTTTTGCCTTTGATTGACACCAAATCTATGTTGTTCATCTATAACAACAAAACCTAAATTTTTAAACTTAACATCATTCTGAAAAAGTGCATGCGTTCCAATAATTATATTGGAATTTCCAGATTTAATTTCCTCTAAAACATTATTTTTTTCTTTTGATTTTAAGCTTCCAACTAATAAAGAACATTCAATTCCAATAGAATCAAAGTAAGATTTAAAATTTTTATATAATTGCTTTGAAAGAAGATCTGTAGGAGCCATTATTGCAACTTGATAATTATTATCAACAACAATTGCTGATGCAAGAATTGAGACAATTGTTTTCCCACATCCAACATCGCCTTGTATCATTCGATTCATAGGATTTTCTGACAAAAAATCATCAACGATTTCTCGCAATGAAAGTTGCTGACTTCCAGTTAATTCGAAATCTAAATTTTTTAGTATTTTATTATAACTAATAGTCTTGAATTTTATTGAGTCATACTTATTTTCTTTAATTTTTTGCTTTCTTAAAGCAAGTAATAATTGCAAGAAAAAGTGTTCATCATATTTTAATCTATGAATTGATTTATCTAATGATTCAAAATTTTTTGGATAATGAATATTTCTTAATGAAATATTTAAATCTTCTATTTCAAAATTATCTCTTAAATCTTTATCAAAATGATCTTCAATATCTTCAACTGATTGTAAAGCTAAATAAATTATTTTTCTTAAATTTCTGTTATCAAGTCCTGATTTTTTTAAATCTTCAGTTAATGGATAAACTGGAATGATAAACCCAGTAGTTAAAGAAATCTCATTTGCATTTAATTTATCATACTCTGGGTGCACTATTTGTGGGCTTCCTTGATAAGTTGCAACTTTTCCATGCATTGCTAATAAATCTCCAACTTTTAATGATTGATGAATGTAATCAGCTGCATTAAACCACATCAACATAATAGAGCCAGTATGATCTGCAACATTTGCTGTTACAAAATTACCTTTTTTCATTTTTTTTAGATTTACAGATTTGACTCTTCCAACCAGATTCACTTCATCTCCTTCATTTATGGATCCGATTGTTGAAAGAGAAGTTCTGTCTAAATATTTTCTAGGGAAATAATACAAAAGGTCTTTAATTGTAAAAATATTTAATGATTCTAAAACTTTAGCTCTTTTTGGACCAACGCCCTTGATAAATTGTATTGGTGTATCTAAAGAATTAGAATCTTGTAAAACTTTGCTCAAAAGACATTACTTCCATTCTTTTTTATATGTATAGGTAATTAACTCAGATTGTCCAGGTTCAATTTCTAAAGGAAAGTAAATTGTGGAAGCGTCTTCTTTTATATACATTGATGAAGATTCTTTAATGACCCAGTCACCAAAAATCTTCTCTACGGATTTTACCTTTATAGACTTATCACTGGTATTTAAAATTTGAAGTGAAATTGTAGATTCTTCACTATTTGATTGTCTGTCAAAGTTTAGAATTCTGCGCTTGCCAATAATATCAAAGGCTTTCCCTCCATCTAAAATAGCAATGCCGCCCTTATATATCTGCGTAAGTGAATTCCTACCTATAAATCTCATTGAACTATTATCATCTTTCTCATACAAATATAAAACACCAGATGGTAATGGCAATTCAAGGTTGTTAGAAGCTGAATTTTCGAAAGAAACTTCAACACTTAATGGTTCATCTCCCTGGTCTCTTTCAGAATTTTGGAATACATACTTTTTATCATAAATAATTTTTCTTTTTTCCATCATAGGCAGTTGAACTGTTTGCATAGAATCAAGATTTAATTCAGATGCAATATCAAAAATATAGAAATCTCCTAAAAGATTTCTATTTTCCATTGAACTTCTGGATTCAATCATCTGATAAGAAGGATTTACTGAGGAAGAATTTAAAGGAACATTTCCTTCAACTACGCTCAATTTTGTAGCAAAAAGACTAACATTTGAATTATTTGTAATCTCAGCATTGATAGATAAAGTGGCAGAAGAATCATCCCCATTAATAGTTAAAGTATAAATTGGTTTCCATGAAAAACCTGATGATATATAGGATAATTCTGCATTAATTGATTTTTCTTCTTCAGAATTTAGTTCCCAAATAAGTTCTGGAGTAAATTTGTCTTGTACATTACCAGATCTTAACGTGAATGATAAAAGTTGACTTCTTTGAAAAACAACTAAGCCTTTACCAGTTTTAATAGATATACTAGAACCATTAATATCCATCAATAAACCTTCAGTTCGACTACCATTGATTGGAACAATTTCAATAACTGAACCAATACTCTTCTTCAAAAAATTATCTGATGAAGTAAAATTCTTATTAAGAGTCTGAGATAGAATATCTACGCCCTGTAAACTCAACACAGGAGAATCAAAAAGTATATTCTTTGAAACATTGGTAAATGAAGTAATATTTTTACCAGATTTTAAACTCCATACAATTGGCTCATTAATAACTGCAAAACTATCTTTATAAATTGTCAGAGATCTAGTTGAAGATTCTTGTTGGGCAAATACCAAATTAAGCGATAAAAAGAATAAAATTATGTTTTTCATTTTAATACCTCAATATTAGAAAGAATTTTTGTTCTTTCAATAATAAAATCGTTTAGTTTGTTTTTTTCACCATTAATAACATCTTCAGGTGCTTTGCTGACAAATTCTTTATTTGATAATTTTTGTTCAATTAAAAGAATAAGTTTATTTAACTCTTCTAGCCTTTTATTTAGCTTAGATAGTTCTTGGTCCTTATTAACTAAATCTCCCAATGGAATATATAATTCAACTGATTTGCAAACTGCAACTGCTGCATTATCTGTCTTTATCTTTTTTAATCCTAAATCGAAATTTTCTGTATTTGATAATGATTTAATTAAATCTATTAAAGGCTTTATTTCATTTTCTACAGATTGATTTTTAGCATAAGCAAATACGATAATTTTTTTAGATGGTGGAACATTTAATTCAGATCTTATAGTTCTTATAGAAGTAACTATTTCTTTTAAATCTGCTACTTGATTTTTGTCATAAGAGAAGTCATTATCTACTAATGTAGGCCATTTAGATATAATAATATCATCTTCATCTTTATCTTTTAGATGATTCCAAATTTCTTCTGATATAAATGGTGCTATTGGGTGCAATAGTAGTAAAACTTTTTTTATAACATACTTAGAAATATTAAAGGAATTGCTTTTGGTAATGTAATCACCATTTTGGAATCTGTGTTTTACAATTTCAAGATACCAATTACAAAATTCATTCCAAGTAAAATCATAAATTTTCTTTATTGCTTCATTAAACTGATATTTATCAAAAGATTTATTTACTTCAATAATAGTTTCATCTAACGAATCAAGTATCCATTGATCAAAATTGTCTAATTGTTCAAAATTAATTTCATTCGAAAATGATTCATCATGATTTAAGATAATGAATCTGCTGGCATTCCAAATCTTTGTCATAAAATTTCTTCCTACCTCAATTCCAGATTCAGAAAAATAAACATCAGAGCCTTGAGGAGACATGAGCATAATAGAAAACCTGGTAGCATCCGTACCATATTTTTCAAAAAGAGTGATTGGGTCAGGTGAATTCCCCAATGACTTACTTAATTTTCTACCCTTATTATCTCTTAAAATACTTGTAAAATAAACATCAGTAAATGGTAAATCTCCCATAAACTCATATCCTGACATAATCATTCTAGCTACCCAAAAGAAAATGATATCTGGACCAGTAACAAGTGTATTAGTTGGAAAATATTTTGTGGATTTTACATCAGGCCATCCATGAACCGCAAAAGGCCATAACCATGAACTAAACCATGTATCTAAAACATCATTATCTTGCTCCCAATTTTCTATATCTTTGGGCGGCACAATCGAAACAAACCAATTATCCGGATTAGATCTATCAGTATCTTTTTTGTACCAAACAGGAATTTGATGACCCCAATAAAGTTGTCTACTTATGCACCAATCTTGAATGTTATCCATCCAATGATTGTAAGTTTTAACCCAATGATTTGGATAAAAATTAATTTCATTATTTTTAACCGCTTTACTAGCTGGCTTAGCTAAGTCTTCCATTTTTAAAAACCATTGTTCTGATAAATAATATTCAATTGGTACATTTCCTCTTTCTGAATATCCAACCTTATGAAAATAATCCTCTTCTTTAATTAAATGATTTGCATCTTTTAAATCGGAGACTATTTGCTTTCTAGCCTTTTCTCTGGACATTCCTCTATACTTTTCTGGTGCTTTATCGCTAATAGAACTATCAGCATTCATAATATTAATTATTTCAAGATTATGCTTCATTCCTACCTCATAATCATTCAAATCATGTGCAGGTGTAATTTTAACACAGCCTGTTCCAAATTCAGGATCTACCATATTATCTGCTATAATAGGAATACTTCTACCAACTAAAGGCAATAATGCTGTCTTACCAATCAAATCTTTATATCTTTTATCACTAGGATTCACTGCTATTGCTGTATCACCTAACATTGTTTCCGGTCTAGTTGTTGCGATTTCTATAAATGCGTCAGATTCATTAATAGCATACTTAATGTACCAAAGATTTCCATTCACCTCTTTGAACATAACTTCTTCATCGCTTAAAGCGGTCTGTGATTTTGGACACCAGTTTACTAGCTTACTACCTTTATAAATCAATCCTTTATTATATAATTGAACAAAAGACTCTAAGACCGCTTTAGAATAATTTTCATCCATAGTAAAACTAGTTTTATCCCAATCACATGAACATCCTAGTTTTTGAAGTTGATTAATGATAGTACCGCCATATTCTTCCTTCCATTCCCACGCATGCTTTAAAAATTCTTCTCTGGTTAAATCTTTTTTATTAATTCCCTTCTCTTCAAGCATCTTAGTTACTTTTGATTCAGTAGCAATTGACGCATGATCTGTACCAGGAATCCAACATGCATTTTTGCCTTGCATTCTAGCTTTTCTAATTAAAATATCTTGAATAGTATTGTTTAGAACATGCCCCATATGAAGCTTTCCAGTAACATTAGGTGGTGGAATTACAATTGTATAATGATTATCAGACTCTTGACTTGAAAAGTATTGTTTTTCAAGCCAATGCTTATACCACTTATTCTCAATATCTGAAGGATTATGTTTTTTATCTAATAGCTTCATTTTAAATAATTTTTTAATGTATTGATTAACTCATCAACTTCATCTTGTGTTGATGCTTCAGCAAAAATTCTTATAATTGGCTCAGTGTTAGATTGTCTTATATGAATCCATTTGTTTGGCCAACTAAATTTTATTCCATCAATCTTATTAATTTCGTCACAATCAAATATATTTTCAAGACTATCAAAATCAATTTTACTATCTATATGTATCTTGTCTTTTATCATTAAATATTTTGGTATGTTGCTAATTTCATCACTAATTGATTTTCCTGACGAAGATAACAAATTTAGAATCATAGAAATTGCCACTAATGAATCTCTTCCTAAGTGAACTTCTTTAAGAATCACTCCTCCATTTCCTTCACCACCAATTGCAATGTTTAATTCATTCATTTTTTTAACAACATGCGCTTCACCAATTTTAGTTCTTATAGTTTTATCTGCAATGTTATCAAGCATCATTGAGGTTGATAAATTAGTTACAACCATACTTTCTTGACTATTTATAAAATTTTTCACTGCTAGAACCAATGTGTACTCTTCACCAATTGCCTTTCCCTTATTTGAAACTATCGATAGTCTATCTCCATCAGGATCTGTAGCAAATCCAATATCTGCTCTATCACTTAAAACTTTTTGTTCTAATTCATTTAAATTTTCAGCCAAAGGCTCTGCTTCTCTATTAAAATTACCATCTCCATTACAATTCATTGTTACAACTTCGCACCCTAAATGTTCACAAAGAATTGGTAAAATAAATGATCCAGCACCATTTACAGCATCAATGACAACTTTAAACTTCTTTTTTCGGATGTTATCAGCATCAATACACTTTGCAGCTAAAACCTTTTCAATGTGCTCCTCATTTGCTGTTGAATAATCTGAAACTACTCCAAGTGAATCAGGCGGATTTATTGAAACATTTTGATCGACTGCTTTAAATAATTCTTCACATTGATCAGGACTTAAAAATGTCCCATCAGTTTGAAGGAACTTTAATCCGTTGTACTCAGATGGATTATGACTGGCTGTAATTACAATTCCACCATCATAATTTTCATTTTCAGTCATAATTTGCATTGTAGGAGTTGTAGCAAGACCACAATTATCAACATTTATTCCTTTTTTATGTAACGAATCAATCACCCACTGAGCAATCTGTTTTCCGGAGGGCCTACCATCTCTTCCAATAACACATGATTTAATATTTTGAGTGGTAATAAATGCTAAAATATACTGATCGATTAATTCGGGGGTAAAATGATCTTCTGCTATTCCTCTAAGACCGGATGCACTTCTAATTAACATAGTTGTAGATTAGAACTTTTTTATTAGAATTGAAAGAGGAGTTATAGACAATTACTTATTAAACTTTGCTAGTCTTACTGCTCTTCTGATGGTTTGTTTTTTGGCAATTCTCTTTGTGACGCTAGGCTTTTCATAGAAAGCTTTTCTTTTAACGTCTTTAAGTACACCAGAGCGTTCCCATTTCTTTTTGAAACGTCTAAGTGCTCTCTCTAAAGATTCATTGTCTTTTATGTTTACTTCAATCATCGTGCGGAAACTTAGTGATAAAATTCAAAAATGCCAATTAGGATATAATATTATTAGAAATGTCTAAAAACTCGTCGATTGTAAGCTGTTCTGGTCTTCTTTGAAAATCAACGCCACACTCATCTCTATTAATTTCCAATGCAGAGAGAGAATTTCTTAGCATTTTTCTTCTTTGATTAAAAGCCATACGAACTACCTGACTATATTTCTTTGAATCAATTTTAGTTAAATCATATTTATCATTCTTTTTTATCGAGATAAACGCTGATTCAACTTTTGGCTTTGGATTGAATACATTGGGAGAAATATAAAAACATATTTTAATATTAAAATACAAGCCAGTCATTACTGTTATTCGACTATAATCTTTAGTTCCGATATCTGCTATTAATCTTTGAGCAACCTCTTTTTGAACCATCAAATATGATTCACTCCAAAAAGGCAAATGATCAATAAGCCAAAATATAATTGGAGAGGTAATATTATATGGAATATTTCCAATGACTTTTGGACTATTTAAACCTAATTCCTTAAGATTTGTTTTAAGAATATCTTGATTAAAAATTTCAAATGGTGAAAGCAGGGGGTTTTGACAGATTACTTGAATCAATTCAGGGTCAATCTCAACCATTTTTAATGCTTTAGTTTTTTGTATAATTTTTTCAGAAAGAGCTCCATGCCCTGGGCCTATTTCTAATATTTCATCATCCTTTTTAATATCAATAGTTTTAATAATTTTTTCTAATAGATTATTATCAACTAGAAAATTCTGTCCCCATTTCTTTTTTGCAAAAACCATTTATATATTAAAAAATTGTTCAGCATTTTTTGAAGTAGACAATGCAATCAATTCTAACGTTTCTCCTCTTAATTCAGCAATTTTTTCAGCTATTGTTAAAACATACTTTGGTTCATTTTTACTTCCTCTATATGGGTGAGGTGCTAAAAATGGACAATCAGTTTCCAGCATAAAATCATCAAGCGAAATTTCTTCTACCACTTCTGTATTTGTTGCATTCTTAAATGTTATATTTCCTGAAAAAGAAATTTTAATTCCATGAGCAATCAGTTTTTTTGCAAAATCCAAATTGCTAGAAAAACAATGGGATAATGCTCTATGAAATGGATTTTTTTTCAAAATATCAAATATTTCATTATCTGCATCCCTATTATGAAAGACAATCGGAAGATTTAATTTATATGCAAGATCCATTTGTTCAATCATTACTTTTTTCTGTACATCTTGTGGTGAATGATTTCTATAATTATCAATTCCAATTTCACCAATTGCTACTACTTTATTACTTTTAGATAATTTTTCAAGCTCTAGCAAATAATTTTCAGAAACGTCTTTTGAATCATGTGGATGAATACCTACAGTAGCGTAAACATTTTCATACTGCTCTGCAATTTCTACTGACTTTAATGAAGTCTCAAGATCTGTACCTATACAAATAGTTTTTTTAACATTATTTGATTCTGCTATGGATAAAACTTCAGATAAATTTTCATACATATTATCATAATAAAGGTGTGCATGTGTATCAATTAATAACATTAACTAATTCTCGGGAAAATAGGCTCTGAGGTAGAAATCTTTGATCCTGATTTTAATTTACCCCAAACTAATTCTACATCATTAGTACCTAAAATATCTAAAATATCTTTAGTTTTTGAAGGCATTACAGGAGATAACATTACAGCAGCTAATCTTAAGGACTCTGCACAATGGTATAATATATCTCCAGCCTGAACTTTATCATTTTTTACTAATTTCCATGGTTCATTTTGTTCCATAAAAACATTAATACTTCGAATGAAAGTCATTATATCATTAATTACTTTATCAATCTCAAAATTATCTAATTGTTCCTTTAAAACTATTTTCTGAAAATTGGAGGAAAGATCAGATTCTTTTAAGCCACTTTTTGGAATTTTTTCATCAAAATTATTCTTTATTAAAGTTGAAACTCTACTAACTAAGTTGCCAAAATCATTGGCTAAGTCACTATTATATTTTTTTTCAAAAGATTCTGATGAAAATGTTGCATCCATACCCAAAACCATTTCAGACATTAAATAATATCTAACAGAATCAACTCCAAAATCATCTATTAATAATAACGGACTTACGACATTTCCTAATGATTTACTCATTTTCCGATCATCGGTAAGCCACCATCCATGTGCAAAAATTCTTTGTGGTAATGGTAATCCTAATGATAGCAACATTGTAGGCCAATAAACCGAATGTGTAGTTAAAATATCCTTACCAATTAAATGAACATCTGCAGGCCATAAAGAAGAAAACTGTTCATCATTTTTAAAAGCTCCTATAGCTGATATATAATTTATTAGTGCATCAAACCATACGTATGTTACATAATTATCATCAAAAGGTAGTTCTATTCCCCACTCAAGACGAGATTTTGGTCTTGAAATGCAAAGATCAGATAATTCATTTTTAAGAAAACCAAGCACCTCATTCTTTCTACTTTTTGGCTGTATTAGCAATTCATCTTTTTCAATTTTATCTATTAAAGTTTTTTGGTATTTACTCATTCTGAAAAAATAATTTTTTTCCTTTATTTGTTTTGCCTCACCAAATTGACCAGAATCAAATTCCTTTTTTGTAATAAATCTTTCTTCAGAAATTGAATACCATCCTTCATACTCATCCATATATATATCACCTGATTCATGGACTTTTGTTAAAATTTGTTGAACAATCTTTGTATGTCTATGCTCAGTAGTTCTAATAAAATCAGAATAATTAATATTTAATTTTTTCCACAAATCTATAAATGCTGGAGCCATTGAATCGCAGTGATCTTGAGGTGCTTTTCCATTTTTTTCTGCCGCTTGCTGGACTTTTAAACCATGCTCATCTAATCCAGTTAAAAAAGTTGGTTTTTCCCCTATTAAAGCTCGAAATCTTGAAATTGTATCTGCAAGTATTGTTGTATATGCATGTCCAATATGTGGTTTATCGTTCACATAATAAATAGGTGTAGTTATATAATACTTTTCCATGTGCTAATTTAATGCCTTATTTGAATTAATAATCATGTTCATTAATGATAACCTGAGATTTGCGTTACCATCTACTGAACTGGTAAACTCTTCAATAATTTCAATTAATTTGAGTTGATCCATATTTTCATATTTTTTATTAATAATTAATGCTAGTTCCTCAAATTCCTCAAATTCAATATCATAATCAATACACTGATTAATCATTGAAATAAGCTTAATAAACTTCCCAATTAAAGATAAATGGAAATCAAATTCATTTCTTGAAGATTTATACAGGCTTTCGATTTTATCTATAAATTTTGAAATAGATTCTGAATTTTTATATCTAATTGCATTAAAATAATCTTTTATACAATCTAAAATTTGCTCTCTGTCAAAAGAATTAAGGGAATCAAGTGCATTTAAATTATTATCTGTAATAAAAGAAATAAAATTGGAAGATAATAGATTATTTTTTGCAAAAAATTGTTCAATTGACTCATTTGTTAATCTAGGAACGTATACTGACTGACATCGTGATTTAATTGTCGGCATTACCTTATCAATATAATCGGTTACTAAAATAAATGTAGTATTACCAGGGGGTTCTTCCAGTACTTTTAAAAGCATATTTGCTGATTCACCACTTCCGTGAGATAATGCTTCAGAGTTAAAAAATAATACAATTTTTCTGCTATCAGTCTTAAAGTAAATCTTCTCTTTTAAATTATTAATTGTTACAACGGGGATATTGTTACTATCAGATAAAAATTTTTTAAAAAAAGGATTATACATTTTATTACTTAAAAATTCTTTCCATTGTTTATACTCATCAGTTTCAAATGTTTTACTTTTAAATAAATTTTGGTAAAAATCTTTTGATGCAGGAGCGATGAAAGTAATATTTTCATTGGAAATTAAATCGGTTGTTTTTGATGATAAAATCTGAGAAATAAATTGCAATGCTAACGCTTCTTTGCCTGAGCCAGATGGTCCATGAATGATGTAGGCATTTGAAATTTTTTCTTCTTTTATGGCATTTTCAAACTTTTGCCAAGATTCCCTTTGTATTTGACTAATTTCCATTAGCTAACCATTTTTCTGGATTTAATTTTTGGTTGTTACCCCAAATTTCGAAATGAATAATATTATCATTTGATACATAACCAATATTTTGACCTTCTTTTACGTTCATATTTTCTGATATAAGCAAATTTTCTAAATGAGTAAAAACAGTATAGTAACTGTTATTGTGATCGATTATCACAGTAGTTCCATATCCAGCTATAAATGTAATAGTTGATACATATCCATCAAAAACACTTTTAACTGGTAAAGTTGCCCTTGAACTAATATCAATACCTGGATTGTCTAAAGTAGTATTTAATCGCGGATTCCATTGTGGTCCAAATTTTTTTATGACTTTTCCTTGAACAGGCCAATCTAACTTTCCTTTGTAATTCCTTATATCTTTATCAATTCGTTTTAAGCTAGCCAATTGCTGTTCATTATACTTTTCTTTATCAGCAATAATTTGTTTGCGCAATTTTTCTAAAGCATCAATTTGTTTTAATTGTGTTGCAATCTCAGCTTTTACTTCATTTTCTTCATTTTTGAGCTGCTTCAATAACTTTTCTTGATATTTTTTCTTCTGATTTAAACTAGATATTTCAGTTTCCTTAAAATTTTTACTTTCTTCAACTTTATCAAGCAATCCGGAAATTTCATAAGTTTTTTGCTTATTAAACTTTTGTGTAGTTTTTATCTTATCAACAGACTTTTGATTTATGTCTGAAATTATATTAAAGTATTTAAGACGGTAAATCATTTGTGAAAAACTCTTAGAATTAAAAATGTAATTTGAGAGATCATTATTTCTATTTTTATAAAGACTTATTGATCTTATTTCATAAGATTTTTTTATTTCATTAATCGATTGATTATTTCTGATGATTGCATTTTCAAGATTAACTAATTGCTTATTATAAAGACTTATTTTTTTGTCATATGCATTAATTAGTGCATTTGAGTTTTTAATATTTTTTCTAGTTAATTCAATAATATCTTTTGTTTTTTTTGATTGAGTTTTCAATTTTTCAACTTCTTTATTCCCAGAATTGATGGAGTTTTTAAGTCTACTAATTTGTTCTTCAGTATCTTTAATTGATTTATCAAAATTTTGATCTTGATTAAATGCTAATGAAGTTATCAATAATATTATTAGATAAAATTTAAGTTTTTTCATTTAAATAAAATTAAAACCTAAATTATTAATAATGATTAAAAAACTAAATATAACTGCATTATTAATAATTCTAATGCTATTCAATCAATTATTTGCCCAATCAGATAAAATATTATTATATGGAAGTTGTAGTATTGATGAAGCAAATAAATTATCTGAATATCTTAAAAATAACTCAAATATTGATTTAGCATTTGAAATAAATGATGATGGTAATTTACTATTTTCCAAATATTCTATAATATTTCTATGTGGTAATTCTTACCTAAAATTATCAGAAAATCATATTCAAGAGTTAAATAGAATGATTTTGAATGGTAGTTTTTTATTAATTGATAATTATAAGTCTGATTATACTTTATCAATATTTCTTAAGAAACTGCTAGCGGAATATCCTGAAAAAAATAATTCCATTTTAGAAGTTTTCAAAAAAAATCCCTATAGAATCGATTTTGAGCAATTGCAATTTGACACTAAACAAGTATACATTGGTGAAAAGCTTAGAGTTTTAGCTTTAAAAGAAGAAAGTATTTTTGAAAATGAGCTCAATAATGATAATAAATTAAGATTGGGGTCTAGTATTATATTTAATTACTTAATTGGCAACTAAGTTTTACTTTTTTCAGCTTCAAAAACTCTCTTCCTAAGTTCTGAAGTAGAATAACCGTGATCTCTTGTATTAAAAATACATTTAATAGGAAGTTCGTGACCTGTAAAAGGTGTACCTTCATGATCTGCGCCAAGAATTCTTACATCAGGTTGAATATTTTTTAAAACTTCAATTAAATCGGCTTCAGTATCATATTCTATAACCTTATCAACGAACTTTAAAGAGCTAACAATACCTATTCTTTCTTTATGTGATTGAATAGGTTTATTTTTTTCAGGGCGATCTATGCTAGGATCAGATTGTACTCCTACTATTAAGTAGTCACAGTATTCTTTACATTCTTCAAACATCAGTGCATGACCGTAATGACAAAGATCAAAAGAACCAAAAGTTATTCCAATAATTTTATTTTTCTTCATTTTTAGCTTTCTCCCAATAATTTAACAGCTCAGCTAATGATATATCTTCTATTTTTTGATTATTTTTTTTTACTATTTTTTCAATAAAATTAAATCTGTTATAAAATTTCTGATTTGTCTTTTTAAGTGCTAAATCAGCTGAAATATCAAAAAATCTTGCAAGATTAACGATTGTAATTAATAAATCTCCAATTTCTTCTTCAATATTATTTATGTCATTATTTTTAATAGCTTGTTTAAGCTCTCCTAATTCTTCATCAACTTTATCCATTGCTTGAGAAAAGTTTTCCCATTCAAAACCTACAGCACCTGTTTTATCCTGATATCTTTGTGCGACAATCAGAGATGGAAGTGATTTAGGCATACCATCAAGAACTGATTCCCTATTTTTTTCATTCTTTTTATTGAGCTCCCAATTTTTTGAATTGGATAAATCTTCACCCTCATAGTTTTCATCAAAAATGTGGGGGTGTCTTTTTATCAATTTTTTATTTATTTGTTGAACAACTTCTTCAAAATCGAATGATTTTTTTTCAGAAGCTATCACTGCTTGAAAAACTACATGCAGAAGCAAGTCTCCTAATTCTTCTTTTAAATTTTCGGAATTATTTTCTAACACTGCATCTACGACCTCATTTGCTTCTTCAATTAAGTGTGGTGTCAAAGATTCAGAAGTTTGCTTTCTATCCCAATCACAACCATTATCAGATCTTAACTTAATTACTATATCAATTAATTCTTTAACTGCTTCACTCATAACAAACGTTTTTCTGAAAATTTGAAATTATCTCTTCCTGTTTTGAAAACATAATTTTTTTAGACTCCTCTGTATCGTCATTAAATCCAGTTAAATGCAATACTCCATGAATAATAAGTCTACTAAGCTCGTTATTTAGAGAAACTTTAAATTCATCTGCATTCATTTGTGCCATTTCAACACTGATGTATATTTCAGCTTCGAGATCATTATCATTCTTAATTGGGAAAGTAACTATATCTGTTAATACATCATCATCAAAATATTCTTGTTTAAAAGAGTTCAACTTATCATTATCACAGAAAATCAAGTTAATCTTTACCTGATTATATTTAGTAGTATCGAGTGATAAATTTATTAATTGGGTAATATGATCTTTATTAAAATCAATATCTTTACATTCTTTAAAAATATTTATTTCATTCATTATCTTTTGATGGATATTCTGGTCTTGAATGATACAATCCTGAAAGTACAGGAAGAAGACCATGTTTACCATCTCTTCTACCTTTAATCTTTTGAAGATCTTCCATTGTTAAAGGACATTCATCTAATTGTCCATCTTCTAA
Organism: uncultured Fidelibacterota bacterium; assembly: GCA_902578385.1. Lineage (GTDB taxonomy): Bacteria > Fidelibacterota > Marinisomatia > Marinisomatales > Marinisomataceae > Marinisoma. Next base: position 55,439 of record CACHCR010000002.1, on the reverse strand, counting down.
TCTACTTCTTATTGCTTTATCAATCATTATTTCAAATTTTTCTAGAGTAGGATTCTTAAGTGAATTTGCTTGTGCTTCAATCGCCTCAGCTAACATAACTATACCTGTTTCTTTTGTTCTAGGTTTTGGGCCTGGATATCTAAATTCATTTTCATCAACTTTTTTATCAATTTCTAAAGCCTTCTTATAAAAGAATTCCATTTTATTTTTAGCATGATGAGTTTTAATAAAATCTTTTACAATCTTTGGAAGGCCGTATTCATCGGCTAATGCAAGACCATCAGTTACATGTTGTTTTAAAATTTTAGCACTCATATGTGGAGTGATTGAGTCATGTTTATTTACACCAGTTTGATTTTCAGCATAGTATTCAGGCTTTTTAATTTTTCCTATATCATGATAGTAAGATCCCACTCTACATAATAGTGCGCGCGCTCCAATCGCATTAGCACACGATTCAGCTAAAGTACCTACTTTTACACTATGAGTATGAGTTCCTGGGGCATCTTCCATTAATTTTTTTAATAAAGGCTGATCATAATCGAGTAATTCAATTAGACTCAAATCTGTTGTAATACCAAAAAATGACTCGAATAATGGAACTAATCCAAATGCCAGAATTGGACATAAAAAACTTGCGAGAGCTAAGTAGCCAACGGTTGAATAATTGTAATCAAGAAAATCAATTCCTTTAAAAAGCATCACTGAAAAGAAAACAAATAATCCACAGAAAACTAAAGTTAACATTGTTGCAATAATTTGCCTTCTTTTACGCAGCTTCCTTACATTTAAAATTGCAATAAAAGATATAAAAAATTGTATGATTGCAAAATCAAGATCATTGCCTATAAGCAAAGAAATTAAAAGAATTAAAATTGTTGAAGAAATTAATGCAACAGTAGTATCCAATAAGACTGTTAACAAAATTGAAAACATAGCAATAGGAATGATATATACAGGCAATTGGTAACTAACTATTATCCAAGAAAAAAACACTATTAAGTACATTAAAAGACCAATCAATAGCAATAGCTTGAAGTTTTTGAAATAATTATTTCTATAAATATAGAAAAAAGAAAAAAGTAGAAATAATAAAATAGCTACAACAAAGAAGGCTCCTAAATACTCTCTAAACTTATCTGCTGCTCTCTCATAACCTAATCTTCTTTCTGATTCAAATTGTAACGATTTAAGTTTTAGTAAAACAGATTCAGTAATTCTATTATTTGTATCAACAATAAGCTCATTAGCAAGTACTGTTCCTTGAAATCTTGAAACTTTGTCTAATCTTTCTTTTTGTCTTGATTCAGTTAGTTCTTTATCAAATAAAATGTTTGGTTTTGTGAACTCATTAATAAGTTCATAACTTAGAATAGATTTAATATCTAATTCATTTTCATATATCTGATTGACTTCTTCTCTATTTTTTTTCCACGCAGTCTCTATATCATTATAGTTTTTTGTTGGAGCAATAACAAGCTCTCCACCTTGAATGATACTAATTTCATCACTTAATATATTTTCTAATGGCTCATCAATAATTCCTTCAGCCCACCTATTAAGACATATTTGCTTAATCTGATTTTTAAATAATTCTAAATTTATAGGCTCTGCAAGACTTTCGTTTATTCCGAGCAATTGATCCCACTGAGCTTTATCTATCTGGAATTGATATTGATTAAGAAATTCGCTATACAAAGTAACATAAGTTGTGCTATCTGCAATAAAACTTGTTTGATAGCTTTCGAACTCAGGTTCATATCGATATTTATAAAGTGAATCTTGAGATGAAATAAAAAGTTCATGGGCACCATAAATATCATTTAAATAAATAAAAAATGTATCTATATCCGTAATTTGCTTATTGACAAAATCTTGATTTCTTGAAAATGAAAATTGAACAGAATTTCTTGCTTCATCTAAATCTTTACTTAGTTTTTGATCTGTTTTTAAAATTCCAAAATCAAATGGTGCAATAATTGGCTCATTTGCAATATCATTTAATTGATAAGAATACCTTATTGAAAACCCAGTTGGAAATGTTAATGAAATTGCAAAAGAAAGACCAAAAAAGATTAGAATTGGAAATTTATTTTGTAAAAAAAAGTTTTTAATTTTTTGAAAATTATTCATTTTACCATCTAATTGCTGCAGATGCCCAAGTATAGCCTGCTCCAAAAGCAGTTAATATAATATGATCGCCTTTTGCAAACTTACCCTCTTCAAGGGCTTCGCAAATAGCAATTGGAATTGTTGCAGCAGTTGTGTTACCGTATTTGTGAATGTTGATATACATTTTTTCTAAAGGCAATTTCATTCTTTCCGCACAAGCTTCTAAAATTCTTCTGTTTGCCTGATGTGCAACAACTAAAGAAATTTCATCGATTGATAAATTATTATGTTCCATTGCAACATTAATTGCTTCAGGCATTCTTTTGACAGCATTTTTAAATACTTCTCTACCATTCTGGTGAGGTAAATGAAGTCTATCTTTAACTATATCAGCATCAATTCTCAAAGGATTATATATAGATCCTGGTGCTTTTGCTGTCAAATGCTCTACTCCATCACCATCAGCAAATAAATGAGTTGATAAAATCTGACTTTCATCATTTGACTCTTGAAGTACTACTGCTCCCGAACCATCCCCAAATAATACACCTGTAGCTCTTCCCTCTGGTGTTCTTTCTATAATTGTAGACATAATATCTGAACCAACTAATAAAATATTACTATACTTGCCTGATTTAATATATTGATCTCCCATTTCTAGCAAGTATATAAATGCAGAGCATGCTGCGCTTATATCATAAGCAGGGATATTTTCTTTAATTCCAAGTTTTCTTTGAATAATTGGAGCCATACCTGGAAAATTATAGTCAGAACTAACTGTTCCAACAATAATGGCATCAATATCATTTGGTGATATTCCTGCATTTTCTATTGCTTGAATACATGCTGGTAAAGCTAAATCAGAATTAGCGGTCCCAGGTAGAACCCATCTTCTTTCCTTAATTCCTGACCTAGTTTGAATCCATTCATCAGTTGTATCCATCATTTCTTCAATATCGTTGTTTGTCACAATATTGTCAGGAACATTAAATCCAATACCAGCTATTTTTGATTTCTTCATAATAATTCTTTGAGCTGATCTATAAGCCGGGTTCTGTACATCATAGATGCGATGATTATTCCTCTCTATTTTATATTTCTATAAAACTCTAGCAATCTACCCTTCCCTCAAATGATACGAGCAGTATCTCGGGTCTACGTGATCTTGCACCTAGTGGGGTTTACCAGCTAATAATGTTACCATTACTACTGGTGGTCTCTTACACCACCGTTTCACCCTTACCTAATGGCGGTTTACTTTCTGCTGCACTGTCCATATTCTCACGAATCCCACCTGTTAGGTGGCACTATGCTCTCTGGTGCCCGGACTTTCCTCTCGATAAATCGAGCAATCATCCAATCAGCTCTTGTCGATATAATAAGGGATTGAAATTGAATTAAGAAGAAAAAAATTAATTTTCTGATTTATAAAGAAATCTACTACAATTACCACAAAAAACGATGTTTTTCGCTAGTGCCTCATTAATACTCTGTGGTGGCACCATAGCACCACATCCTTCACAGCTATTATCTAAAATTTCAGCTACTACTAAACCTTTTCGAGCTTTATAAATCTCAGCATACTTTGACATTGTGTCAGAATCTATATTTTGAGCAACGGATTCTCTTTCTGACTTTAAAGCATTTTGCTCTTCAGATACTTCTTGCATCTTAGCATTTAAAGCATCTTTTTTAGAATTTAATTCAGTAATAATTCCATCGAGTGCTGATGTATCTTCTTCTATTTCTTTGGTCAACTCTTCTTTTTTGCTCATGAGCTCAATTAGCTCATTTTCTTTTTCAGACAGTAAGTTTTTCTCAAAATCTATAGTTTCCATCATAGCATCATATTCTTTATTAGTACTAATAGATCCATCAATAAGTTTATCTTTCAAAGAGTTTATTTTTTCTGAGGTGCTTTCTACTAGAGTTTCATTTGAACTTATTGCTACTGATGTTTCTTTAAGATTATTTTCTTTCTTTTGAAGGGAAAGCTTAACATTATCTTCATTTTGTGTAAGCTCTTCTACTTTAGCAGGTAAGTCACCAAGTAATTTTTCGATTTCAAATAATTTATTATCAACTTCTTGCAATAAGATTACTTGATTAATTAAGCTCATTAAAAAGGATTTCCTAGAAATGTCTTCATGTCGAGAAGAATATATTCTAAATACTCAATAAAAAAAACATTTATTATGAGTTTAAATAATTATATTATTTCACGTGCAAAATTTTGAAAAATTAAAGACTTTTGAGCCTCTACCGTCTAGTTTAACAATTAAAAGTTCTTCTATTCATGGTTTAGGCCTTTTTGCAACAAGTGAAATACAATCCAAAAGTGAGCTTGGAATATCTCATGTAAGAGATGATAGATTTTCTCACGGATATATCAGAACTCCTTTGGGAGGATTTTTTAATCATTCAAAAAAACCAAACTGTGAAGCTGTGTATGATGGAGATTTTATTAAAATTATTACTTTAACAAATATAAATTTAGGTGATGAAATTACTGTTGATTACACAAAGCATAATTGGATAAAAAAAGACTAATGAAAAACTATTTTTTTACATCTGAATCTGTTACGGAAGGTCATCCCGATAAAGTCGCTGATTTAATTTCAGATAATGTTGCAAATTATTTAATTAATCAAAATGAAAGTCATAGAACAGCTATTGAAACAATGGTTTCGTCAAACATGGTAACTATTGCTGGAGAAGTTAAAACGGACTTAATGAAAAATACTGATTCAATCGAAGAACTAGTTAGACAAACCGTTAAAGATATTGGTTACGAACAAGAAAACTTCCATTGGAAAACATTATCATTTAAAAACTTAATTCATAATCAAAGTATTGATATTGCAAGAGGTGTCGATAAAGGTGGAGCAGGAGACCAAGGAATGATGTTTGGCTATGCATGCAGTGAAAATGATTCGTTAATGCCAAGTGCAATTTATTATAGTCACAAAATTACTAAAGCACTTTCAACTGCGAGACATGGCGGGCAAGACTGGATGGGTCCAGATGGAAAAGCGCAAGTAACGATCGAATACAGTAATGTGAATGAACCTGTAAGAATAGCGAATGTTATTTGTAGCACTCAACATAGTGAAGATTTAGAAGATAATCCTGAGGAAGTGCAAAAAAGAGTAGAAAAAATTATCAAACCAGAATTAGATGATATGTTTGATGACAATACTATCTTTCAAGTGAACCCAACTGGTAATTTTGTAACAGGTGGACCAGATGGTGATACTGGAATTACTGGAAGAAAAATTATTGTTGATACTTATGGTGGGTATGCTCCTCACGGAGGAGGAGCTTTTAGCGGTAAAGACTGTACTAAAGTAGATAGAAGTGGAGCATATATGGCAAGATATCTAGCTAAAAATATTGTTGCATCAGGTTCTGCAAACAATTCTACTGTCCAACTCAGTTATGCTATCGGAATAAAAGAACCAGTATCACTATATGTGTACTGTGATGGAAAAGTTAGAAATGACATATCAGAATGGATCTCTCAAAATGTTGATTTAACGCCATTGGGAATTATTAGGAAATTTAACCTATTTCAACTAAATCTATCTGAGACTACTAACTATGGTCATTTTGGTAAAGAACATCTTGCATGGGAGAACACGAATATATCTGATCAATTAAAATTTTAAGAGGAAATATGAGATTACAAAACACAGAAAAAAATAATTTAGTTAGGACTGGAAATAAAATGAAAAAACAACCCAAAAATATTGTTGAGTCCTTACCTTTCAAAATCAAAGATATCAAACTTGCAAAGTTGGGTAGGGATAAGATTGACATATCTGAAAAAGAAATGCCTGGTTTAATGGAATTAAGAAAAAAATATTCTAAATCAAAACCTCTAAAAGGTTTTAGGCTTACAGGCTCATTGCACATGACTATCGAAACAGCAATTCTTATAGAAACACTAAAAGATTTAGGAGCTGATGTTCGTTGGGCAAGTTGTAATATTTTTTCAACACAAGATGAAGCTGCAGCTGCAATTGCTAAGACGAAGACTCCAGTTTTTGCATGGAAAGGTGAAACACTTGAAGAATATTGGGACTGTACATTACAAGCATTAACATTCAAAAATAACTTAGGTCCAAATCTTATTGTAGATGATGGTGGCGATGCAACATTATTAATTCATAAAGGATATGAATTAGAAAACTATTTTAATAAACATAAAAAACTTCCAAAAATCACTACACAAGTTGAAGAAGAAATTGTCATTGAAAAACTTTTAAGGAAAGTTCATAAACTTAATCCAAATCATTGGCATAATATTGTTCCTGAAATTGTAGGTGTTTCAGAAGAAACAACAACAGGCGTAGCTAGATTGCAGCAAATGGTAGAAGATGCTACTTTGTTATTTCCAGCATTTAATGTTAATGATGCAGCAACTAAATCAAAATTTGACAATCTTTATGGTTGTAGAGAATCTTTAGCAGATGGTATTAAGCGCTCAACAGAAATTATGCTTGCTGGTAAAACCGTAGTTGTTTGCGGTTATGGAGATGTGGGGAAAGGATCAGCTCAGTCAATGAAATCATATGGTTGTAAAGTTATCATAACTGAAATTGACCCAATATGTGCACTGCAAGCAGCAATGGAAGGATTTGAAGTAAGAAGACTAGAAGATGTTTTAGATAGAGGAAATATTTTTGTAACAACTACAGGTAATAAAGATATCATTACATTAAAACATATGAAAAAAATGAAGGATCAGGCCATTGTTTGTAATATTGGGCACTTTGATAATGAAATTCAAGTAGAAGCGCTAAATAAGTCAAATGCTAAAAGAGATCAAATAAAACCTCAACTTGATAGATATACTTTCAAAAATGGTAGGCAAATATTTATTTTGGCGGAAGGTAGACTAGTTAACTTAGGATGTGCAACAGGCCATGCAAGTTTTGTCATGTCAACTTCATTTTCAAATCAAGTTTTAGCTCAAGTTTTTTTAGCAAAAAATAAACCTGTGACTGGAATATATGATTTACCCAGAAAACTAGATGAAGAAGTTGCTAGAATTCATTTAAAACATCTTGATGCAGATCTGACAAAGCTTTCCAAAGACCAAGCAAAATACATTGGTGTTAACATAAATGGACCGTTCAAAAAAGATGAATATAGGTACTAATGTCAAAAAAACCTGAATTTGATGTAACAGTAATTGGTGCTGGGGTTGTAGGTTTAAGTATTGCTCATTATTTATCAAAAACAAAATTAAGTGTACTTGTTATTGATTCAGAAGATAATTTTGGGAAGGTTACTTCAAGTCGAAATAGTGAGGTAATTCATTCTGGAATTTTTAATCCGCAAAATAGCCTAAAATATCAATTATGTCAAAGAGGCAATGAACTGATTTATAAATTTTGTGATGAAAATAAAATTTGGTACAAAAATTGTGGTAAGATTGTTGTATCAAAAGAACGAGAAATTGACAATTTTAACTCATTTACTGAATCACTTATAAAAAAAGGGATCGAATTTGATGTTTTAACATCTGAACAATCTTCAAAAATGGAACAACATATAATTTCAGATAAATCTATATATATTGAATCCTCTGGAGTAATTGATTCACATGACTATATGAATCATTTGTTTAGAATTGCCTCAGATTATTGCACATTTATCTTTCAAAGTAATGCTATTGAAATAAAAAAAAGAAAAGATGTATATGAATTACAAATTCAAAGAAAAAATAAAGAAATTGAGACGATTAATACTTCAAGCATTATTAATTGTGCAGGATTAAACAGTTACACTATTGCAAAAAAAATAATGAATCAAAATCTTAAAATACCATCATTAAAATTTTATAAAGGTTCCTATTTTGCATTAAGTTCAAAGTGGAGAAATAGTTTTAACAGATTAGTTTACTCTCTTCCACAACCAGATGACTCTTTAGGCATTCATATAAGTTTTGATTCGACAGGTAGAACCAAGATAGGACCTGATTATGAAAAAGTTGAAGCAAATAATTTTGATTATACCGTAAATGAAAATTCTCAAAGTAAATTCTTTGATAGTGCTAAGGACTATATAAAAGATTTACAGTTTGATGATTTGACTCCTGATTATTCAGGTGTAAGGCCAAAACTTTTTTTTACAAATGATAATTTTTCTGAATTTTATATAAACGAAGAGAATAAAAATGGATTTCCGAATTTAATTAATCTGATAGGAATTGATTCACCAGGTCTTACTGCTTCATTAGCAATTGGAGAATTAGTTGTTCAAACTATGATTCCGAAAATGAATCTTTAAGTTGAGAAAAATTTGAATAAACTTTGTCTTCATAATCTAATAATGAATCGTCTTGACTAATTTTTTCTATCATTTCATCCAAACCCATTTCAATATCATAATTTTTCTCAAATCCTAATTGTGTGACGATTTTATTGAATGAAACTTTATAATTTCTCTTATCAACATCCTCATCTACAGTATTGTATTCTGCCTCCGGGAATTTTGCTGATACCTTATCTCCAATTTGATCAATTGTGAAATTCATGTCATCTGAACCAACATTAAATATTTGTTTGTGAGTCACTTTTTTATCTGATTCAATAACTAGCTTGAATGCTCTTGCAACATCGTTGCAATGAACAAAGGGTCTCCACTGATCTCCTCCAAAAACACTAAATTTCTTATCTCGCAATGCTCTTATCAATAAGGTATTTACAACTAAATCATATCTCATTCTTGGTGAAAAGCCAAATACCGTTGAAAGCCTTAATATTGTTGGACTAGTAATCTTACTATTATCTAAAATATAGTTTTCAGAATATATTCTAGTCCTCGCATAAAGTGATACAGGATTTAACGGAGAATCTTCAGTCAAATATCCAGACGTGCTTGCACCATAAACACTACAACTTGATGCAAAAACTAACTTTTCAACCTCGTAAAAATTACATATTTCTGTTAAAATTTTTGAGCTCTCATAATTTAAATTAAGTGTTTCCTCAGCATTAATGCTACTAGCAGGGTCACCTACAATCGCTGCCAGTGCAATGACATATCTATTATTTTTCACTGCTTTTACTAAATCTTTAATATTTGCCACATCCCCCTCAATAACAGTTAATTTTGGGTGATCTTTTATGTTATTAATAGAACTTTTGCCAAATGTGAAATTATCCAAAATTGTTACATTATAGTCATCATCTAAAAGCATCTTAACTAAATGAATGCCAATGTAGCCTCCTCCACCAGTAACTAATATATTCTTGGACTTTTCAGAATCCACTTTATGTAAAAGTGTATCCTCTATTTCTCTAACTTGATTCATGCTTGAAAGTGACAAGGGAATATCTTGTTTTAAAGACTGTTCAATAGTTAAGAATGATACACTTAAATTAACAACTTCTCTCATAAAACTCTTTTTTAGAAAAAGATTATTATCAAAGATTCCTGAATATATAACAATTTCAATATCTAAATCTTTAATGATTTTTTTTAAATCAGCTGTAGTACCAATTACGTTATAATTAAAAATTTTTTTTCCTTTATCATACTTATCGTCTAAAATTCCAACAATGTTATATGAACTTCTATTATGAGGATTTTTTAAAAATTCATTAGTTTTTTTATTAGCGCCAACAATGATAGTTTTCTTTGTTCCATGTAAAATATCTTCTCTTTCTTTAATGAATCTTCTTAAAAGTCTCGCATTCGCCGCAAAAAAACCAAATAAAAGATAAAAAAGGATTAGTACTTTATAATTAACCTCTAACCTCAAGACAAAAGCAAAAATAATTAGAATGAGGAAGGATATTAAAACATTCAATGCTAATCTGAAAACTTCATTCAAACTCGCATATGCCCAAACCGATGCATAGTTTTTTGTTAAATATGAGGAAATCATGTATCCCAAAATAAAGAGGCTAAATTGAGATAAAATATCAATAGTGTTGTTCCCAATAAATTGAAAATTATATAAGAAAGCGTAAGAAATTATTAATGAAAATAAAGAGATGACTATATCAATGAAAAATTTGACAAATGGCTTAGTATATTCGTTCATATCTTAATTTTTCATCTTTGACATTGTTTAATAATTTTCTTTGTTTGTTCACAAATTTTATAAATATCATCTTCGTGGATAGTTGGATGAACGAGGAACATTAGAGATGTTTCACCAAGCTCTTTTGCAACTTTTAATGAAGGTTTCTGATTAGAAAACATTTTGTCAAATGCTTTTTCTTTATAAATCTCACTACAACTTCCACTATAACATGCAATTCCCAAATCATTTAGTGAATTCATAATGAAATCTCTATCTTTATCTGATTTTAACTTTTCGGGCTCAGTGAAAACATAATATTTATAATATGCGTGCTTGATGTGCGATGGTGGCAAAGTGATTCTTAATCCATCTAAATCTTTAAAGGCATCATTAAATATATTAGATAAATGTGTTCTTTGATTAATCCACATGTCTAACTTTTTTAGTTGAAGACGTCCAATAGCAGATTGAATTTCTGTCATTCTAGCATTTGTGCCATGATCTTCATGCAACCATCTAAATCCTGGAGGATGTTCTTTATTATAAACAGTGTCATAGTTTTTACCATGATCTTTAAAAGACCAAACAGAAGACCAATGGTCTTTATTATTTGTAGTAACCATTCCACCTTCTCCAGCTGTTGTCATTATTTTATCTTGGCAAAAAGACCAGGCATTAACGTCCCCAAATGATCCAACAGACTGATTGTTATATTTGGCTCCATGAGCTTGAGCACAATCCTCAATTAAAAATAAATTATGTTTATTACAAATTTCTTGAATTTTATCCATTTCACATGGCCATCCGGCTAAGTGAATTGCCATAATTGCTTTAGTGTTAGGAGAAATTGCGGCTTCAATTAAGTTTGAATCCATATTTTGTGAATTTCTATCAATGTCTATAAAAACAGGTTTTGCTCCAAGGTGCATTATACTAAATGCAGAAGCAACAAATGTTCTAGGGCTCATAATTACTTCATCACCGCGTGAAATTCCCAATGCATGAGCTGCCAGAATTAATGCATTTGTACCATTATCTACTGCAACAGAATGTTTCACTCCAACGTAATTTGAAAATTCTTTTTCAAATTCTCTACCTTCCAAACCAGTCCAATAATTTATTTTTCCTGATTTGAGAATTTCAGAAGCTTTTTTAATATCTTCGTTGTCAAAGTGAGGCCAACTATTCATGCAATTCCTTGATTAATCTTGCTGGACATCCGGCAAAAAAAGTATTTTTAGGTATATCTTGTGTGACAAAGCTATTTGCGCCAACTATTGAATTCTCGCCAATTGTTATTCCTGGCATAATAGTTGTATGTGAACCAATCCTTGCATTATATCCAATTATTACTTTTCCTTTTTTTTCATCGATTGATGAGTATGAATATATTGAACAATGAGAACCAAACTGAGCATATTCATCAATTTCAATATCATACAATGCATTCAAATATGTAAATGCTCCAATATCTGTAAATTTTCCTAATTTTAAATTTTCAGGGTGATGGACTATCCATCCGTACTTTGTAGGCTTTCCGTGCTCCATAATTGGAGCTTCCCATTTAGAAAATCTTTTAGTGTCAACTTTTATTATTTTCATTTTTCCCTCTAAACTTAATGTCATCTTTGGACTTATCAAAATCTACATCAGTATTCAAGAAAATTTTTTTCACGGTCATTAGTATAATTTTAAAATCTAATAATAAGGTTTGATTTTTTATATACCAATTATCAAGATTAAATTTTTCTTCCCAAGATAATTCATTTCTACCATTTACCTGAGCCCACCCCGTAATTCCAGGTTTTACTAAAAATCTTTTTTTTTGATTATCATTATAGTGTTTTTTGTACTCATATAATAAAGGTCTAGGGCCAACAAAACTCATTTCTCCTTTAATAATATTTATAAGAGTTGGAAGCTCATCAAGGCTAAATTTTCTTAAAATTGCTCCTAACTTTGTTGTTCTTTTTTCATCATTTATTTTAGATGGATTTAAATCTCCATGATTATTCATTGTTCTGAATTTAATTATATCGAATGGTTCCCCATCAAGACCACCTCTTTTTTGTTTAAAAAAAATTGGTGCACCTAAATCAAAAAAAATCAATAAAGAACAAAAAAATATAATTGGGCTTAAAAGAAAAAGTAAAATTATGGAAAAAATGTAGTCAAAAAGTGTCTTAAAAAAGCAATACATTATTTATAATATTCTTCCAAAACTTTAATAACATTTTTAGTATGATTGTATCCAGTAATACATTTAGCTGGTCTATCAAAATATTTAATAAATTGATTAATTTCATTTGTTAAAGGGGATATGCTCTGATCAAAATAAATCTCTTTTGAACCTTCATTTTTGTGAACATATTGATTATCAACGGATAAATCATGCATAAATATTTTTTTATCAACATCATCAAAAACTATTGTTTTTTTTGAGCCCATTATCGATAAAGATCTAATTTTTTTAGGATAATACCAGCTAACATCTATTTTAGCAAAAATGTTATTCTTATATGAAAGATGTATAGATGAAAAATCATCGAATGGTGAAAATGTGAAATTTGACTTACTATTTAACATTTTTAAATACTCCTCATCATTCATAAAAAATTGTACTAAACTAATATCATGTGGAGCAAGACTAAGAAAAACATCTGTATCTTCTCTCATTATGCCGAAGTTTAATCTTTGACTATGTATAAACATAATATCACCTATTTCACCAGTATCAATAATTTCTTTCATAAGTTTAACAGCAGGATTATAAAGATATGTGTGTCCTGACATTAAAACCTTACTATCACCTGCTATTTGATTTAGAATATCTAATTCTTTAATACTCTCAACCATAGGTTTTTCAATTAAGACATGTAAATTATGTTCAAGACATTTTTTAGCAATATCAAAATGAGTTGGGGGTGGTGTAGCTATAATTGCACCATCAATATTTTTATTTTTACTTATTGCCTCTTCAAATGTGGCATAAAAATTCACATTTTTATATTGTTGTAAAATATCTGATTCTTTGTTGAGTATAGGATCTACAACCAGAATTGAAGAAACAAAAGGGTTGGCATTGAGTTCTCTTAAATGATTTTTACCCCAATATCCTACTCCGAACAAAATAATAGTTTTCTTCATAAAATAAGATAGACATTAATTCTTAAAAAAGAAATACCATATCGGAGCATTCACTGCGGAAATATTTTATCTAATTGATTATTCATTAAAGAAATAGAAGCTTTTTCATCTAGTAATTGGTGGCTTTCTTTTGCTATGTCCAATCTAGTTTGTTTATTAATCTCGTATAGCCTATTAAATTGATTTACAATTCCATCGATATCTAAAAATCTTGTTTTATATTTTATGTTTATATTTTTCAAAATAGAATATTTACTAAAAGGTCCCATCATCAAAAGAGGTATTTGTGCATATAAATAATCAAACATTTTTAAAGAAGCTATTCCATACTTATAAATTTTTTTATCAGGGAAACTAACAATACCAAAAGAACATTTATCTAAGATAGAAAATAAATACGATTTTGGACTTCCATCAATTATAAACAAATTATCTAAACTATATTCTTGCTTCAATTTGATAGCATCATTCTTGAAATCTCCTTCACCCATTAAAATGATAGCCATCTTTTTATCTATTAGTCTTAAGGCTTCAATTATATTTTTTATTCCATAATAGTTACCAATTGTTCCAGCATAAATTCCTACAAAATCATAGGATTTAAATATTTTTAAATGTTCTTTATTTAATTTTATTTTTTGATAGTTTTCATAATAATACCCTTTATCAATAACTTGAGGAATGTAATAATATTCTTTATGTGGCATATTATGATCAATTAAGTATTTTTCATAATATGGTAAATTACTAATAATAATATCTGCTTTTCGGTGTAATAAATTTTCGAGATATTTTAACAAAATAATCATTGGATGATTGCGGGAAAAATTATGTAATTCAATTTGAGATAAAGGCCAAATATCTCTGATTTCTAATATGAACTTAGATGATTTTTTTTTAGCAAAAAGGTATCCAATAAAAGCAGTAAATAAATCAGGGCTACTAGCAATAACATAGTCTATCTTTTGAAAATTTTTTTTAAAAAATAAATATTTATAAAGATTAAATGAAAATCCGACCATTCTAGTAAGTTTTGCGAATAACGATTTAGATTTTATATTAGGTTCATCAACGAAAAGATATTCAATATCTCCTATCGAGTTTTCAGAATAATTCATGCTATCGTACTTTTGGTAATTTTTTTTTGATGTTATAATAGAACAATCTATTTTTTTCTTTTGGAAATATTTTGCAAAGTTATAATGTCTTAGTGAAGCTTCATTTACTTTTGGCACACCTGCAAAATGATTTATGATTAATACCTTCAAAATTTTTTTCCTAAAAAATAATCAAATTATCTTGTTAACTTTCTTAATAGTTTTTTAAATCTTCCAATAAAATTTATTACCATTATACTTATGGGAGAATACACCGAGGCTGAAATAGGTTTATGTTTCATTATTTTTTCAAATTGTACCTTATCTAATTCAAGTTTTTTTAGAAAAAAAATTTTATCCCTTTCCATTACCTGAATATCTCCATATGGATGTTCTTTTAATTTTTCTAAAGCATCGTCTCTAGACATTTGGCCTGATACAATCAATGAAGAAAAGTGTGCTTTCCTTTTATCTATATTAAACTTTTCCGGCAAAATATAGCCCTGGAAAAACCGTGTTATTATTGATTCATAATGTTTATATCTATATGGCTTATAATCAATTTCTTGTTTTAAAATTTCTATTGCGATTTCTTTATTGTATTCGATAAAATTTAATATTGGTACAAACTTAATTTTTTTAATTAACAAATAATAAAAAAACTCTAGGAAAGAGATTGTTGGAACAGATTTTATCGAATGATTTGGATAAAATTTTTTAAAAATAGACCTAATTAATTGTTTATTTTGATTTGCTTCCATCCAACTTGAAGGCATTATTCCTTCTGTGGAAGTATTACTTCCATTAATTATATACTTAATTTTATATTTTGATGCAGTTTTAATTAAAAGAGCATTTATTGCATGATCAGTAACGATCTCTAGATTGTTTATAGATGATTCTAATAGAGCTTTTTGAATTTTTTTAAATTCATTCCAATCGATTACATGTGTTATCAAGTCAATATCTAAAGCTTTTAAACAGTTTTCAATATTCTTAACTGCTAATTCTGAATTCCAACCATTATCAAGATGAACTGCTAAAGGGTTTAGCTTCAAAACTTTTTTTAAATAGTAAGCTACATAAGTACTATCAACTCCTCCACTAACTCCTATCATACAATCGTATTGGTTTTTTTTTGATTTTCTTTTAATGTTTTTGGTTAATTTTTTTAGATAATTAGGGTAGTTTTCTTGCTCAAAAAGAATTCGCTCTTTATGATTTTTACAAAATTGACATTGCTGATTTTCATCAAAAGTAATATCTGGCACTGATGTGTCCATTACACAAAAAGAACAAACAATATTGTTTTTAGTTTTCATTAAGATATTAAATATAGTTAATAATCAACATTGGTTTTAGTAGATAAAGCTAAAAAGAAGAATATATTATATAGATCATGAATCCCACCAGTAAAGGAATAGCTTAATATCATACAAAGCGTTAATGATGTCATTAATAAATCATTATTTTTATTTTGAAAAGCACTATAAAATATTCCAAAGAAAATAAATAAACCTATAATTCCTAATTCACATAAAATTTCTAAAAAAATGTTATGAGGATACCATCCTAAATTATTTTCACCAATAAATATTGGATATGACTTAATTCCACCACCAAATAAAATAGTAAATATATCCTGCGACCACAAATCTATAGCTTGAGCAAACATAAATACTCTAGCTGAATCATCAGTACCAGCAAATAAAGCAACAAATCTTGTAACAGTTAGTAATATATCTTGATTAAATAGAGCAACTGGTATTAAAAAAATAGAAATAAATGTTGTACTAATAAGTAAATTTTTAAAACCTACATTTCTTAATAAAAAAATTAGTCCGACAATTCCACCAATAAAAGCTGCCCTAGCTCCTAGCAACAGCAAGAAGATTAATGAAAAACAAAAAGGGATACTGAATAATAAGAATCTTGTTTTAGACTTTTTATTAAGGTATATATTCATAAAATGAGCACTAATAATCATCAATATTGAAAGCCATATACCATAATTTTGGTAAAAATCTTGCCCAGAATTATCTAGACCGCTCAATGCAAATATATTAACAAATCCTTGGACTGAATTTGATGATATTAGCGAATAAAATGTACTAATTGAAAAAGACATATAGATTATACCCGCTAAAAAAAGAATTTTGACAATGTATTCTCTTAGAAATGAATAATATATACAAAAAAATAATGTAGCTGTATTTAAGAAAAATATAGGTCTAAAATCAACTTGTAAAATTTGCAATTGTCCAGCAAAAAATAAATGAATACAATACCAAACTAGAAAAATTAAATACCAGACAAAAGTATCCATGTTAACTAATGATTTTTTAACTTCAAAAAATAAAATAAAAGACAATATGGTAAAGCTAAAAAGTATTAGATAAAGAGAGTTAAAAAAATAATTGATAGGAAGAAATGCATAGGAAAAAACCAACAAAAACAATAGAGATGAAACAAAGTAATTTTTTGGTATTTGGAAATTAGTTATCAATGAATATTTTTTTAGAGTGCACAATAAACGGAATAACAAATCCTACCATCAATGAAATAATAAATAATAAACTGAATTTAGGATAAACTTTAAGCAAGTTTAGAGTGGGCTCGTCAATCACATCAATAACTACTTGGTTATTTCTTGTGACTTCAAGTTTATTAATTTCTAGCTCTGTAGCTAATTCTTTAAGCAAATTTTCTTTAATGAACACTTCTCTTTCAATTCTCTTTTTTGCAACATTTAGACTTGGGGAGCTAGTACTGGAATTTTGATTTAAAAAATTAATATATCTATTTTCAATCTCAATTAATTCATCTTCTATAGTTGAAATTCTACTCAGAATAAAATCCTTATTTGCAGCTTTGGTATCCTTAGAATATTGTTTAAGCCTACTTTTCAACTCTACTAAAGAAATTTTTAATAATGCCTGAGAAATAAATGGATCTATAGTATATGCCTGAATAGTAACAATATTAGTTATCTTATTATAGCGTACTGAAATAATATTGTTAACAAAAAATCTATATAATTTTTCAAATTCAATTTCTGAATTATCATGATGTAAATTATAGGATTCCAATAACCAGTCGTAAACAACTATCTCATCACCGTTAACATTAATCGTTTTTTTAAACAAATCTTTAGAAAATGATTTTGATTTGATTATTGTAGAATAAATATTAGGAGATTTAGACTGGCCTTGAAAGTTGCCAGGAATAAGACCAGATAAAGCATTAAGACCAAGTTGACTTGATGAATTAGTATTAGGCATAATATCTGTTCTAGACTCGAAAACTCTACTGGACAAAAAGAAGAATAATAGAAAAATAACTTGGCATAAAACTAAACTTATAATAAAAGTTTTTTTATTATCAGTAAGAAAATTTAAAATGTATTTGCCTAAATTCATTGCTTATATAATACAAATTAATTTATTAATTTGACAATGAATAATACTTAAAAATTAGAGATAAAATGGGTAATGAAAAAAAATATTTCATACATGATTCTTCTTTTGTTGATGAAAATGTAAACATTGGTATAAATACAAAAATTTGGCATTTTTCTCACATTCAATCTGATGTGGTAATTGGTGAGAGTTGTTCTATTGGTCAAAATGTCAATATTGCAAATAATGTAAAAATTGGTAACAATGTAAAAATACAAAATAATGTTTCCGTTTATGAAGGAGTAGAACTAGAAGATTTTGTGTTTTGTGGACCATCAATGGTTTTTACAAATATTTTACAACCTAGATCTGAATTCCCACAACAAGGAGCAGAATTCTATCAAAAAACTAAGGTAAAAAAATCTGCTTCAATAGGTGCTAATGCGACAATTGTATGTGGAGTTACCATTGGAAAATATTCAATGATTGGTGCAGGATCTGTTGTAACAAAAGATGTTAAAGATTTTTCTTTAGTATATGGAAATCCTGCAAAATTGGTTGGCTGGGTTAATAAAAAAGGTGATAAGTTAAAATTTAAAGAAAACGTTAGTACTTGCGGTCAATTTCGTCTTGAAGATAACCAACTGCTTGAAATAAAATAAAGTTAATTCTTATTATAAAACTCTAACCAGTATTCAACCATTTCATCAAGCATTGTTTCAAAAGTATATTCATGTTTCCATGACAATATTTCTTTTGCTTTTGAACAATCTCCTCTCAAAACATCTAACTCCTCAGCTCTAAGAAACCTCTTATCTTGCTTAATTAACTGCTCCCAATTTGGTATTTCAAGAGAATTAAAAACGTAATTAACTAAATCTTGAACTGTATGTGATTTCCCTGTAGAAACTACAAAATCATCAGGCTTTTTATGTTGTAGCATAAGCCACATACATTTGACATAATCTTTTGCATGCCCCCAATCTCTAGCAGCATTTAAATTCCCTAGCTTTAACTCTTTTGATAAGCCCATTTTAATTCTTACTGCTTCTTTTGCAACTTTATTTGTTACAAAATTTGTTCCTCTTCTAGGTGATTCATGATTAAAGAGAATTCCATTGCTTGCAAATAGGTTATATGAATTTCTGTAATTTCTAACCAAGTTATAACCAAAAACTTTAGCACATCCATAAGGAGAAACTGGGCTCATTGGAGTTGACTCTCTTTGAAATCCATCTTCATCAATATTATTTCCAAACATTTCAGAAGAAGATGCTTGATAAATTTTTGCTTTTGGGCATATAAGTCTAACAGCCTCCAATAAATTCATAACTCCAACTGCAACTACTTGTGCAGTATATATAGGTTGATCAAAAGATATTCTTACATGAGACTGAGCTGCAAGATTATAAATTTCATCTGGTTTAACTTGATTTAAAACTCTAATTAATGATGACATATCAGTCATATCTGCATATTCAAGGTTTAATTGAGAAAAAACAGAATCAAGACGAGCTGTCTGATTTTCTGCAACAGAATTTCTTTTAAGAACACCGTATACCTCATAATCTTTTTCAATTAAAAATTCTGCAAGATATGACCCATCTTGACCATTAATTCCTGTAATTAATGCCTTTTTTTTCACTTTAAATCTCCTTTGTTAATTATTTCAGATATGAACTCTAAATCTTTTTGTGATAATTTTGGGTGATTGGGGATATAAAATCCATACTTATCTACAATGGAAGCATTTTTTAGTTCTAATCTTCCATAAGCTTTTATATAAAAAGGTTGGGTTCCCATTGAACCAGATATCATTGGTCTAACTTCTACATTATTTTTTTGTAAATCCGACACAATTTTATCTCTACTGGGACTAATCACAGGATATGCAAAATTAGATATAAAAGTATTAGGCCTTTCATAGGGCATCCAATATTTATTATTAATTAAATTTTGGTAAGACTTAAAATTTGCTTCTCTCTTTAGTCCCCAATCATCTAATTTATCAATTTGGGTTAAACCAATATAAGCTTGTAAATCTGTTGATCTAAAATTAAATCCACTGTAATAGAAAGTATATAAAGAATTGAATTTTGAAATATTCCAATCTTTTTGTAATTGTTTCTGTGTCTTAGTACTTAAATCTCTATCCCATCCATGACTTCTCATCGAAACTAGTAATTCATATAAATCTAAATCATCAGTTGAAACAAAACCTCCTTCAATAGTGGAAATGTGATGACCAAAATATGTTGAAAAGGTAGATGCTAATCCAAATGTGCCTAATTTTTGACCTTTATATTCGCATCCCATAGATTCACATGTATCTTCAAGTAATAATACATCGTATTTTGAACAGAGCTTAATAAGTTGACTCATATCAGGGACTAGTCCTAATATAGAAACAAATAACAATGCTGCTGGTTTATCCTTCTTAAAAATCTCTTCTAAATGCTCTAAGTCTACAGACAAGTCTTCTAAATTGCAGTCACATAAAATTGGGTCAAGTCCTAACTGAATAACTGGAGCTAAATCAGTTGCCCAAGAAATAGCAGGAACAACCACTTTATTGTTTTTTAAATACTTTCCTTCTTTTAGTGCGTAAAGCATTAAGAGATTGGCTGATGATCCCGAATTACAGAAAACTGAGTATTTTCTACCTATCCAATCTGAAAACTTCTTTTCAAGCTCTATTGTAACAGCACCTTTTGTAAGCTTTGGATAAGATTTAAGCCAACTTACTAAACGATCGATATCTTTATTATCAATTGTATCTTTTACTAAAGTTATCATAAACTTTCTTTATTCCCTCCTCTAATGATGTAAATTTAAAGTCTCCCACAATATTTAATAACTTTGAAGAATCAACATCTTTTCTAAACTGACCATCTAATTTTTGATTTTTATATATAATCTTTAAATGTTCTTTTCCGCAGGACTTAATACCAATTCTTGCAATCTCATCTATTGAGTAGGTGTAATTTGGTGCAACATTTACATTCTCATTAACTTTATTATCAATGAAATATTTTATAATATTAGCTAAATCATCAGCGTACATGAATTGTCTTAAGGGCTTACCTGACCCAAGCAGCTCAATGCTATCTTCAGCTTTATATATTTTTTTTATAAGAGCTGAAACAAAGTGACTATGATGATGTTCAAATTTATCATACTCTCCATACAAGTTACATGGTATAAGATAGCACCATTGCTTTTGATACTGCTTAACATAAGATTCAATATGTACTGCCATTGCTCTTTTGGATAATGCATAAGAAAAATTAGTATCAGCTGGTGGTCCATTAAACAAATTGTTTTCACTCATTGGATACTTATCAGCTTTATCTGGGTAAATGCAAGTACTTAATATAGCAATTACTCTTTCAACATTATATTCATGGCATTTTCTTAATAAATTTCCATTTATAATTAAATTTTGCTCTATATAATCAACTGGATAATTAATATTATCTAAAATTCCACCAACCTTAGCTGCTAAATGTATAACTATTCTTGGATTATAATTTTCCATCATAGAATCTATCTCATTCATATTCATTAGATTACAATCTTTTGAAGATAAATAAATAGCATTAGGTAAAATTTTATTAAGATGCTTACCAACCAAACCAGAGCCGCCTGTAACAATAATATTTTTTTTGCTTTCCATATGGATATCTAATTTTAGATAATAATATATCACAATAAAAATCATATAAAAAATAATATAATTTGTAATTATCTTATCAAATCATTACAATTTGTATCAACATTGCTCATGAACGATCAAGATAAGTCATCGAATATTACTATCATTGTAAATACATGTGATCATTTTGAAGATTGTTGGGATCCGTTCTTTAAATTATTTGAAAAATTTTGGCCTGAATGTCAATACCCAATTATATTAACAACATACCAGAAAAAATATAATTATCATGGAAATTTAAATATCAGAAATTTGGAGGCCAATCAATATTATGATAATGAACCTCCTTGGAGTGAAATATTAATACAAGCACTCAACAAAATTCCTAATTCAGATATAGTGCTTCTAATGCTTGATGATTTCTTTATTTCAGACTTTGTTGATGAAAAATCTATTACCGAATGCTACAAAATAATGAAGGATAATGACTACTCAAATATAACATTAACTAATCACGATAAAACACGTTCTTTTGAATCAACAGATAATCCAATGATTAGTAAAATTAAGCAAAAATCAAAATATAGAATTACTACATCACCAGCACTCTGGAAGGCTTCTTCTCTAAAAAAATATCTCATTTCAGATGAAAACCCATGGATGTTTGAACTTTTTGGAACTATAAGAAGCCATAAAATTAAAGATAGTTTTTTTAGATTTAATGAAAAATGTTTAACTCCTGGTTTTAAGGAAGTTATTCCATATTTTGAAGGTAAAGAAGGTGATACTGGTATAGTAAAGGGTAAATGGCAGAAAGGTATAGAACCACTGTTTGATAATTTAAATATTGATATTGATTTTTCTAAAAGAGGGTATTACAAAACTAAAAATCCATTAATGAAAAAAATTGACACCTTACTCAAAATAATTAAATATCCTAAACAGCTGATTAGAGCATTTTTTCATTAGATTTACTATTAAAAATTCTATTATATTTTTTTGTAATATGTGTTAATCTTTATTGAAGTATAGTTTGTTATAAAATGTTGAAGCTTTTTTAAAAGTTTGTATCTTGAGTCCCAATTTGCAAAATCGCTATAGTGACCATTATCTTGACTAATAAAACTATCTAACTCTTCTACAGAAAATCCTAATTTTTTTGCCACAAAAGCTTTATCTTGAATTAACTCTAACTCATCATATAGAGGTTTTTTTAATTCTTCTATGGCTTCATCTCTGGTTATGAGATTACTTAAGATCATACTAGACAAATGTAATTTTCTTTTATCATATCCAAACTTTTCAACTAAAAAATAATTTTGAAAAAACTTTGTAAATCCAGATTCTCCATGCTTACGTCCATAAGGCTTATAACCAATATTTTTCATTAAAAATTCTTTTACTTCTTCAGGATTATAGTATACTAGGTTCAAAGGATTAAGTACTGTCATTTTTTTAATAATTGGATACCAAAAATAATACTGAAAAAATGATATTGGCTTAAAATGCTTAAGCTTTATTTCACCATATTTTTTATGAATAGCTTTTAAGTTAATTGAATCCATCGCATCATGATGCCAAGAAGATGGGAATACACTCTCAGTCGCAATATTTGAGCCATTCAATACATATTTGATACGATGTTTATTAGCATAATGGTATAATATTGACACAAATGAATGGTCTTGTACAACATCTTGGTTAGCTACCCCTGATTTAATATAAGCTCTTTGTAAATCTTTTATTTCATTCCAATCCATAATATGAGTTACTAAATCATAATTGCAATATTCAATTACCTTCTCAATATTGTAAACTGCCAATTCTGAATTCCATCCAGCATCAACATGAAAGACTAATGGACGAAGTCCATACTTCTTGGCTAAAATTGCAACATATGAACTATCAAGCCCTCCACTCAAACCTAAAATGCAATCATACTCTTTATTTTTGCCTTCATTTTTAATAAGATTGAATAAATTTTTTAACTTTTTTTCACCCTCTTTATTTGGAAACCATTTAGTTTTTTGGGATTCTTCGAATCTTATACAATGATTACAAATACCATTTTCGTTAAAATAAATGTGTTCATCAGTTGTGTCCATTATACATCTACTACACTGCTTATAATCCATTATATTTCCCACACTTTATTTATCTTTTCTAAATTTTCTCCTGATAAATAGGTAGGAAGTACTGCTCTATGTTTACCGTAATATGTAAAAATAGCCCCCCCTATTACACCTGACAATCCTTTAATTTTCATCATCTGTTCAATGTCATTAAAATCTTTTGTACCTCCACTGATCAACAATGGAATATTTAATTTTTTAACAATACTATCAGGTATTTTTAAATCAATTCCAGAAAATGTACCTTCACGATTAATGTTATTTACAATCAATTCTCCAAAACTATATTGCGACAGTTTATCAATGTATTCTAATAAACTCATTTTTGTATTAATAGATCCATTTTTGACATAAGCATGTTGACGTCCAAGAAAATCTTTTTTTACATCTATACCAACTGCTATACTTTGAGCTCCGAAACGATTGCTTGCTTTTTGAACCAAATCTGGATCATAAAATGCTATAGTTGTTAATACAACTTTCTCTATACCAATATTAAATAATTGATTTATGTCATCTAGATTATTAATACCTCCTCCATAAGCAATAGGCATAAATGCTTCATCAACAATTGTTTCAATCAAATCAAAATTAATTGATTTATTATTTTTATTAATACCAATGTCTGATATTAATAGCTCATCAACTTCTTTTTTATTATAGATTTTTAATATATTAATAGGGTCTCCGACATAAGTATGATTCTTAAAATTTTTTCCCTTTACAACAGAATCATCAATTAGAAGCATTGAGGGTATAACTCTAAAATTAATCACTTAACATCCCACATATTTTTTTAAATAATAACATACCGCAGCCATGACTTTTTTCTGGATGAAATTGAACTCCAATGATTTTATCTTTTTTAACAGCAGAGGTAAACTTACTACCATATTCAGTAACGCCAAGAATATTAGACTGATCTTGACAATCAACATAATAGGAGTGAACAAAATAGAACCGAGGATAATATTTTATATCATTAGATTCAAAAAATCCTGATGAATCAATAACTTTATTCCACCCAATATGAGGAACAGGATAATCTTTATTTTCTGGAAATTTTTTAACACTTCCTGCTATAATACCAAGTCCATCTAACTTTCCCTCTTCGCTACTGTCAAATAAAAGCTGCATCCCTAGACATATCCCCAAAATAATAGTATTTCCGTCCTCCGATTTTGATTTTAAAAATTCGAAAAGGTTTAAATCATGAAGACTCTTTATTCCAGCATCAAAAGACCCAACGCCAGGCAATATTAATAATTCTGCGTCATCCAGCACTTTAATATCATTAGAAATAGTACATTGATACCCAATGTGATTAATTATACTCTTAACTGATTTATTATTACCGACACCATGATCTATTATACAAATTTTATTTTTTCTCATAGCTAGAGATTTTGATTTTTAGATAAATCACCTGAAATATAATAAAGATATGGTAATAGTAAAATATATAGCATCGAATAAGTGATGCTATAATAAATAATTGATGTATTAAAATTTGTTGTCATTGTGAGACATAAATATACAGTCACTATAAGAATTAATTGCCATAGCAAATCGATATGTTGCTTCTGAACAACATATAATGTGAATGTTAAAGGACTAACAATCAGATTCATAGAAAACAATGGAATTAAAAAAATGCATATTGCACCTGCCAGCTCCCATTCACTTCCAAATACTATTAAAACAATAGGTGAGATAAAATTCCAAGTGAATAGTGCTGAAAATAATGATACACAAAATAAAAGAAAAAATGTCTTATTAAAAGTATCTCTACAATTCTTTATTACTTTATAATCTTCAGCAGATTTTTGTCTAAAAACATCTCCAACAGCCTTACCTACAAAACCCATGGGCACTCCTAGTATTTTAAATGCCATTGCAAATTGTCCTGTTAAGTCAGGACCATACTTACTTAGCAATATTATGAAAGGAATCTGTGAGCTAACTGAACTAACTACTTCGCTTGGTAATGAGAATAAAGGGTATCTAATATGTTTTTTAAAATATTTTTTAACGTTAATAAAAATATTATCAATCCGAAATGTAAAAGTAATGGGCTGTATTTTTTGAGCAAAAAATAAAGTTATAACATGAGCAACAATAAATCCGATTATTAAGCTTTTGTATTCAGGATTGTATAGACCAAAAATTATTTGAGATAATAATACAGCTGATGCATTGACAAGTCTTATAATAATTAGATTATCAAATTGAGCTTCAGCTGTTAGCAAAAGTGTCCAAATCCTATAAGCTGCTAAAAGGAAAATAGCAGTGGCGCCAAAAATAATATCTAGAATATTGAATTGCTCATAATCTATGGAATAAAATATTATGCTTGCTAAAAATCCAATGGCAATAGATAAAATTAGACTAACAAAGAGCATAATCTGAACTGCTTTCATTCGATTTCCGCTTACTTCGTCAAAAATAGATACTTCTAATTTTAAGATTGCAGCATTTAATCCAATAAATACAAAACTTGACCATACAGCAAATAATCCAAATCCTTCAGGACTAAAAATTCGTGCTAATATTAAGATGCCTAATGCAGGTATTAATTGAATTAAGGAATTGGCAGAAAAGATTTTTGCTATATTTTTTAAATATTTGTCTTTTAAAATACTCATTGAGTATTTTGAGATAATTTATTTCTAATTTCTGTAGCAGAAATTTTCTCAATGTTTGAGGGAGGTATATGTTCAATAATGTCATATCCGACTCCTCGTCCATAATTTACAGATTCAATATCAGGAATAATTATCACCTTTACTCTTTTACTTGACACCAAATCATTTAACGATTTTTCTACATTTATCTTAACTTCTTCTGCTGTATATGGATTATTTTCGTCAGTTTCCATGTCTCTTATGCATATTAAAACATTTTTATTATCATTTAATCTTTGATCAATTAACCAACGATGACCTTTATGCCAAGGTTGCCACCTACCTATAAACATTGAGTATTTCATCTAAACTTTCCTCTTTAGTTTTATTTGTTGTATCCATCTCTATAAAATTATTATGTGGAGGTTCGTAATCTTCTACAAAGTAATTTTCTCTACCTCTAATTTCGCTAGTATGAACATAAACCTCTAAAACGCTATACTTTGATTTAAACTCTTCTCTTAAATTTAAATAAGGAGATACCAGAGAAATTATTGGAAGACAATTTTTATTAATTAAATAAGCAGCGATACTCATACCTAGCCTAATATTTGCTTCTCTTCCTTTTTTTGAATAGTCTTTATTTTGAAAAAGATCTCTTAAATCATCTCCATCAATATTAAAAAAAGATTTGTTTGGTGAATTTTCTTTTAAATGATAAAATAATAAGTTAGCTAGAGTTGTTTTACCGCTACCAGGTTGCCCTGTAAGCCAAATAGCTTGAAAAGGTTTCTTATTCTTCATCTGAAACAGCTCTGCCTTTAAGGTTTTCCCAATCTTTGTCTGGTCTTACCTTTAAGTTAGTTTTCCATGCACCTTTTAGTACATTCATCTCAATTCCATTTTGTTCTCCAAAATTTATAAGAGCTTGAATATCTTTTGGAAAACAGCTACCTCCAAATCCAAATTTTCCATCCGGTCCAGGGACGGATATGTGAGAGTGCCCGATTCTTCCATCAAGAATAAATCCCTCAACAGCATCATCCCAATCTGCCCCAATTTCATCAGACAATAACTTCATTTCATTCAAAAAAGAAACTTTCGTAGCAAAAAATAAGTTATTCATATATTTAATTAATTCTGCGGTTTGAAAACTTGTTTGAAGAACAGGTAGATATTCCCCAAATCTATCTCTGTATAATTTTTTTACTTTTTCAGTATTTTCTATTTCTCCACCAAGTATAACTCTAGTCTGATTGATAAAATCAAAAGAGGCAGATCTTTCTGTTAAGAATTCTGGATTGAAAACAAATCTTAAATTAGGATACTTTTTTTGCAAAGATTCTGTTGTACCTGGTGTTACTGTTGATCGCAAAAGGACAATATTATTATCGTTATCATTAACATTATTTATTGATTCAAGCGCACTTTCAACAATAGACAAATCTATTGTTCCATCTTTTGCTGATGGTGTTGGAACCGATAAAAAAAGATAGTCAGACTCATTAACAGTCTCCTCCAAAGAGTTCTGAGACTTAGCTGGATTCTTATCATAAATCTTAATATCCGCACCATATCCAGTCTGGTGAGAAAAACCATGAGAAACGGCTGTTCCTACAAAACCTTTTCCTATTACTCCAATTCTAACGTGACTTTTACTATCTGATCTTGACATTATATCTCCTATAATTTTTTAAATGGTTTTTATTACTCCAACAATTTTATCTAAGTCATCTTCATTTAAATAAGGATGCATAGGTAAACTAAGAATTGTATTACTAAGTTTTTCAGTAACGGGGAAATCACCTTTTTTATAATTTAAGTATTTGTATCCTGTTTGCAAATGACCTGGAATTGAATAGTAGATAACGGAAGGTATATTTTTTTTACTTAATAATAGCTGGGCCTCGTCTCTTACCTTCTGATTATCAAAAACTATTGAAAATTGTGCATAAACTGATTTATATCCTTGTGGGATATATTGAAATCTTACATCTAAATTATTAAGCTTTTTGCGATATAAATCTGCAATTTTGTTGCGCAATTCTATTTCTTTTTCGAAAATTTTCAATTTTTCTATTAATATAGCTGCTTGTAATGTATCAAGTCGTGAATTTAGCCCAATCCTTATATTATCGTATTTATCTGAGCCCTTTCCATGTACAGCCAAAGACCTAATGATTTTGTTGTATTCATCAGAATCAGTAAATATTGCACCCCCATCTCCGTAACATCCAAGAGGCTTAGCAGGAAAAAAAGAAGTTGTAGTAATATCAGAAAATTTTCCAACATTAAGTGTATTTTTGGACGCTCCAAAAGATTGTGCGGCATCACCAATAACTTTTAATCCATATTTTTCTGATATTTCTTTAATTAATCTATATCTAGCTGGTAAGCCAAATAGATCAACAGGCATTATAGCTTTAATATTATATTCAGAATTTTTAATAACATCTTCTATTAATTCAGGGTTCATATTAAAAGTTGAATCATATACATCTACTAAAACAGGAATTGCTCCAATTGTAGCAATTGCTTCCAATGTTGCAATATAAGTAAATGGGACCGTAATTACTCCATCGCCTGGCTTAATTCCTAATGCAAGTAAAGCAATAATTAATGCATCAGTACCATTAGAGCAACCAATAGAATGTTGAGATCCACAAAAGGAAGATAATTGTTTTTCGAGCTGAGAAACTTCTTCCCCTAAAATATATCTACCATCATCTAAAACTTTATTTATTGAAGTGTTTAATGACTTTCTTATGAATTTTTGTTGAGCTTTTAAATCAATGAATTCCATTTATGTATAAAACTCTTTTATTTTTTGACAAACATATTGAATCTCTTTTTCCTCCAGCTCCGGAAACATAGGCAGGGAAAGAATTCTTTGTGAAGCATCAAACCCCATTGGAAAATCTGAAGCAGAATGATTTAAATGGTCATAACATGCTAGTAAAGGTAGAATATTTGGATAATGTAATGCAGTTCCTATGCCATTGTCTTTCAAGAAGCTCATTAATTCATTTCTTTTTTCAGCTAAAATAACGTACAAATGAAATACATGAGTACAATCTTTATCTACTTTAGGAATAGAAATGTTTGGCAATTCTTTAAGGTGTTTTCTGTAAATATTAGCTATAGCTTGTCTTTTCTTTGTCCAAGATAAAATATGATTTAATTTAACATTTAATATGTTTCCTTGTAAACCGTCCATTCTAGAATTGATACCTTCATATTTATGATTATGTTTAATTTTTTGCCCATGATT
Organism: uncultured Fidelibacterota bacterium; assembly: GCA_902578385.1. Classification (GTDB taxonomy): domain Bacteria; phylum Fidelibacterota; class Marinisomatia; order Marinisomatales; family Marinisomataceae; genus Marinisoma. The sequence continues at coordinate 25,962 of CACHCR010000002.1, read as the reverse complement.
AGCTATCATTCTTACTTTTTCAGCAAGATTATTGTTGTTTGTAATAACCGCACCAGCATCTCCAAATGCACCTAAATTCTTACCAGGATAAAAGCTAATTGTTGCAATATCTCCAAATGTACCAACATATTGGTTTTTAAATTCTGCAAAAATTGCTTGAGCACAATCTTCAATTACATGAATGGAATATTTCTTGGCTATTTCAATCAGTAAATCCATATTTTTTACAGGTTGACCATATAAATGAACAGGAATTATTGCTTTTGTTTTTTTCAGAAATTTTGGTCTCAATTTTATTAACATCAATATTAAAATTATCTAATTCTATATCAATAAATTTAACATTAGCACCAACTTGTCCAATAACTTCAGAAGTAGAAATCCATGAATTGCAAACAGTTATTACTTCATCTCCTGGGCCGATATCAAGCGCTCTTAAAGCTAAATATATTGCATCGGTACCATTGCCCACTCCAATACAATGATTTATACCATACAATTTTGAAAGATTATTTTCAAACCTTTCAACATATTTACCTCTAATAAAAGCTGTATCGTTTAAAACTTCTTGTATAGAATTATTAATTTCATCAGAAATACTTAAATATTGTTTCTTGATGTCTGCGAAAGGAATATTCATTATTCAACTTTTCCTATGATTTTTGCTGGCGAACCAGCAACCTTAGTATTATCAGGAACATCTTCTGTAACTACGGATCCAGCACCAACAACTGAGTTTTTCCCAACTCTAACTGGGAATATTACACAGCCACTTCCAATAACTGCATTATCACATATATCTGTTGGCAACCATCCATCCTTGGATCCTGTTCTTCTAAATGATGGAGGGTTTTTATCATTTACAGTCATCACAGAATGTCCTATAAAAACATTTTTACCTACAGTTACTAAAGAACATATAAACGAATGGGAGCTAATAATAGAATTGTCTCCAATTTTAACACCATCCTGTATTTCTACATATGAACCAATCTTGACATTCTTTCCAATGTCCGCACCATAAATATTACAAAAATGCCAGACTACCGTCCCTTTGCCAATTTCTGAATTTTTTATTATTGAATGACGGCCTTTTTCCATAAAAAGATTTTAACTATAAATGTGATAAAAATAAGTACTTTTTTTTAAAAAAAAACTTTGAAAGTACCATTCTTAAGCAACAAATTATTTTATATGAAATTGAAGAAAAAAATTAATGTACATATCTATCCATCTGATATGCAAAATGAAGCTAGGATAGAAAAAATTACCGGCTCCATAAATCAATTAGAATATTTTGATCATATTTATCATTTGGGGATTAAAAAAAATAGCTTATCAAATGAATTTGAAAAAGTTGACAAAAATATTACTATTGTAAGACTGCCTATAGATTCTCAAAAATGGTCTAGTAGACGATTGGTTGGAAAAATATTATTAATTTTTAAATTTTGGATACTATCATATAAATTTTTAAGTAATAACAAGCCAGAGATAATTAACGCTCATAATTTGGCATCATTGCCACCATCTGTTTTTTTTAAAATTTTAAATAGAAAAAGTAAGATTGTTTATGATACTCATGAACTAGAAACCGAGAGGCAGGGATCGGGAACTTTTGAAAAATATGTTACCAAAATTTTTGAGCATTTTCTTATAAGATTCGTTGATAAAGTAGTTGTTGTTAATGATATAATCGGAGATTGGTACAAGAAAAAATATTCAATCTCCCCAATCGTAATTAATAATGTCCCTCATTATCGAGCTAGCAAAAGATCAAATTATTTACTAAATAAATTTAATATTAAAGCTAATGTGAAAAAATTCATTTATATAGGAGCTTTATTACCAGATAGAGGGATTCAAAAATACTTAGAACTATTTAAAAACACAGATTTGAATATTTGCATAATTTTTTTAGGATCAGGACCTCTTGAAGGATTGATTAGAAAATATGAGGAAAGATGTAAAAATATTTTTTTCCATCCAGCAGTGCCTTACAAAGAAGTAATAAATATAGTATCTTCAGGAGACTTTACAGTGACAACCCTAAGAACAAAAAATAAATACTCTCTAAGTTATGAAAGTGCTTTACCAAATAAACTTTTTGAGAGTATAATGTCAGAAATTCCCATTCTAAGCGGCGGAATGAAATATGAAGCTGACTTTATAAGAAAAAACAAAATTGGTTATGAAATAATATCATCTAATAATCAAAAAGATTTTGAATTATCGGTAAAAAAAATTTTGAGCTTTGATTATGAGAAAATGCAAGAAAATTGTCGAAAAATTGCAAAAGATTTTAATTGGGAAAAACAAGAAATTAAAATAAAGAAATATATGACCAATCTCATAAATTAAATTTTTTTAAATGAAATATCTTTAATAGGCGCGTAAAGTTTCTTATTATTTAATTATGACATTACTTGGAGATTATGAAAAATTCGTTAATGCTTTTCTAGATAAAAATTACCTATTTATTAGCTATGATGAACTCGATCTTAAAAATGATAAACAAGTTATTCTTAGACATGATGTTGATGTTTCAATTGACTTAGCTCTTAAAATGGCTATTTTGGAAAACAATTCTAATGTCAAAGCAACCTACTTTTTTTTATTATCTAATTTATCTTATAATCTTTTAGCTGATGAAAATATCAAAAAAGTAAAAAAAATCAGAGAATTAGGTCACAATATATCTTTACATTTTGATTTAAGTATTTATAAGAATCCTAGAAAAAGCTTTATTAAGGAAAAAAAAATATTTGAGGATGTTTTTGATGAAAATATTAATATTATTAGTATTCATCAGCCAACTAAAGCTTTTTTAAGTAATCCAGAAAATTACTTTTCAATACAAAATACCTATGAAAATAAATTATTAAAAAAAATTGTTTATTTTGCTGATTCTGGAGGTTCTTTTCGTTATGGATCGCCGCTAAAATCAAAAGCATTTCAAGAATCCAAAAACATTCAATTATGTATTCATCCAGTTTGGTGGATGAATAGTAAAAAAACTGTTCAAAAAACGATTGAAGAAGTATTGAAAAATAAGTCAGATAATTTTATAAAACATATTAAGAGTACAATAAAAACTTTTAATTAATTTACTATTTTTCAATATTTAAATTGTTTTTTCTGTACCACTCAATATTGGATATAGCCTTGTCATCAATAAAAATATCAAATTGTGGTTTACCCATTTTTAATTCATGATATTTAACGCCCCAATTATCTATCTGTTTTTTTGTAAAATCATACCAGTCAGTACCTGACTTGTATCCTCTAGATGTATAAAAAATTATTGTATGTCCTTCATCGAATAATGAATTAATTTTTTTTATTATCTCTTTGTACGGCCGAGCATTCGAATAATCGCAATCAGTTGTACATATAGTTCCATCTATATCAATTCCGTATATCATATAACTTTTTTACCATCTCCATTTTCTGCTATTCCACCCCAATATCTTGTAAATATTGTATCATACCTTAACTTCATGGGTAACATTTCTTCATTCAATAAATTTAATATACTATTTAAGATAATATTTGCTCCTCCAAGGGTTGATATAACCATAGACCCTTGAACTCTTGGATTGCATTCAATAATATAAGGAATATCATCTTTTAATATAAATTGGAAGCCAAAGCAGTAGCTTAGGTTTAAAGCTTCAGCCAATGCAATACTATATTTTTCAATCAATGCATTATTTTCAATTTTACCAGAGAAAGTAATTCCACTTTTAATTAATCCTCGAGATCTTGGAATAACTATTTTTTTATCTTTTACATTCAATATATCTACAGAATATTCTTGCCCAGATAAATATTCCATTACCAATAATTTATCAAAAGAAGTTCCAAGAGTTAATTTTATTATCTCAAAATTTGTACTTAAAATACCTGGCTTTTCTGAAAAAAATTTATCTTTTAGATCTATATCTTCATCTATAATTCTTACACCTCTTGACCCGTTAGATAATGGAGGTTTGATAACAACTTTTTTTTTAGGCCAACCAAAAGACTTTAAAGTTTTTTCTAAGTCCATAATATTATCAACTTCTACATAAGATGGATATGGAATACCAATTTTTTCTGCAACTTGCATCAAATTATATTTATTATTTGACAGATTAATTCCCTCTTTATTAGATATTAATACTTTGGTATTTATCTCCTCAAATAGATGCTTATTATCGGATAGGATACTTAGCTCAAGTGTATTTTGAGGTAAAATAACATTAATTTTATACCTACTTGAAATAGAAATCAAACTATCTAAATATTTCTTAGTATCTGAAAATGATGGAATAACTTCAAAATGATCACAAAAATGCTTGCCTACTGCTAAGGGGTTTGTGTCCGTACCAATTGTAAAGATTTCATACAATTGATTTGCTTCTTTTAATGAATAAATAGTACCTGAAATACCTGGAGCGCCACATCCCGTAATTAAAATATTAATTTTTTTCTTTTTCATTGTAGTTTTAAGCTTACATATAGTTCAATAATGTAGCATTATTTTATTATTAAATTAACAATTTTGATTATATTAATTGTTATTTTATAACAGTATGAAGGGCCCATAGCTCAATTGGTTAGAGCAACGGACTCATAATCCGCAGGTTCGGGGTTCAAGTCCCTGTGGGCCCACAAATGAGTAGCCATTCATATATAAAAAATGATAAAAATGCTGATATATTTATCAACATTGATGGAAAACTATTTCATAGAAATAAAGCTAAAGTATCCGTATTTGACAGTGGCTTTCTTTTAGGTGATGGAGTTTGGGAAGGGATTCGACTTCATAATAATCAGTTAGTATTCATTGATGACCATCTTGATAGGCTGTTTCAAAGTGCAAAGGGCATATCTTTGGATATACCTTTTTCAAAAACACAAATTATTAATCAAATATCGAAAGTATTATTAAAAAATAATATGACAGATGGTGTACATATTAGACTTATCATTTCAAGAGGAGAAAAAATAACCCCATATCAAAATCCAAATGCAAATATTGGGCCCATAACTTTAGTTATCATCCCTGAATATAAAGAGACAGATCCCAATACATATAAAAATGGAATTAGTATAGGAAGAGTTTCAATAGTTCGGCCACCTCATAATATTTTGAGTACACGTTACAATACTTTAAGCAAATTAAATTGTATTTTAGCCAGCATTGAAGCAAATGAATTAAATTATGACGAAGGAATTATGAATGACCCTTATGGGAATATTAGTACGTGTAATTCTACAAACCTATTTTTTATTAAAAATAATTCCGTTTGGACTTCAAGAGGTGAATATTGTCTTAACGGAATAACTAGAAGTAAAGCCATCTATCTTTGTGAAAAAAATGGTATTAATTGTTATCAGAAAGATTTTACCTTTGATGAAATTAAAGATTGTGATGAAGCATTTGTAACTGGTACATTCGCTGGAATAATTCCAGTATCTTCACTTGAAAACAGAAACTTATCATCAATTAATTCTAATTCATTAACAAATCATATTAGAGATTTTTACAACCATCATATTCAGGAAAATATAAACGGATTATGATTGTAGGTTGCTGGTCAGGTCCTAGAAATATATCTACAGCATTAATGAGGTCATGGTCTTCAAGAACAGATACATTTGTTACTGATGAACCTTTTTATGCACACTACCTTAAAGAAACAAAAATAAAACATCCAATGCATAAAGAAATAATAAATAAGTATTCTTCAAACTATAACGAAATTGTGAAATATCTCACAGGAGAAATACCTAAAAATAAAAAAATATGGTATCAAAAACATATGGCACATCATATTCTTGATTTAAGCAGTATAGATTGGATTTCTAATATCGAAAATTGTATTTTATTAAGACACCCTAAGGAAGTAATTAGTTCTTTTACGAAAAAAAATGAATTGAATTCTGTAGAAGAACTGGGCTATCCACAACAATATGAAATTGTAAATTTTCTTGAAAAAATTAATAAACCATACTTGGTAATTGATTCAAAAGAACTATTAATGAATCCCGAGAAATCACTTTCAGGTTGGTGTAGAAAAATTAATATTAAATTTGATAAAAAAATGCTTAAATGGGAAAAAGGTGGTCATATTAATTATGGTATTTGGTGGAAAATTTGGTACGATAACGTTATTAAAACTACTGGATTCCATAAATATGAAAAAAAAGATATTAACATTGAGAATAAATATGATTCTATTTATAATGAATCAATGAAATATTATAGTTACTTAAAAGAAGTTAAATAATGAAATCGTTATTTAAATTATGGTCTCAGCCGACATGGATAAAATGGCTTATTTATCTAGCTATCGTTTACATTCTATTTCTAATTAAAGAAGCATTCGCTATTGTATTATGGTTTCTTTTCTGTATTATTTTATACTATATCATATTTGCTAATAATGTATTTAAAACAAGGACTTATTATGAAAAAAATAATCTTTAGTATACTAATATGCACTTTGTTGTCTTGCCAAGAAAATAGACCTCATGGAAATCAATATAATCTACCAGAATTAACTCAAAATAATTTCTTAATAGGTAATTTAAATGAAAATCGTTCGTCATATAGAGTATCATTCTACGATATAAATATTGATTTTGATATTGAAAAGAAATCACTTAATGGTTTTGTAACAGTCAAAGCTGAGAGTGTCAGAGATTTAAATAAATTACAAATTGACTTAGCAGAAAATTTGAATATCAAAAAAATAACTTATAAAAATCAGAATTTATCTTTTTCAAGAGAATTTAATGCTGTATTGATTGATTTCAAATCATTAATAAAAAAGGATAGTATTTTTGAATTTACTGTTTTTTATGAAGGAGTTCCTCAAAGTGCTGATAACCCGCCTTGGGCTGGAGGATTTACATGGTCTAAAGATAAAGATGGGCGTGATTGGATTGCAGTTTCATGTGAAGGTGAAGGTGCAAGAATTTGGTGGCCTAACAAAGATCATATTACCGCAGAGGGAGATAGTGTAAGAATGGTTTATACAGTTCCATCAAACTTAGTAGCAGTTGGAAATGGAAAATTAATAAGCGTCAAAAATTTAGGAAATAAGACTACATATGAATGGTTTGTTAATAACCCCATAAATAATTATAACATATCAGTTCAAATTGGAAATTATGTAGCAGTCCAAGACACTTTTTTGAAGGATAATGATACACATTTTATGAACCATTATGTTTTAGATTATAATAGAGAATTGGCTTCAAACTTCTTCCCTCAATCAAAAGAAGTAATAAGATTTTATGAAAAATACTTTGGTGATTATCAATGGTATGAAGATGGATATAAGCTTATTGAAGTTCCATATCTAGGAATGGAACACCAATCCGCAGTAACATATGGTAATGGATTTAGTATGTATAATGGTGTAAGAAGCAAAAGCTGGCCGATGTACGGAGTTATTGATCCTTTAATAATACATGAAACTGGGCATGAATGGTTTGGTAATAGTGTTACTGCATCTGATCCAACTCATATTTGGATTCATGAAGGCTTACAGGTTTATTCAGAATCTATTTTTTTTGAAGATAAATTTAAAAGCTATGAAGTAGGAGTTCATTATTTGAATACGATTAAAAATCGTATTGTAAATGAAATCCCTATTGTTGGTAATGAGAATGAAAATCATTGGGCACTCCACGGCGATACCTATATGAAAGGAGCATGGGTTATGCATACTTTAAGAAGTGTAATAAATAATGATAAAATATGGTTTGAGATATTAAAAGAATTTATGGAAGAAAATGCTAAAGGCTTTGTAAATACAATTGACTTTTTTAATAAAGTTGAAGAAAAAACTGGAGAAGATATGTGGTATTTTGCAGAACAGTATTTTTATAGCCCCAACCAACCAGAACTAGAATATTATCAAACTGATACAGATTTTTATTTCAAATGGAATAATGTTAATGATAATTTTGTCATGCCCTTAGGATTTTTAATTAATGGTAAAGAACAAAGATTTACTCCAACAAAAAAATATAGTTCATTTGAGATTACAAAACATTCCCAAATAGAGGTAATGGATTGGAAATTCTATGTTAAACCTATTCAAAGAAAATAGTATTTTTAAGTACTATATTATTTTATTTATAATACTTTCTTCTAAGCTATATTCCCAGGATATAAGTAATAAATATAATCTTCAATTAACTTATGATACATCTAATCAATGGTGGTCACAGTATAATAATTATGGCCAAAAAAGATCAAAAATATACTTTAATTACGATGGTATTTTTAAATATGATAATTTAAGTCTCAATATAAATATTTTTTCTCTAGCAGATAAAATTTATCTTGGTGAATCATTTATTCAATCTAAACTATTTAATAATACTTATTTAAAAGCTGGAAAATATTACAAAGATTTTAGTAGTTATCTTAATGAATTTATAACCTCAGGATCAATGCTAATTAGTAATAATGCAGAGCCTATGCCTAAAATAGGAATAACAAGCTCTTATGAATTGAAAAGAAATAAATATATTTATTTTGATTTTGGAATTTCACATGCCTTTTTTGAGAAAAGTCAAATTTATAAAACTGCCCCATTTCTTCATGAAAAATTTATTTATTTGAATTATTCTAAGAATCAGAATGATATTGGTATTGGTTTTGTACATGAAGCAATATGGGGAGGAAGTACAGAAGATTATAACTTTCCTAATTCTTTTAAAAACTTCTTTAAAATTTTTATAAGTGCTGACGGACCCCTACTAGAAGGAGAACCACATGCTAATGCCTTAGGCAATCACTTAGGAATTTGGGACTTTTACTTCAAAAAAATAATTTATGAAAAGGAAATTAAACTCTACTATCAACATTTTTTTGAAGATACAAGTGGACTAAGATTTCAAAATAAGTCAGATGGTTTATGGGGTATAGAATTAACTAATTTTATTAAAAATACTCATATTTTATTTGAATATTTGAACACAACAAATCAAGATATAAATCCACCTTATGTTGATGAAAACTATTATAATCACGGCCAATATTCAGAAGGTTGGAGCTATAAAGGGTATGTAATTGGTAATCCCTTTATTAACGCAGGAAATGCACAAGCTGATTTAGATGTTAACCCATCAAAAGTTTTTCATTTGGGTGTAAAAAATGATCAACCCAATAAATATAGTTCAAAATTATTACTTTCTAGAAAAACTGATATATCTGATTCAATAAAATATTATCTTTCGATTGATAAAATTTTTAATCAATACCTAATTGGAATTATAGTCACAGGGGAAGAAAGTACGGGTAATAATCTAGGTATAAAATTTGCATTCAACTTATGATTTCTTCTCAATAATATCACAAAGAATATGTCCTATTAAAATATGCATCTCTTGTATGCGTTGAGTGCTATCAGATTCAATATTGATATTAACAATAGAATGGTTTTTTAAATTACCACCATTATTACCTGTTAAAGAAATCACTTTTAAATTATTAAGATTAGAAAACTTTGCTGCATTGACAATATTAAGGGAATTACCGCTTGTTGATAAACCAATCAGAATATCTCCTGATTTACTTAAAGCCTCTAATTGGCGTACGAATATATTTTCAAATGAATCATCATTAGACCAAGCTGTTAGAAATGCTGTATCAGTATTTAAACATATAGATTTAAAAGGTTTAATTTTTTTTTGGTACATTCCTCCAATAAGTTCTGCAGATAGATGATTTGCTTGAGATGCGCTGCCTCCGTTGCCACACCAAAATATTGTTTTACCTTCATTTATAGCATTAAGAATAATATTAATTGCATCTATGATATCAGATTCATTTATAAGTTGCAAAGCTTCTGAATGAGTTTTTAGAGAATTTTTTATTAATTTGTTCATGTATATGATTTAATATAATTATTAATCTCATCAATAGTAACACTTGCAGTGCCAGTTTTATCAACAGCAATTGCAGCTGCAGCGTTAGCAAATTTTGCTGAAAATTCTATATCATTAGTTTTGGCATAAACAATTGATAAAGCAGCAATCACTGTATCTCCAGCTCCTGTAACATCTGGATTTTCAACAGTATGCGGTTTAATATGTTTAACAAAATTATCTTCACCTACAACTGTTATTCCTTTATCACCTTTTTTTGCAACTACATATTCAATGCTATATTCTTCAATTAATTTTCTGCAAGCTTTGATAATTGATTCATTATCATCAATTTTCATTTTAGTAGCTTTTTGAAGTTCATCTAAATTGGGAGTAATAATATTCACTCCATTATAATGATCAAAATCATCTTTTTTAGGATCTACTATTATAGTCTCTAAACGATTATCGGGAGAAAGTTGAGAAGCAGAAATTAAAGTAAGAAATAAATCAGAATTATGTAGAACTCCCTTGTTGTAATCTGATAATATCATAACATCATAATTTTCTGCTATATCAGTAGTAAAATCATCAATTTCCCAATTTATTATCTTTTCTGTATCTAATCTAGCAACCTGTTTACCGTCAGAATAAATTCTTTGTTTTAATGTAGTAGGATGGTCATCAATTATCTCTATTCTTTCTGTGTTAATACCTTCATTTTTTAAGATTGAAAGTAATTTTTCTCCCCAAATATCATTTCCAATACAACCTACGCATGTTACATCTGCACCCATTAACTTTAAATTCATGGCGACATTTCCTGCTCCTCCAGGAATTGAAAATTCCTCTTTTGGAACAACAACAGGTACGGGGGCCTCTGGGGACATCCTATTTGATTCTCCCATGATATAATGATCTATCATAAAATCACCAATTACTAAAACTTTAATGTCTGAAAAGTCTAGATTCATTTTGCTTTACCTTGATTTGCAACTATGTTTTGTTTTTCTTTTAATTTAGCTTCATCTATTAAGTATTCCTTTTTAATAACATTTAAATTATTATCAAGTGAATAAACTAGCGGCACGCCAGTTGGAATATTTACTGATATAATTTCCTCTTCGGATAGGTTATCAAGTAGTTTAACTATGGCTCTTAAAGAATTACTATGAGCAACTAATAGATGATTCCCCGGACGGTTTTTAATAAAATTAAAATAATCTTTTAAGAATGGATTCAGCCTATCAATTACATCCTTTAAGCTTTCACCAATTGGAAGATTTTCTCCAATATCCTGAAATTTCTTATAAAATCTTGGATGTCTTTCATCATTTTCATCTAAAGATGGAGGTGGAATATCATAACTTCTTCTCCACAAAAGGACTTGTTGTTCACCAAATTTTGCAGCTGTTTCGGACTTATTTAACCCCTGTAATGATCCATAGTGTCTTTCATTTAAACGCCAATCCAATTTAATATTTTGTTTTGGAAATTTGATTATTTCTGAGACTATATTGGCAGTCTCAATAGCCCTCTTAAGCAAAGAAGTATAAACGCTAACAATTTTTATGTTTTTTTTTAATAATTGTTTTCCAGAAAATGAAGCTTCTTCTATACCTGAAGAAGTAAGTGCGATATCCGTCCACCCAGTGAATCTATTTTCTAAATTCCACTTGCTTTCACCATGACGGAGAAGAATTAGTTTCATTATGATTAGTCGTTTTGATTGTCTACAATTAAAAGGATTGCAGCAATATTAGCAAGTGTAGTTGATAAATCTGCAATAAATGTTGTTATATCAAATTCATCAGGATCAGGATCAACTGGCACAAATACCGTATCACCTGGGTTTAATCTTTTTAATCTACCAAGAAAAATATTTGCTTTACTTACTTCACCATTTGCTTTTTTAACATAAGCTCTATTTTTCATACTATTAGGTTTATAGCCACCAGCTTGAATGATAGCATCTGTCATTGTAATCCCTCTAGTGAATGCTACTAATCCAGGGTTATATACATTTCCTTCAACACTAACAACGTTTTCATATGGCAATGCTTTGATTACGGAGTTTGAACTCAATTCAAAGTCTAAATCAAAGTTAGCCACATTTTTAATTTCTGTAAATTCAACATCCGTTTCATCTATTTCTGTAAATTCTTGACTAATTATAATATTATTGATTGTTGATAATTCTGTAAGACCTCCAGCTAGACTTAGAGCTTTTTCCACTGTAATACCTTTTTTTAGTGGATAAGTACCAGGCTTATTTACCTCTCCCTCAACACGATAAGTGGGGCTATTTCTATAGTTAGTACTTTCATATACAAATATTTTATCATTAATATTTAAATCAATTTTATCAGCATCAGCATATGTAGATTTTATCTCTTGGCTATAAAACTGATTCTCATCTTTTCTAAGAATAATAATTTCATCTTGTCTAATAGTTTTTCTGAAAACTGGATCATCAAAACCCCCAGCAAAATCTAGAATATCTTTCAATGTCATATTTATTGAAGAATATATTCCAGGCACTTTAACTCTACCGTAAATCTCAACTTTAGAATTTGATTCACCAATTTCTCTAACTAGAACTTTATCGCCGTTATTTAATGTAATTTCATTAGTAGCATTTAAATCAATATTCAGACTTGAAATTATATTATCTTGGGATGTACGATTTTCAAACGGGATAACTGTATCCAATGAAATAATTGATGAAGCTTTAGCTTTTAAGCCAGCTGCATAATTAATTAGGTCATTAAGACTATCGCCCTCTAATAATTCATAATAACCTGGTCTTAAGACTGATCCTTGAATTTCAACTCTATTTTTTATAGGTGGAATATGAATTGTATCTCCATCAATTAAACGAAAATCAGAAAACTCATTTGAGCCTTTAATAAAAAAAGAGTAGAAATCAATTACAGCTATGGTATTATTGTCTCTAATTAACTTAATATTTCTTAATGATCCTTCTGTATTTACTCCACCTGCTTGAGTTATTGCAGTAAGAATATCTGAAAAAGGGTGAACTAGTTGAATTCCAGGTTTAGAAACTTCACCAGAAAAATATATATTTAAAGATTTAAGCTTCCCAAGCTCAACCATTAATTTTGTTGGATTATTTATGTCCTTTAAGGTAGAGTAAATTTTAGAAAGCTCTTTTACTAATAAATTCTCAGCATCTTTGATTGTTTTATTTGAAAGATTAATAAAACCGATGTTTTCATAATAAATTAAGCCTTCTTTATTTATTATGAATTGCTCTCTCAAATTAGTATCTCCCCATAGCGAAATAATAATTTCGTCTCCAGCACCTAATTTAAACTCTGATGGAGTTGGAACATTATCAAAAAAATTTATTTCTGATTTAAAATAATTGTACCCATAATATTCTTCATTAATCAGCTCAAGTTCTTTCTGTTCAATAGTTACAGCGGTTGACTCAATATCTTCAACATCATCAACATCAAATTTTGAATTTTTTTCGGGTGCATTTTGGAGTTCTTTTCTAATTTCATCTAATTGTTCGTTTCCAATTCTATTAATATCAGTAATTGAGACTTGTGAAAACAAAAAACTATGGGAAAGAACGGTAATAATAATAGCAAGTTTCATGTTGTCAATTTAGTTTGAAAAATAGTCTTAACAAATAAATTATATAGATAGCCATCTATCATTTTTTAAAGTCCAATTAATTGTCGTTTCTAATTGCTCATATGCTGACTTTGGAGTCCATCCCATTTCTGCCATTTTACTTCCATCTAAACTATATCTTAAATCGTGACCAGGTCTTTGTGAATGAAAATCCACCATTTCGTAGTTTAAATCCTTGTTTTGAACTTTTGCAATAAATTGAGCGAGCTCCAGATTGTCAATTTCATCTTTGCCTACTATATTGAATTTCTGACATTTTGCTCCAGTAGAATCTGGAGACATATTAGAAATATCATAATTCAACAAAAAAAGTAAAGCATTTGATACGTCTTCAGCATGAATATAATGCCTAGAACCTGCAACAGTTTTTTCAGCGTTTGCATGAACAGTCACCAACTCATTATCTCTGACTTTTTTAATAACCATGGGTATATATTTTTCAGCATTTTGTCTTTCACCAAAAACATTCATTGTATGTGTAATAATTGCTGGCAAACCATACGTATTTTCAAAGGCAACAACCAGCTCTTCTGCTCCTGCTTTTGTTGCAGAATATGGATTAGTCGAATTGTATCTATCATTTTCTTTATAGTAAATCCCAGGAGGGGCAGGTCCAAAAACCTCATCGGTACTGAAATAAGCAAATCGTTCTAGTCCATCAATTTTTCTAGCATAATCTAAAATATTGGCTGTCCCAACAACATTATCCATTACAAATTCTAGTGGATAAGTAATCGATCTGTCTACATGAGATCCAGCAGCCAAATGACTTATAAAATCTACTTTGCCTATTGTAGCACATAATTCAGGGTTAAGCTCTGCTTTAAGGTCATGATGAATTACTCTTACTCTTTTTTGCTCGCTTTCTGGGTAAGAAGATACTACCTCTTTTAATCTATTTAAATTTCCACTAAAATCTAATCTATCAAGAGTAATAATTTCCCAATCTGTTGTTGATAAAATTTTATCAATTACATGATGAGCTATAAAACCTGCTCCCCCCGTTATTAAAATTTTTTTACACATTTTTATTTCTCTCTATCCAACTTTCTAAGCTTGTTTGAGGTTCCCAATCTAATAATTTTTTTGCTTTTTCAATAGAAGCTAAATTAGCAAATGGCTCTTTTAAAGCTTTTTTGAATTCTATTGAATTACTTAACATTTTTGCAACAGTATAAATTGAAATATTTTTACCACTACCAATATTTAATATTTCACCTTTCCCGACATTGGGAGAATTACAAGCTAAAATATTAGCATTAACCACATCACCAACATAAGTAAAGTCTCTTCTTTGTTTTCCATCTCCATTTACTGTTAAAGGAATATTTTTAGAAAGCTGATTTAAGAAAATCCCTATTACGGTTGCATAAGCGCCTCCCAAATTCTGTCTTTCTCCAAAAACATTAAAGTATCTCAAAGAAACTGTCTCAATATTGTATACTTCAGAAAACATTCTACAAGTAATCTCTCCATAATATTTTTGAGCTGCATAGGGAGATATTGGATTAACTGGATCATTTTCATAAGATGGTAATTGATCTGTTGGACCATAAGCTGAAGATGAAGCGCTGTATACAAATCGTCTAACATTTGAATCAACGGCGGTTTTTAAAATATTAATTAGACCAATTGTGTTATTTTTTTCATAATTAATTGGGTCTGCAATAGAAGGTTGAACTCTTGCACTTGCCGCACAATGAAATACTGCATCGCATCCATTTAAAACTTCGCTCATTTGTTTTAAATTTTTACATTCGGAAATATCAAGAGAATGCACTTCAGCTTTAGAATTGCAATTTTCTTTTTTACCAGAAGAAAAATTGTCAATAATGTGAATGTCGTGCCCATTTTTAACTAGCTCGTCAACTAAATTACTTCCAATAAAACCAGCTCCACCTGTTACTACATATCTCATATTAATGCAAATATATAATTTTCAATTGAGTTTTGATATAACAATATTATACATTAATAATAATCGTTTGGATTTTTAAGATAAAAAGGTGATATTTGCGAAGGATACTCGCGTGTATCCTAAGTTAATATATTAATATATGAAGATAACCGAGAAAAAGGAGTTAACTATGAATCGTTCGATTCTTGGTGCGCTAGTTGGAATCATTATGATTTCTGGCGCTCTCTTTGGTCAAGGTACTATCTCTGGGTCTGTTTCAGACGCAGATGGTAATGCTTTACCAGGGGCAAATGTTGTGGTTGAAGGAACAACATTAGGTGCTGCTGCTACTTTAAGCGGTGGTTATTCTATTAATGTTCCTGATGGTAGCTACACAGTAACTGCCAGTGTTGTAGGTTACAAATCTTCAAGTGCAAGTGTACGTGTTTCAGGTTCTAACGCATCTGCAAACTTTACACTAGAATCAGCATCCGTCGCGTTAGGCGGTGTTGAAGTACTTGCTGAACGTGTAGACAACACCTCAGCAATCCCATTTAATGAATACACCAAAGCTGAAATTGATTTCAGATTAGGTGGTCGTGGATTGCCAAAAGCTCTATCAACCCTACCAAACGTTTACGTTGAAAATGGTGGTGGTTGGGATGATGAAAATGTTTACGTTCGTGGTTTTGACGATCGTTACACATCATACCTAATTAACGGTGTTCCTATGAATGACATGGAAAACGGTAATTTATACTTCTCTAACTGGAGTGTACTTGCTGATGTTGCATCTGTTGTTCAGGTTCAAAGAGGAGCAGGTTCCGTTAATCTTGCAACACCAAGTTTAGGTGGTGTGGTGAACTTTATGAGTGCACCTGCATCAACTGAGCCAGGCGTTGTATTAAAACAAGAAGCCGGTGAACATCAGTATACAAAAACTGCTGTTACTGTAAATACTGGCTTAATGATGGATGGTAAACTAGCAATGATGATGTCAGCTTCAAGAAGAACTGCTGATAAATTGTTTGCTAGAGGTACTTATTCAGATGCTTGGTCTTACTACTTTAATGCATCATACTCAGTTAATAATGATAATCGTTTAGAGTTTATCGCATTAGGTTCTCCTCAGTTTCATGGACAAAACTTTTGGAATAATCGTATTTCAAACTACAGTCATGAATTAGCACTTGAAATGGGTGTTGCTGAAGAAGATCTAAGAACAGAGTATGGTCTTGATTATAATCCTAGAGCTGACTACCTAGAAACTCCTTACACTGGTAAGAGAGCTGTAGCTAGTTGGGTACCATTTGATGGCTGGAATTATAAAGTTAGAGATCAACGCTCAACAACAATGATTAATGAAAGAAATAATTATTTCCACAAACCAATAGTTCAGTTGAACTGGTATGCGAATCTTGATGATTCAACTACTATGGCTACTTCTTTCTACTACTCAGGTGGTGAAGGTGGTGGTTCTGGTTCTGCTGGTTCTATCCTTTGGGGTGACGGGTACAGAGATTACGATGCAACAATTGCACGTAATATGTCTGATGCTCAATGGAAAGATGGCTACGGCTATGAATCCAGAGGTGTCCTAAGAGGTAGTAGAAATAACCAGTATACCTATGGTATTATGTCCAAAATGGAAAAAGAAATGAGCGACACTGTATCTATGACTTTAGGTCTAGATATGAGAACTGCTAAAGTTGAGCACTATCGTCAAGTTTATGACTTGCTAGGTGGTGACTTCTTCTACAACACATCTAATCCAAACTGGTCAGAAGAACAAAGACATAGAACACTTGGTGACAAACTATACTATGACAACACTAATACTGTTGACTGGTTAGGTGGGTATGTTCAAGCAAATTATGATGACGGTGCAGGAACAAATGCTTTTGCAATGTTCGGTGCTACAACTGCTAGCTACACAGCACAAGATCATTTCACGCTTGACAACTTAAAAATTGAAGCTGATGCTGAGTTAGGATATCAAATGAAAGTTGGTGGAAGTCGTGCTTTAAACGACACATGGCAACTATTTGGTAACGTTAGTTACTCTGCTATGACACCATCATTAGATAAACTAATTGATGATGTAAATATGATTAAGAACGAAGGCTTCGAGAATGAGACCGCAACATGGTTTGATGTAGGTACTAGATTTAAGTCTCTTAATGGTCAGTGGGCTGGTAGTATGAATTACTACTATGCGCTTTGGTCTGATAGAGCTCAAAGTGGTACTTCTGAAGACTTAAATGGTGTTGAATCATTCTTCAGCATTACTGGATTGAGCGAATTGCACCAAGGGTTAGAATACTCTATTGCATATCAGCCGATTCCAGTATTGAGACTTGATATTAGAGGTCATGAAAGTGATTGGAGATTTACTGAAGACTTATCATACACTTGGAACGAAATTGAAGGTGACGGAACTAGTTCTGAAACTTTTGATCTATACGTAAAAGATGTTATGATTTCAGGTGCTCCACAATCACAAACTGTATTAATGGTAACTGGTTTCTTTAATAGATTAAAAGCATCTGTTGAAGCTGAATCATTTGCTAGACAGTACCCAAGATGGGGTTATGATGGCGCTATTCAGGACTTAGCATTCTTACTTGGTGAAGGTAATACTTTTGCTGATGATGCTTATGAAACTGAAAGAAAAACCATCTATAACTTACAGTTAAGTTATGGTACAGAGATTATGGACAAAGACGTAACATTTAATTACTCTGTGTTCAATATGACTGATGAATTATACATCGGTGACTTTGTAGATGCTTATGATGGTTCTGGAGACGTTGCAAACCTAAGAGTTCGTATGGGTGCTCCAAAACAATTTAATTTTGGGGTAACTATCAACTACTAAGTTGACTAATATCTGATTATTAAATAATAAAAGCCCTCTTTTCAGAGGGCTTTTATTTTATATAACTTTTTTTTGAAGCTCTTCAAGCCTGCGAATCAAATTAGTATCAAGAGAATTATCATTATCTTCAGCAATACGTATTTGATTTCTGATTTTATTAATCTCTCTTTTAATTGATATATCTTCTAAAGTCTTAATACAATCATTTAATACAACCAACTCTGTATCTTTGTCAGTTTTTTCTTCAGCAGAAAGAGCCGCCACTAAATTTCTTTCTTCAGGATTATCTCCAATCAATTCAAGTAATTGAGCAACATTATTGTATTTTTGATGATTGTCTTTAATTGTTTTAATGATATTATAGCATATCTTATTGTCCAATAAAGATAAAGTGATATCATTAGCTAAAGAAGAATTATGAATTAATAATGATAAGATTTCTAACTGTGCTTTATCAGATTTAGAATCATATAATCTAATTGATGTTTCCTTGATATTGCTATCATCTTTAACTCTCTTTTTGGAAGAGATTTTATCAAATCTACTTAGAATCTCATTTTCATCAACACCAAGTTCATTAGATAGCCTTTTTACCAAATCATTTTTTATGATTACATCATTAACAAGCTTTATTTCTTCTATAGACTCATTTAAAAACTTTGATCTATCTGAAGCGCCCTGATTTAAAATATTTTTTTTATTAATAATATAATTTATAGGATGGGAAGCATCTTTAATTAACTGCTGAAATGATGAATTATTATTTTCTTTTAGCTTAAAATAATCGTCTGGGTCTAATTCATTTCCTAAATCTAAAACTCTTACCTCAAACCCATTTTGCATTAAAATATAGCCCGTTCTAATTGCAGCATTAGTCCCAGCATTATCTGAATCATAAGTTAATATTACACGATTGGTATATTTATTTAATGCTATAGCATGCTTAGAAGAAAAAGCTGTACCTGATGTTGCTAGAACATTAGTAAATCCTTTTTCATATAGTCTTAAAAAATCTGTTTGTCCTTCAACTAGTAGAACATAATTCTTTTTTCTTATTTCAGGCATTGTTTGATATGAACCATAAAAAACTTTACTTTTTTGAAATAAAAGCGTTTCAGGAGAATTCAAGTATTTTACATCTTCTTTTTCTGATAAACTTCTTCCGCTAAATCCAATAACCTTACCCGAAGGGCTAAAAAAGGGAAATATAATTCTATTCCTAAATCGATCAATAAATCCTTTCTTGCTTTGAGAAAATAGTCCTGACTTTTCTATAACATCTTTATCAAACTTTTGATTTAATTCATTATATAGCTGATCCCATGAATCGCTAGCATAGCCAATGCTAAACTTTTGTATAATTGAATCATCAAATAATCTTTCAGTTAAATATTTTTTAGCTTTTAATCCTTTTTTGGAAGAAAGGTTATTCATAAAAAATAAATTGGCGAGATTATGAATCTCATATAATTGATCATATAGGTTACTTTGTTGTTCACCTCCGACTTCAATAATTTCTATATTATATTTTTCAGCTAGTGAACGTACTGCCTCAGAAAAACTTATTTTTTCATATTCTATAAGAAATCCTACAGCATTTCCACCTTGTCCTGATCCAAAATCATACCACATATTTTTATCTGGAGCTACACTAAATGAAGGCTTTGTTTCAGATCGAAAAGGGCTTAAACCAAAATAATTTTTACCTCTTTTTTTAAGGTCTACATACTGTGAAATGACTTCAAAGATATCTACTTCTTCTAAAACTCTATTTATTGTTTCTTGTGCTATTCTTCTCATCAACTAAAAATATAGTCTTTCAGTGGTTCCAGTAAAACAAGTATTTTTGACTGCTCAAATAAAATTTCATACAATCTTAATGAAATGAATCTTTCAAAAATTCCTGAAAATAAAACTAGGCTTAAAATTCCTTTAATGCCTCCAAGGAAAAATCCTAGAATCATATTAGGTATTTTATAAGATGATATGCTACCATCAAATAAAAACAATAAAAGACTGGTTATCAAACGAAGTATTATAAGAGATAATAGGAAAATTAATGCAATTGAAAAGAAGATAATAATAGTTCCATTCATTGATATATATTTTGATATGACAAATGAAAGATCTACATAAAACAATAATGCAATTGACATTCCAACAACTAAATTTAAAAAATCGGTGAAAGACTCAATGAACCCTTTTCTCATTCCAAAGATACTCATAATGAAAATAATCATTGAAAAAAGGAAATCTATAATCATATCTAAGACAATAATTCTTTTACAATGGACTGGGCCATGTTTCCATCAACCTTACCTGCCCCTTTTTTCATAACTTGAGGCATAACTTTACCAAAATCTGACATTTGTGATGCATCCACTTCCTTAATGACAGAATCAACTAATGATCTAACTTCATCTTCGCTCATCATAGAAGGAAGGTATGATTCTACAAATTCTAATTCTTTCATTTCAGTATTAACTAAATCTTCTCTATTGCCCTGCTTATACATTTTTATAGATTCTTTGTGTTGTTTTGCGGCACTTTGGAGAACTTTAATAACTTCTTGCTCAGATAATTCGTGCCCCAGCTCAATAGATTTATTTTTACATTTGGATATTAACAATCTCAAAGCTCCAGCCTTTTCCTTCTCTTTATTTTTTAAGGCTTGCATCATATCTGTTTCAATTTGCTTTAACATTAATTTTCTCTTTCATTTATTGTTTTCATTGCCAACAGTATTTGATCTTGATTAGACTCAAATCCAATGAATCTTCTTCCTCGCTTTTTAGCTACAACTCCGACTGCCCCAACATTCATAAATGGATCAAGAATCCAATTTAGCTTAAAACTGCTTGCTTTGATAATCCGATGAACAATTTCTTCATAATCTAAATGGAACCATAAGTTGTCTTTTATTTCTTCCGGGGTTGGATTGTTAATATTTTTACCATTAACAATATAATTCTGATTAAAAATATAGTCGTTTGTTTTTGTTGCAAACCAAATATCAGAAATCTTGTTTTTCCACTGCGATAGCTCAATATTTTCTATTTGTCTTTCAGCTGTTATTCTGGACTGTACAATAAAATTCTTTCCTAATACAGAATGATATAAGGATGAGGATTCCCAAGGGCAAATAATATATATGGAACCGCTTGTTGTTAAAACTCTTTTACATTCTGCAACCCATTCTTCTATCCATTTAATGTACGCTGAATATGACAATGGATTACTTGGATCCAATGATGGTTCAGTAACAATTAAATCTACTGATTCACTTGGGATTTTTTTTAATCCTACCAATGCATCTGACTTAAATAAACCTTCGCTTAATTTTTCCTTAAAATAGATATCAACCTCTGTCTTAAGAGCAGGCAAATATTTGTTTAGGTCTTTTACTGTTAAAATATCTTTATTCACTCATATAATTTAATCTTATAATGTTAATATAAAAATTGTAAGTTTTTGCAAATGAATGATCTTAAAAAAATAAAAATTGCTATTAGCTCTCTTCCTCAAAACGGCTGGTGGAATAATGGGATAGTTGCATATCATGATAACGATATGATGAGTAATGGAGCAATACCTAATCAGGATTTATTAAAAAAAGAGCATGACAATCTAACAGCGATACTTCAGAAGTATTCACTTGATGTAATAATTATTCCTTTTGGAAAAGAAATAGAAATTAATAAAAAATATGACTTTGTTTTTATGCGTGATCATTTTCTCTGCAATACAAATAAAGATATTGTAATGTGTAATATGAAACTTTTTGAAAGAATGAAGGAAGGAAAATATGTTATTTCCACTTTAAATGATTTGCAATATAATGTTTCATTTCTAGATGAGAATTGCATAGCTGAGGGTGGAGAATTCTTCTTTCTTCCCAAAGAAAATATTTTGTTAGCAGGTCAAGGCAGAAATAACCTTAGCGGAGCAGAGCAAATGGCAGAAAAGCTTAAAGTGTCTAGCCTTCACATTATAAATTCAAGTGGTTACCATTTAGATACTTCAATTTCTCCTATTTTTAATGATGAATATGAATGCATTGGACTAATATGTGCTCGTGAAGTTTTTACCGATAAAGAAATAAATGATTTAAGAAGCATTTGTAGATTAAATCAATGGGAGCTAATTGAGATTGAACATCAAGATATCGATTCATCATTAAGTTTTAGAACAGCAATGAATGGCCTTACCCTTCCAGGACTTTTCATTGGAAGTAAAAACTTAAATCAAAAGCAAATATCAGATTTTGCTTTATCAAATAACATAATTTTTGATTATGCTAACGTGTCTCAATTTAACTTAAGTGGAGGTTCGGTTCATTGTCTGACCAATGAACTATTTTAATTATGAATAAAATCTTAATATTTTTTATTGCGTTTTTTCTATTAGGTGGGGCTAAAGACAAAACAGCTTCTAAAAAAGAAATAATTAATTTTGACGAAAAGATAAGGGAATACTATGTTTCATTACCTGAAGATACATCAGAACCTTTTCCTATAATTATTAATTTTCATGGTTTTTTAAGTCATGCAATTGACCAGCAAGGATTTTCACAAATGGATAATTACGCTCATCAAAATGGCATGGGAGTAATTTACCCTGAAGGTGTTAAAAGATCATGGAACGTAGGTAAAGCGATGTTGAATGATGAAAATGATATTGGTTTTGTAAATGCACTTATTGATTCAGTCTCATCAAAATATAATATCGATTCTAATCGTATATATGCTTGTGGATTTTCAAATGGTGGTACCTTCTCTTACGAGCTTATGTGTGGCCTATCGAATAAAATAGCTGCATTTGGATCTGTTGGAGGAAATTTTAGTATTAATGAAAACAGATTGTGTAACATAGATAGAGAAATTCCTTTAATTCATATTCATGGCACTAAAGATAGATTGCAAAAATATAATATTTCGGATGGAGATTTTTTGAGTACAATAGAATCAGTTAATTATTGGGCTAAATACAATCAATTAGATAAAATAGTAGTTGAAAATATAGAAGATGTTCATAAAAAAGATCGTACAACTGTTGAAAGATATACTTACACTAAAGACAATTCTGATACAAAAGTGATTCATTTAAAAGTGGTAAATGGTGGACATCTATGGCTTGGTTCTCCTATTGCGGATTGGCTTTTCCTCAAATTATTTTTTGGAAAGAACAATCATGAAATAAATTCTAGCAAGGAATTGGTTGATTTTTTTCTAAAATATAAATTATCAGACTTTAATTAGGAAAGTCGTCTTCCAAAGATTCCCATAAATATAAAGTTGCTATAGTCTTATAAGGTGACCACTTATTAGCTATTTCAAGAATTTGATCCATAGAATCGACTTGATATTTTTTTTTAATAACGTTAATTAACGCCAAATCTCCCTTTGGAAAAATATTGACCTCTCCTTTTGAAAAAATCAAAAACATATCGATTGTCCAATTACCAACTCCTTTGATTTTAATTAGTTGATTTCGAATGTAATCTATATCATTACTTTTATTTAGAGCGTATATATCTTTTTTTTCAAAAAATATATTTTCTATATAATTTTTCTTTTGAATTGATAAACCGATACTTTTCCACTCACTATCATTCCACCCAGATATGCTGTCTTTATTATTTTTATAATATTTTATAAATCTATTAAAAATGCTATTTCCTGCTTTGGTTGAAATTTGCTGAAAAATTATATACTTATATAAATCAAGTACAAAATCTTGAGATTTTGAAATCTTTGGAATTTTATTATCTTCAATTATTTTTTTTAATGTCTTGTCAGCTTTAGATAAAAAAATTCTATGATTTTTAGTAATCATTGTTGGTTTTTAAAAAACTGCCAAATTAATTCTGATGTATTTATATCGTGTCCCCATGCCCGATTCCACCATATATGTCCTTCACCTTCCAAGGAATATAATTCAACTGCTTTATTTTCATCACAGTTATAAGAAATCAATCTTTTAGTAATTCTTCCATCTCCATTAAAATCAGGTAGATTAATTTCTGTTTGTGAATTACACGAATTGTGAACTTTCCAAAAATCGTGTGCATCTCGAGCTGACAAACTCCATTCAACTCCATCATAAGGGACTGTTCCATCGGAGGTACCATGAAAATGAATTGTACCAGTTTTTTTAGGTGGATTACAATCGTAATAGCCAGCCATTGAGCCTGTAACAGATCCTATACTATTTATTTCATTAAGTTCGCATGCTAATCTGTAACTCATAAATCCTCCTAAAGACATTCCTGTTGAAAATATCTTTGAACTATCAATATTGTAGTTTGCTTTGAAGTATTTTATTAAAGCTTTAAAAAGACCTACATCATCTACTAAGTTAAATGTTGGTACGACATTTACATTCCATCCAGTATTACCAAACGCGTCAGTAGTGCCCTGTACATAAACCACAATAAAATTCTCTTGATCTGAAATTTGATCAAAACCAGAATATTGTCTTATAATTGGAGCTTGACCTGTATAGCCATGTAAAACAAATACTAGTGGTAAAGATTGCGTTTCAAAGTCGAAATTGGGCGGTACATGAACAATAAAGCTTCTTTGATAATTCCCAAATGATGTAGAGAAGGATGCTGTCTGTTCATTATAAGTGGTAATTAATTCGACATTCAATTCTGGTATTGTTTCATTTCCGCCACCAGTAAATCCGCCTCCATTTCCATTACCAGATTCATCACTAGCTAAAATATCTTCGGAGTTGACATCAGAAGCACAACCAATTATTAATAAATAAAGAAATAATATTTTAAATAAATTACTCATGCATTATTGTTTTAATTATTTTATCTACACTATTATAAAGTTCAGATTTTGTTGAGTTATTTTCGATAATATAATCTACATGTTTAATTTTTTCGCTATCTTTCATTTGTAATTTCATTCGATCATTAATTGTTTGTTCAGATAAATTACTTCTTTCTAAAGCTCTTTGTAATCTTGTATCTTTATCTGCAGATATTAAAATTAATTTAGACCCACTTTCTCGATGTTTCTTAAAAACCCCAGATTCTATTATTAGTGCAGCATCAATTACAAATAAAGTATGTGATTTTTTCTTATCATTAATTCTTTCCAAAATTAAATCACTTATAGCAGGATGAATAATATCGTTTATTTTTCTTTGCGATTTTTGATTTTTAAAAGCCTCATTTGCAATTGAAGTTTTAGATAAATCTAAAAGACCCGGGAATGCTTTATAAATTTTTTCTGATATAAGTTTTGAATTCAGTATCAGTTTTGCTTCTTTGTCAGCATCAAAAATATATGCCTGATATTTGTTTTGTAAATAAGAAGATACAGTACTTTTCCCTGATGCTATTCCACCAGTAATTCCAACTACTTTCATTAGTGAATACGCTTTAAGATTCTTTCGGTGACTTTTTCAATTGAACCATCTCCATCGATACTGATTATATCGCTCTGATAAAATTCAATCAATGGGGCAGTTAATTCTGAATAAACATTTTGGCGATTTATAATCACTTCTTCTGTATCATCAGCTCTTCCTGAGTTTTTTGCCCTTTCAACCAAACGTTTAATTAAAACATTTTTATCAACTTCAATATTTATAATTCCGTCAATAGCTTGTCTTAAAGACTGAAAAA
>CACHCR010000001.1 GCA_902578385.1 uncultured Fidelibacterota bacterium | reverse complement strand
AATTCAGCTCTCTTAGCTTTTAATTTGAGACGTCTTTTCTTTTGTTTGCGCTTAGCAATTTTTTGTTTTTTATTCATTTAGACTTATCTCCTTTAAATATCATGATATATAATGCTACATGGGCAGCTATAAATACAATAAAAAAATATAATGGAAATAATAAGTCATGCCAAAAGTTGCTCATAAAAATCCTTTCTTATACCTTACTTTAATTTTTTTTGCAGAAACTGAACCTCAACTGAATGATCATAGCTTTCTAATGTCCCTGCTTCCTTAAATTGCGAACCACACTCTTCAAAATCAAATCTTTTATGAAATCTTATTGAACCAGGATTTGGAGGTAAAATATTTACTTCACATAAAATACTATCATATCCTTCCAATGCTGAATAAAAAATTAAATCTGTATAAAGAGCAGAACCAATTTTTTCATTTTGATACTTTGGTAAGACAGAAATTCGGTCAATATACACAAAGTTTGAAAATCTTTTAGACACCCATTCGTAGTTTGTACTATCATATTCTTTATTTTCAGGCAAGCATAATAAAAATCCAGCTGCTTCTCCATTTAATTTTGCAATCTTACAATAATTAGCCTGTTTAAGTAATAATTCAAGCCTTTCTTTATGCAAATAACCAACTTGTGGTTTATTTATATTGTTCGATTCAAGAATGAAATCAAACATATCATCTGAATAGTCAATTAATTCAATCATTTTCTGCTAAATCTTTGCCACCATTACAAACAACAGAGCCTTGGATTCCATACTTTCTACCATCATTGTAAATGTATTTGTACATTAAATCTCCGTTCATATCCCAAGCCTTTTGTTCGCCATCTTCTAATCCATTTTTGTAATTCTTTTGGGTGAACAAGTTTCCATTTTGATGCCATTGAAGATGTTCTCCTACACTCATATCATTTTTAAATTTGAAACTATACTTTATTTGACCATTAGGCCACCAACCTTCATGGATACCATTTTTCTTTCCCTTTGAATAATATCTTCTAGATTTCAATATCGTATCATCATACATTATAGAAATTGCTCCTGAGTATTCATTGCTTCTTACATATCTAGATACATCTAATCCATCAACTAATTCATTTTCAGTTATGATGATTTTATCTTGGCAGGAAAGTAAAACTAGTGAGAAAAAGACGGTTGCAAACTTAATTCGTAAAGTAACCGCCACCATTTAATGATCCATAGTTACCTTTAAACCCACCAATTAAATATGGAGAAGTCGAAGTAGCGTGATAATGATAGGTTCCATCTTGATATTCATTAGTAGAATGAGAGTGACCATTTAATTCATCCAAGTTTGATGGATATTGTCCATTAGACTGTTCTGTAGGTCCATAAACAGGAAAACCATCTAAAGAATAACCTATCAACATTGAAGCACTTTCATTAAAAGTTAAATAAGTTGGCTCCCAATGATAGTGATATTGTCCTGTTTGCTGTGGATGCCCATAATAACTATCAAATGATGGAATTTCATTATCAAGAGGTTGATTATTTGGGCCAGCATACTGGTTATAAAATGGAACTCCACTTATTGAAACTCCAATTGGACCCAAAGGTGTGCTCGATGAAGAGCTTGAAATTGAAGGATTTAATGGAATATAAAATTTAAAATTTTGTTCAGAAATTATATTAGGATTTACCACCATATTAGAATGTGGTGCAGCATAATTTGGATGTCCAGCTCCCCAATAAGGTGAAGAGTGATTAGGTACTCCAGCCGACTCAACAACAACGTAATCGCCAGATATATATACATCCGTATATTCAGAAATAAACTTTGAAAATCCTGCAGGCAAATCTGTATTGTTTGAACCTCCACCAGAATCATTTCCATTATCTTCTATACTATATGAAGTGGACGATGAATCACAACTTGAAAGAAAAATGACTGCCAAGGTATATAAAAAAACTGTCTGGTAATTTTTAAATTTCATAGTACAAAGTATATGATATTTATACTTAAAAGTATATAGTATTTATAATTAACTCTTAAATTTATGTCTCCATTAAATTAGAAGTGGGTGCTACAGCATTCTCCGCTACACCTACAAAAAAAGCAGTAAAACCTATAAATAATGTTAAAGCAATAATCATAAGAATAAATGCAACAATACAAACTCCAACTGCTCTAACAGTGCTATTAAAATCTAGAGCTTGTCTAACAGCAATTGTCATTGCTGCTAATTGCAAAATTACAACTACTGGATCAACAAAATAATCTATGACAGGAAAAATCTTTAAAATAACTAATAATCCTGGGGCATAAGCAAAACCTAATGTCCTAATTAACTCTCCAGTATTAGATTCAGTTTCAGGTTCAGGAAGAATTCTGGTTCCAACAAATGCTATGAAAAAAGCCCAAATAACAAATCTAATTAAGCTACCGAGTATTCCCTGAACTAAAGCAACAGGAGCAAATCCAGCAATCATAAAACCTTGAACTACTGAAACAAGCGCTACTGTCATCATTGCTTGATCGGTAAATTTTTTATCTTTTTCAACTTCTTCATAAAAAGCAACATCTAAAAAAATTGCTTTTTGTAATCTCTGGAAATAATTCATCTTATAGCTCCCCTTCAATGCATGTAGTGTCAAATCCACCTCTTGTATTATAGATTGTAGTTATTTTTATTCTTGAGGTATTTAATATTTCTTTAAGGTCATCATAAATTCTTTTTGTAGCAGCCTCTTGGTAAATACCAACATTTCTGAAACTAACAAAATAATATTTTAAAGATTTTAACTCTACGCATTTACCACCTTCTGGATAATATTCAATAATAACATCAGCTAAATCAGGAAGACCGCTAAATGGACACACTGCACTAAATTCTCTTGTTGTTGTTTCTATATATTGATTTTTACTCTCGAAATCGAATGTTTCCAAAAAAGAAGAATCAATATGATCTTCACTTAAAAAACTAAATTCTTTTCCATCAGCTTTAGGCATTTTTTGCTCCATAGTATTTACATCCATAACTACCACCTTCACTTACTGAGACAGAAGATAATCCTTTTAAATCTTTTTCTAACTTATCCCAAATCCACATTGCTATGTGTTCAGTGGTAGGATTTGATAAACCTTCAATATCATTTAAGTATTTATGATCAAGATATTTCTGAACATTTTCTTTATATAGAGAATCAATATCGTAAAAATCAACTATCCAACCTTCATCAGTTAATTCTTTTCCAGAGACCTTAATAGTTACTGTAAAAGTATGGCCATGTAATTCTCCGCAGGGATGATTATCTCTTAAGGCGGTAAGTTTCCTTGCCGCATGAAATTCATATTTTCTTTTTAATCTAAACATATTAATCTATTCCCATGATTTTATGAGTTTGTAGGCTTAAACGCCATAGCGGATTTTCGATACAGTATGATACACTTTGCAAGATATTTCTTTGTAAATCTTTTCCATCCATCGGTTGAAGAAAAAAATGATCAAAATCTAGGTGTTTGAAATTTTTTGGCTCCAAACCTTTTTGAGGATAAACCAATTTTAATTCATTACCATATTTTAAATTGAAATCAGCACCTTGTTTTGGACTAACACATATCCAATCTATATTTTCTGGAGGAAGGATAGTCCCATTTGTTTCTATCGCAACTTTAAATTTTTTTTTGTGCAATAAATCAACTAATGGTTTATCCAATTGTAAGAGCGGTTCACCGCCGGTAAAAACAACAAACTTTTCATTTATATCTTTATCCCAAACTTTATCAATTTTATTCGCTAATTGTTCTGCATTAGGATATTTACTTCCATTAATACCATCTGTTCCAACAAAATCAGTGTCACAGAAATTACAAATAGCCTTTTTTCTATCTTTTTCAAGCCCGGTCCATAAATTACATCCTGTAAATCTACAGAAAACTGCATGTTTTCCAGTATGAAATCCTTCACCTTGAATTGTTAAATAAATCTCTTTAACAGAATAACTCATATATACCTTGTTGGGTCCATAACACCTGCTGCTTTAAACCCTTCTTTTCTTAAAATACACGCATCACATGCACCGCACGATAGTCCATCAGCTGATGGATCATAACAAGAATGAGTAATAGCATAATTAACGTTGAGCTTAGAGCCTTCGATAATAATTTCTGCCTTCGTTAAATTAATTAAAGGAGTATGAATTTTGATTTTTTGTTCACCTTGAGAAAATTTAGTTGCTTCATTAGCCATTTTTTCAAATGCTTCAATAAATTCAGGTCTACAATCTGGATAACCACTGTAATCAAGAGCATTTACCCCAATAAAAATATCAAAAATATTGTTTACTTCAGCAAAAGCTAATGCATAAGAAAGAAAAATTGTATTTCTAACTGGTACATATGTAATTGGTATTTCTTTCCCAATTTCTTGATTTTTAGGAACTTCAATATTATCAGTAAGAGCAGAATTTCCAAATTGACCTAAATCAATCTTTATTAATTTAAATGGAATTTTAGCTTCTTTAGCAATTTGTTTCGCAGCAGAAATTTCAAACTTATGTCTTTGGCCATAATCAAATGAAATAGCAATTACTTCAAATTCCTGTAAGGCAATATTCAATACAGTTGCAGAGTCAAGTCCTCCGCTAAGTAAGACTAAACATTGTTTTTTATTATTTGAACTCATGAGGATTTAATTTAAAAAAAAATGGCTTATAAGATTGCCACTAAATAATTTATCCAATGCCATCTATTTCAGTGATAATATCAACTTACAACAAGCCTCACTTTCTTGAGAAAGTCTTAACAGGATACTTATATCAATCATTTAAAGATTTTGAAATAATTATAGCGGACGATGGATCCTCTGAAGAAACAAAAAAAATTATTGAAAATTTTAAGAAGGTTTTTCAACAAGAAATTCATCATGTATGGCATGAAGATAATGGATTTCAAAAATGTAGGATTTTGAATGCTGCAATTATTAAATCTTCAAATGATTATCTTGTTTTCTCGGATGGAGACTGTATACCAAATTCAAAATTTTTAAATACACATTCTAGATTAGCAACAAAAGGATATTTTTTATCTGGTGGCCATTTTCCAATAAATGAAAAAGTGTCAAACAGCTTATCAACTAATGATATAAAAACTCAAATTTGTTTTACAAAAAAATTTCTTTTTCAAAGAGGTCAACCAATTGGAAAAAATTATTTCAAGCTTATTAACAACGCACTCCTTTCAAATCTATTTGACAAGATTACGCCAACTAGATCAACATTTAATGGAAATAATTCTTCAGCATGGAGAAGTGATGTGATTCATGTAAATGGTTTTGATCAACGAATGGAGTATGGAGGACTTGATTGCGAACTTGGATATAGATTAAATAATTTAGGGATTAAATCAATGCAAATAAGGAATCGAACTACTGTCCTACACCTTTATCATACACGTCCATATAAAAATAGTAAAGCAATTGAGATAAATAGACAAATTAGGCAAGCAACTAAAAGAGATAAAATAACTATAACAAATTATGGTATTGCAAATGATGCAAAATCTTAAAAGCTCAAATGCCAAAAGACGTAAATTTTTATATTATTTATACTATACTCCACTTGTTTATTTTTTCCCAAGTTTTATAAAAAGATTTCAATTAAAAAATATTATTAACACCAATGAATTTGATAAAGAGTATATTAATTCGAGGGTAAATTATTACCTTAAAAAAACTACTTCTTTTAAAATATCTGAAAAAAGTAAAAATTTATCTGAATTATTTTGGAATCAATTTTTCAAAAATAAACAAAATTCTCACTTCATTGATTTTTATATGCTATTAATTTTTTTTAGTAAGAAAAAATATGTGGATTTTATTTATGCATCAAAAGAATATTTGGATAGTACTATTGCAAAGAAAATACCAAATATTCCTTCATTTGTTAAGTCTAGAGAAATTGGATCTCATAATAAGAATTCTATCTTGCTAAAGTTAAACCAAGTAAAACTTTTTCATTTTATTGAGGATAATAAAAATTTTAAAGATAAGAAAGATCAAGGCATATGGAGGGGAGATATTAGAAATAATAGTTCAAGGTCATATTTTGTTAAAAATTTTTATAATGTTTCCTGTTTTGATATTGGTCAAAGCAGTCCTAAAGAAAACGTTCCTTGGATGAAAGGTTTTATGTCCATTTATGATCAGTTAAACTATAAGTTTATTTTTTGTCTTGAAGGAAAATGTATTTCCACCAATCTTTTTTGGGCTATGAGTTCAAATTCTGTGTGTATAATGCCTAAACCAAAATATGAGAGTTGGTTTATGGAAGGGAAACTAAAAGATGGTGTTCATTACATTGAAATAAAAGATGATTTTTCAAATGCAGAAGAAAAAATTAACTACTATAAAAATAGAGAGAGTGAATGTTTAGAAATAATTAAGAATGCAAATGAATTTGTAAATCAATTTACAAACTCTAGAAGAGAAAGATTAATTCAGCTTTTGATTTTAAAGCGTTATTTTAAATTAACAGGGCAAAATGATTAATAAACCAACAATTTTTTTTGATGTACAAGAGCTATATTACTTACCTCAATATCTTCCAGTTTATAAACAACTTCAAAAAGAAAGTATTTTTGAATCAAAATTTATTTTCCATCATGGAAAATTTGACGATGTAATTAAAAAAATTATTGAAATAGAAAGTTTACCTAACAGCTGGGTTCAAGATAAAAGTCACGCGCTTAAATTTTACTTAACAGAAAAGCCAAATTGGATATTTTTAGGAAACACTTTTCCGCAATTAGATAAAATTCATATTAATAGTAAAACTGCTCAACTAGGACATGGAGTAGGCCCCAAAAAAAGCTATTACTCAAAATCAGATACTCCAACAACCGTTAGGTTTGTCGAAAGTAATTATCGCTTTAAAAGACTCTGCGAAATGTATCCAGAAGATAATTTTAAAGATGTGGGTTTTTGTAAAATGGATCCAATCATTAACGGTGAAGAGAAAGGAGTTGATTTTTTAAATCTTGGGTTAGATAGGAATAAAAAAACAATTCTTTATGCTCCAACTTTCTACCCAAGCAGTATTGAGCGTTTTACAAAAAATTTTCCTACTGATTTAGAAAATTTTAATATTATAATTAAACCCCACTTTTTTTCGATGAGTAAGCAAAAATATCAGAAACAAAGGGATTTACTTGAACATTGGGGATCTTTCAAAAACGTTTACTTAGCTAAGGTTGATGATTATTCACTTCTACCCTTTCTTAAATCTGCTGATTTAATGATAAGTGATGCTTCATCGGCCATAATTGAGTTTGCTGCTCTTAATAAGCCTGTCTTATGGTGTACTTTTCTACAACTTAGATGGAATTATAGAGGAATATTTTCTTACAGATTTAAAGCTAGGATGGATCAAGACTATGACGATTATGGTCAAATTGCTAAACCAGCAAATTCTTACAATGAAATGATTTCTAAAGCTAAGAATCTTTTAGATTCTAATTTTATACCATCTAGCAATGCTAAAAAATATCTTGAAAAACTTGCAGGGATTTTAGACGGAAATGCTAGTAAAAGAATTGTCACTTTTTTATCAGAAAATTGCTAGTATATAAGACTTAAATATTTTGAGTAATACATTCGGATAAAATGAAAAAAATTGGATATACTACTGGAGTCTTTGATCTATTTCATATTGGTCACCTGAACATTCTTAAAAGAGCAAGATTAGAATGTGATCACTTAATAGTTGGAGTAACAACAGACGAGCTTTGCCAATCAGCTAAGAATCAGAAACCTTTCATACCATTCCAAGAAAGAATGGATTTAGTTGAAGCAGTAAAGTATGTTGATGAAGTAGTTCCTCAAACTAGTTATGATAAAATGGAAGCTTGGAACAATTTAAAATTTGATAAAATGTTTGTTGGAGATGATTGGAAAGGTACTGATCAATGGAACCAAATTGAAGAGGATTTCGCTCCACATGGAGTTGAGATAGTTTACTTTCCATACACCACTCATACCTCAAGCACTATTCTTAGAAAAATATTGTCAAAAAGCTAATTTGCTTCAAACAATATTAACAAAATCATAAATTTAGTTATGAATATTCTATATGGAATTAATGCAACTGGAAACGGTCATATTTCTAGATCGAGAATTACTATTTCAGAATTAAAAAAAAGAGGTCATAATGTTACTGTGCTTTTTAGCGGAAGAAAACCTGAAGATTTTTTTGATGTAGATGAATTTAAGCCATATGTAATCAAGAAAGGATTTACCTTTATATTTAAAAAAGGAAGATTAGATATCTTTAGGACATTAATAAATGTTAATCTTATTCAATTTGTGAGAGATATTTTTGATATAAAAAAAGAATATGATATAGTTCTAACTGATTTTGAGCCAATATCTGCTTATGCTGCCAGGAGACTTGGTATCCACTGTATTGGTATT
The DNA here is from genome assembly GCA_902578385.1 of uncultured Fidelibacterota bacterium. Classification (GTDB taxonomy): domain Bacteria; phylum Fidelibacterota; class Marinisomatia; order Marinisomatales; family Marinisomataceae; genus Marinisoma. The sequence goes on along the minus strand of CACHCR010000001.1, from coordinate 272,248 downwards.
GGGCACCAATATTCTTTTTTAAATAAGATACCTAAGTCACTTAGAATGAAAATTGCAGGATTATTTTTTTTGAGATTTTATACACCAATAAATAGTACAATTTCTTCACATTTTCATCATTTTAACCAACCTATACTACCTCCATTTATTGAAAATCAATTTAGAACTTTGGGTAAAGTTCAAATTAATGAAGATAGTATTCTTGTTTATTTACCTTGGGAGCAAAAAAACAGTATTATTCCATTATTAAATGAATTAAAAGACAATCAATTTATTTTCTATTGTTCAATAAATAAAGAAATGAAAGTAAATAACGTTATCTTAAAACCGTTCTCAAATCAAAACTTTAAAGAAGATTTGATTCGCTGTAATGGTCTAATATCCAATGCTGGATTTCAATTACCAGCAGAAGCTATTTTTCTTGGAAAAAAAATTCTTTGCAAACCACTTATTGGTCAACCAGAGCAGGAAAATAATGCGGATACACTAAAAAAACTTAACCATGCAACTATTTGTAAAGAATTTACAAAAAGTGATATTGAACATTGGATTCAACACGGTAAAGCTAAAAAAGAATTGTACAATGATACGATGGATCTTATGATTGATATGATTCATAACCCAAAAAAGGATTTTTCTAAAAAAATATTTGAAGCTTGGAATCAACCTAGTTGAATTTACTTGAAAGCCTCAGTGCTAAATAGTTTAACTAAATCTTCAAATCCACCTATTGGTAAATCATTAATTAAAATTTGAGGGACAGTATGTCCTTTTGACATTGAAGCCATCTCTTCTCGAGATATATTATTTTCTTCTATATCAACTTCTTCAAAATTGTAGCCTTTTTCAGCTAAGAACTTTTTTGCCATTTTACAAGGTCCGCACCAAGATGTCGTATACATCTTAATTTTAGTGTTATCTGGAGTTCTTTTTTCCATGCGAAAATATAATACTTTTCAACTCACATAATAATATTTAATATTCGAGATGGAATTTGGATTATACTATTGGGGTATTTTTGGTGGAGTGATTTTATTTGTTTTTTTGATCTCTCTCCTCTTTAACCCGTAAGGAGAATATTATGGAAATTATTACTAATTTTGCAGAGGCCCTTCAAGCAAATCCTGCATTACTTGTTGGTATATCACTTTGGGAGGCTTTGTTTACTCTTTTAGCATTATGGTTTGCTGCAAGAAATGATCATAAAGTATGGTTTTTAGCATGTGGACTTGTTCAACTTTTTGGACTGGTAGAAATAATTTATCTTGCATGCAAAACAAGCTTTTTTAAAGACTTTAAATTAAATGGGTAAACATTTCCCAACTATCATAGCTTCAATAATGCTCATTGCTATGTTAGGATTAATGAGCAATTGTCAAGTAGATACAGATGTTCCACTTGAGTACCAAAGTCCAATGGAATCGAGCGAACATCTTGATGAAAATGGCGAGGAAATGAAAAGAAGAATCGTCAATTGGGAATTTCAAAGAGATAAACAAGATCCTTGAAAAAAATTTTATCGTTCTGCATAGCTACGCTATGTCTATATTTTGCATTTAGACAAATTAACTTAGAAGACGTTAATAGAGCGATTACGGATGCAAACATCTACTATATCTTAGCTGCATTACTAATAACTTATATAACATTTATTTTAAGATCTATTAGATGGAAAATCTTATTAGACTCACCAAAAAATCTTCCTATAAATAAGTTTATTTCAACAACTCACATTGGCTATTTTTTAAACAATATATTACCATTTAGGGCTGGAGATTTAGGAAGAGCAAAGTTACTGTCTCATCATTTAAATGAAATAAAGTTCAGCTTCCTTGTTGGTAGCTTAGTTGCAGAAAAAATTATTGATTTATGGATAGTGGGATTATTTAGTATTTTTTTAATCTTTCTTGGTTTTAATAATGTGTTTGGTATCGAATTTTCATTGATCATTTTGCTATTATACATAATCACAACTCTTATTATTTTTGGAAATAATTCATTTGTAAATAAAATTCAAAAACAATTTTCTATTACTAAAAATTTTTTTGATGGATATTTACTAGTATCAAAAAATAAATTTAAGCTTGGCGGAATTTCTTTTCTGCTTTGGTGTTCTTTTGTAGCATATATGTATACACTCTTAAAATCTTTAAATATTGATTTATCTTTTCAACAATATATTGGTATCACTGTTATTACAAGCATTGTCACTTCTTTGCCAATAGCTCCAGCAGCAATTGGAACTTATCATCTTTCAGTTATTTATTTTCTAAACTTATATGGTATTGAAATTGAACAATCACAAACAGCTGCTATACTGCTTCATTCTGTATTTTTATTGTACACTATTATATTAGGTTATATTTATTTATCTTTGGAAAAACTTGAATTAAAATCGCTCATAGATGACAATAAAAACTAAAGGTCTGCTTACAGTTTTAAGTGCATATATTATTGCACTCTTTCTTGGATTTGTATCACTAAAATTTTCTTCACATCATACATCTATGTTTCAGATACTTATTGCTGATGTGATTGCAACATTTGTTATTTATTCTTTTAGCGTTTTCTATAAAAATTCTTCTTTTTATGATCCATACTGGTCTGTTATCCCTCCATTTATTGCTTTTTTTTGGTTAGCTGAAAATAATTATATAATAAATATCCCTTCTTTACTTTTGATGATTTCAGTTCTTTTTTGGTCTTTAAGACTAACATATAATTGGATGAAAACGTGGGAGGGATTACATCATGAAGATTGGCGCTATATTGATATGAGAAATAATCTTGGTAGTTCATTTGAAATTGTAGGAAATCTTGGTGGAATTCATTTCTTCCCTACTTTTATTGTTTTCTTTTGTTGTATGCCCATGGCTCAAAATTTTTCACAATCATATAATTGGACAATTTTTTTGGGATTTGGATTATGTATAATTGGAGTATTATTAGAAATCATTAGCGATAAGCAACTTCACGCTTTTAGAAAAAAACACCCAAGCGGTACAGCAATAATTGAAACCGGACTTTGGAATTTTTCTAGACACCCAAACTATTATGGTGAGATTATGTTTTGGTGGGGTATCTTTGTTTTTGGTTATTCATTTTCAGGGTTAAACTATTTACTTTTAGCTCCTATTGCTATGACAGCAATGTTTTGGTATGCTAGTATTCCATGGATAGAAATAAAAATTTTAAGAACAAGACCTCAATACAAACATTATCAAAAAAGAGTTCATATTTTATTTCCAGAAATCACTATATTTAGACGTCTATTTAAAAGATAATATGGATAAAAATACAATAAAACTTCTTGCAGTCTTTGGTATCATCATATCTTTGCATATGATTTTCTTTTTACTTGTTATGGTGCCGAATAAAACATTTTACTTTTTTGGCTAATCACAGGTAATCTTTTGGAACTAAACTATATAGATCCCACCAAAAAGAATTTTATATCTAGTTGATTTCGAATTTTAATTGTTAATAATGCAGGTCTTCTTATTTTAAAATCTGTAAGCATTATAGAGAAATCAGATTCAACAATAATTACACTATTATCTTTTTTAAATCTAACTGGAATTGTGAGTTCTTTTGTTATACCATGAAAACTCAAATTACCAATTACATTAAACCCATTTTCATTTTTTTCGATTTTTGATGAAATAAATCTAACATATGGGTAGTAATACTCTTCAACCACATCTAGCATGTTGGAATCACGATTAGCATTTTTACTATCAAAGCTAAATACAGGAACAAATAAATCTACCTTAGATTTAGTAAGATCTTCTTCATTCAATTCGAAAGTACCTTGAATATCTTTTGAAATACCAGTCCAGTTATGTGCAGGGTGTTTGCCATCATATGAAATGAAACTTTTACTTAAATCAAAATCAACTAATGATTGAGAGAAAAGAAACTGAAAAAATAATATTAAAATAATTTTTTTCATTTGAAAAAAGTAATTCCTAACGCATCTAAGCTAAGAGCAAAAAATGCTACTGTTCCAGCTTTCAAGTGTGCATCCATCAATTCATTATATCTTTTACCATTTTCAACTGCTTTTTTAGCTAGGAAAGGTTGTGCTACCATAGCGGTAAAATGTAAAGCTGCCATTCTTCTATGGAATCTTATTGAATTGATATTATTATCATATTTTCGGGCTGGTGGTGAAAAAATTGATAAAGATGAAGTTGACATATATGTCATATATGTAAAGTATCCCATTGCTTTGTGCTTATCATAATGCGAATCCCAATAATCGCTATCATCACCGTCATAAAGTTTTTTACCAACATCATACTGATATGCTAATCCTGCTAAAGTGATGATACCAAGCCATTGATGAGCTTGAAGCATTTTTCTTCTTAACTTCAATTCTTCAATCCTTGATTCAGGGCCAATATTCAATTTTCTAAAAGCACCTTCTTTTCCCCAAATTAAGGATTTAACATATGGCATGTTCTCAGGTAATCCAATTTCTGGAGGAGTAAATCTTGAATCGTATGACTCTTTAGTGACTATTGATTGTCCATAAGTGCACGAAATAAACAAAATTATTCCTGTAAATAATTTAAAAAAATATGATTTATGCTTTTTCATACACTCAATATAAAAAAAAATTGCTATCAAATTTTAATATTAATTTTTTTTTATTAAGTTTCGTCCATGACAGATAAAATAAAAAAAACAAAATGTGATTGCGACTGCTTTGAACAGCAAGCTGCAAACCCATCTAGAAGGGATTTCATAAGAAAAGCATCTACACTAACTATTGTAGGTGGAACAGCATTTTTACTAGAAGCATGTGGTGGCGGTGGTTCGCCAACTTCCTCAGATGATGGATTTGATGGCGGTGGAGATAATTCTGGTGGTGGAGATAATTCTGGTGGTGGAGATAATTCTGGTGGTGGCGGAGATAATGGTGGCGGTAATACTGGCTACAACTATGATCCATCTACTGGAATTATTACAATTGACACTTCTATGATATATCAAACTTTGCAAAACACTGGTGGTGCTATTGCTTTAAGTGGAAGTGATACTTTCGATAATAGGGGAATAATTGTTCTAAGAACTAGTAATACTGGTGTTAGAGCATTATCAAGAAATTGTACGCATGCAGGATTTACTGTAAATATAAATACTGCTGCTAATAATCTAGTATGTCCAAGTCATAATTCAATTTTTGACTTAAATGGAAATGTAGTTTCAGGACCTGCTTCAGGTGCACTTACTCGCTATAGTGCTTCCTTAAGTGGTTCAATAATTACAATTTCTCAAGGTGCATAGCTTCTTCTAGATCTTTAACTGCTTTAGTAATCTTAGTTTCAAGTTCTTTAGTTTGCGAAGAAAGCGCTTTATTATAGGCAGTTTTAGATAGCTTATCAGTTTTTGGGGGATCAACTTTTGGTAAAATTTTTACCGTAATTGGAACAGATTGCATCCATTTTTCACCTTTTGGCCATGCTTTATCAGCTCCAATGATTGCGGCAGGTAGAATAGGTACATCTAAACCCATAGAAAACTTAACTGCTCCCTTTCTAAATCGTTGCATTACTCCAGGTTTACCTCTTGATCCCTCAGGAAAAATTATAATGTTGTTACCTAAATCCATAAAAGCCTTAGATAATGTCATAGTGTCATCAATATCAAGAGATTCTGGATTTTGTTTTCGACTAATTGGAATAAGATTGATGAGATTTTTAAAAAACCTTCTTCTAAAATTATTATCAAACCAATAATCCTTTGCAGCTAAAAATCCAAATTTTTCATATCCCATTCTAGTTGCATATGCTAACACAGCAATATCCATATGACTATTATGATTACTAACAAAAATAAAAGGTTCATTTTTAGGAATATTTTTTCTACCTATAACTTTTACTGGAGTATAAAAAGTCAAAACTGTATTTGCATATAAATCAAAAATAAATGAAAAAATCTGAAACAATATTGATTTAGGTTCAGCGATGTGTCTATAACGTGGATCTTCTAGGATACTATATTTCATAAAAAATTATGCTACTATTCTTCTAGCTAAGAAGAAATAAAATGAAGGAAAAAATTTTCTTATATAGACTGCTAACCATGCAATATCATTCCATTTTGCAATAACAGCTTCTCTTTTTTTGCTTTTTATAGCATTAAGAATTCTCTTGGCTGCTTCAGGCGATGTTAAACCTTTTTGGTGTCCCCTGTCATCTCTTCCATATGGTTGTCCACTTTCAGTCAAAGCATTTATGCCTATATCTGTTGCTACTCTCCCTGGAGCAATTAATGTAACATGAACATTATGTTGTATAATTTCAGATCGAAGACTGTCAAAAAATCCATGTAGAGCAAATTTGGCAGACGAATAAAACGATCTGTTTCTTGAACCAACTAACCCTGCAACACTGGTATTAGTAACAATTTGACCAGACTTTTTATCAATCATATGAGGTAAAATTGATTTTGTAAACTGAACAACAGAAAAGAAGTTTAGCTCCATTATTTTATTTAGAACTGCTAAATCACTTTTCTCAAAATATCCAAATTGACTGACTCCAGCATTATTGAATAAAATATCAATTGGACCTTCTTTTTCAATCAGCGTTTTTACAAAAGAGTCTATGTCATGTAAATTAGTTAGATCAAAAGGGTATATTGATAATAAATCCTGATTAAAGTTTTTAAATGAATCACGCATTTTGGATTCACTTCTTGATACTAAAATTACTTTAGCACCTTTTGATAAAAAATCTTTTGCTGTAGCCTCTCCAATCCCTGAAGAAGCTCCTGTTACTATGACTGTTTTTCCTTTAAAATATGACATCCAAGGAATATAATATATTTTATCCTTTTACATTCACATTAAATAGTTTCTTAGTCAGAGAAACCATTGCAAATGATGCTAAAATTAATGATAATCCCAGAAATAATAATTCATTTGAATAAGATGATACTGCACCAAAATCAGTAGCAGCAAATCTATCATAAAATCTCATAAATAATGTATAAAATGGAATCATTGCATAGTTATTCTTAATAATAAATTTAAAAATTGTAAAAATTAAGGCTCCATAAAGCAGTGCAATCATTATAGAGCTTGCTATATCATATTGAAACCCTATGTCACCTGTAAATACTGCAACAACTAATATATAAGCAATCAAGTTACCTTTTATATCATTGCCCCACCCTTTTGTGATATCATACAACATTGCTGCAAGAAAAATATTAAAAGCAATAGGTCCAAAAAACGTATATGCATTTAATGTATCATAAAGAGGGTAATATGAAGTAAGATTAAAACTTGCAAAATTAGGATTTAAATTTAGCTGAAAAGAACCAGCTAACACTAATGAAGCAATCATGGTTAATGCTACAATTACTCCTCCAAGAATTGCATCTTTCATTTTGATATTATTGATGGAAGGCTTTACAAGTTTATTGAGCGTTCCATACAATAATATATTAATCAGTCCAAGAGCAATTAGCGCCCCACCTATTGAAGATATGTAGTACGTAGTCATCAAATTTTCAATAGGTTGATTTGTTGGCATAGTATTAAGGAATGATGAATCATTAAAGACACTAAGAATTCCAAAAATAGCAAATGATCCAAAAATGAGACCTTTCCTAATATTAATTTTTCGATCCATTAATAATTTAAAAGACCTCATCAGTAATAATCCTATTACAAAGATGGCACCAGGAACTGTAAATAAAGTCCCTATAATACCTGATAATCCTTCACGATCTCGTTTCATTCTTGCCCACTCTTCAGGAACAAAAACAAACTTAGTAAATCCTGATATCTGTTCACCTGATATGGAGATAACATTTTGAAGCTTAGCTCCCTCATAATCCAACTCATTATTATCTGTAAAAGTAAATGTCCAATCGAGCCTATTAGGCTTTTGTGATTCCTGAGCGCTAGTAAGAGTCACAGCAGATATATTCATTCCTAAATATTCAGATAACGCATTTTCAGCAATGACTTGTGCTTCTTCTCTGCTTAACTGCTTGCCTTCTTCTGCTTCTGGAAACCTGTTATTAAATCTCAGTATATTTCCATCAAAATCCATGGATACCATTACTTCTCTTGCACGTGATTCAACTGGCCCATCAAATTTTGCAAACCTCACTTTCCACCTAGGACCTAGCACATAAGATCCTAGTAATGATGAATAAGTCTCTTGTCCAAGCTCCTCCCAAATAAATGAAGATGCAGGATATGAGCTATCATCAAATGCATAGGCATTATATCCGTCAGGTAATGTGATATCGTTATCTGATAAGAATTGATTCGCTATTGAAATTGCCTCTTCTTTCTCAATTGATGGAGAGTTAACAGGAACTTCTACATTCGACAGCTTAAAGGTGCTAAAAATTCCAATAACAAAAAGTAGAGCTATTCCAACAATTTTTGGGTTTAAAACATTTGAAGCGGTTGGAACTGTATTAACGACTTCTTTTTCTTCTGAAGTTTTTTTCTTTGGTGGAGTAGGTACAAAACCTTCATTTAATGATGAAGAATCTACATCAGACCATTTCTGATGTTTCATTCTGAAGTACAAAATAACAAGCAATGGAATTAATCCCCCAATTACAGTCATGAACTTGTCAAACATATATCCGGAGGAATACCAAATTGGTAAAGAAAATAATACAACATCATATACATAGTGAGTGATAGCTCCAAACACAACACCTAATCGGAGATAAATCATACCATAAACCACAATTGATGGTAAAAATAACTCAACAACTCGAGCGTATGATGGTTGCGCAGGATAATTAGCATGTCCTGCACCAAAAATTAATGCCTGGATTACCATAGCTACCATTAACCCAGTAAAACGCATATTATACCTTTGACCAATTAATACACCTGCAGCAATTGGAACTGCTCTAAATAACATTTCTTCCCAAAAACCAGCTTGTAAAGATATGGCTAAACCAGTGTACCATGGGAAAATGGATGCTAAATAATTTGGATCAAACGATGATGATGCTGGAGACCAGAATCCAAAATTTCTTTCCATTAGAATATAAAATGCCCCTACAAGAGCTAGTTTAATTGGAACAATTAGGTAAGCAAAAATAGTATCATTTAAAACGCGTTTTGAGTTTGCAACATTGGAAGTCCACGTCTTCCAAATTTGAATATGCTTTGGAAAAGCTTTCCTTGTTAATGATTCTGCTGTGATAAATGATGCAGCCAATATAAAAAACATGAGGATTCCATTGGCTACCATTCCTAATAATTGTTCAGATAGAAATTGAGATTTTGAGGAAGCAGTATCATAGGCCATCCAAATAGTAGGATAGAAATTAAGATTTAAAAGAATATTAGAAAAAAGAGCCACAAATGCAGCTGCTAAAACTGACTTTTTCCATCTTAACCAACCATTTCTATAAAAAATTATCAGTGAAGTCACACCAATACCCAACAAGTAGATTCCTAAGAATGCAAAATTGGCAAAAATAGCAATTGTATCATTATCAGATCTAATATTGGCAAATTCTCTTTTAAATGATTCGGGTACAAATGCAAAAGGGCTTACGGAATTTATAATTGAGCCAGATACTGTTGCTCGTAATCTATATTTTGCATCGCCAATATCTTGAAGATTATGTTCAAAAAGAAAAGAATGATCAATTCTTCCATTTGGCATTTCCTTAAATGAAGATTCTATAAGATTGTAGTCGCTAAAATTTCCAGACCATTGATTATTAATGTTTTGTTCAACTAATGCTAAGGCGTCTTCTTCTGAGAGACTATCTGAATCGTATTCCTCTGGAATTTTTATTCTATAACCATTAGGACTTCCATCAGGCTTAAATTGAAACATCGCTTCAATAATCTCACCTTCTTTATAAGAACGGACCATCCAATTATATGGTGAATAAACATCGTTATCGATTATCTCTTGAAACTTTTCTTTACCACCTTGTTTTAACTCAACAAAATTTCGTAATGAATCGTCAAAATTATATATAGATGCTTGCTCAAATGAATCATCTAAAATTTCAAATTGCTTTGAAGCATCTGATGCAGCTTTAATTGCTTGTTGACGATCCATAGATACATTTACGCTCAAAGTACCAAAAAAATCATTCCAAACGCTTCCAAGATAAAACGTAGATAGAATTGCTAAAACAAGTGTTGTTATAAGACCTTTATTATTAATCATTATTTCCCCATAAAATTGTTAAGATGTAAAGTACACTTTACTTAATTAAATGTCAATGAACTACCTTTAAAAACTAATAGAGCAAAAAATTAAAAAAAATGGTAAAATTGATGACTAAAAAGGAAATTATATGAAAAAAGAAAATTTGACAGATGAACATTTAATTTTTCAAGATGCAGCTAAAGCTTTTTTTGAAAAAGAAATGAAACCAAACAATGAGCAATGGGAAAAAGACGGAATGGTTTCTAGAGATATTTGGCTCAAGGCAGGATCCAATAATTTTTTTGGTATTGATGTACCCGAAGAATATGGAGGTATGGGCTTAGATGACTATCGCTATAACACAATATTAATTGAAGAAAGTGTAAAAGCTGAAAATCCAGGATTTGGGCATTCAGTTCAAAACGATCTTGTAGTGCCTTATCTACTAAGACACACTACAGAAGAACAAAAAAAACGTTGGCTACCAAAAATATGTAGCGGTGAAACCATTGGTGCTCTAGCAATGACAGAACCTGGTGGAGGTAGTGATGTAGCTGCCATAAAAACTCTTGCTAAAGATATGGGAGATCACTTTCTAGTTAATGGAAGTAAATCATTTATTACCAATGGATTATTAGCTGATCTTGTAATTGTTGCATGTAAAACAGATTCCAAAGCTGGAGCTCATGGTATCAGCCTAATTATTTTAGAAAGAGGTATGGAGGGATTTGATAGAGGAAATAAGCTTGATAAAATTGGCCAAGTAGGACAAGATACTGCTGAACTATTTTTTAAAGATGTAAAAGTACCAAAAGAAAATTTATTAGGGGAAGAAGGTAAAGGATTTTATTATATGATGGAAAGTCTTCCAAAAGAGCGACTATCAATTGCAGCAGGGTCTATTGCTGTTATTGAATTTGTATTAGACTTAACTATTCAATATTGCCATGATCGTAAAGCTTTTGGACAAAAAATTGGAAGTTTCCAAAATTCAAAATTCAAATTAGCAGAAATGACTACTGAAGCTGAGATTGGACGAACCTTTTACGATCAATGTGTTTTTGAATTAAATGAAAAAAAGTTAACTCCAGAAAAAGCTGCTATGGCAAAATGGTGGTTAACCGAACTCGAACTAAAAATAGTTGATCAATGTTTACAATTGCATGGAGGGTATGGCTATATCAAAGAATATCCAATTGCAAAAGCTTACTTAAACTCAAGAGTACAAACAATTTATGGTGGAACCACTGAGATCATGAAGGAGATCATTGGTAAATCGTTAGGATTTTAATATGGAAAGAAAATTACAAGGAAAAGTAGCTCTAATTACCGGTTCTGGAAGAGGAATTGGAAGAGAGTTGGCTTTAATGTTAGCAAAAGATGGTGCTCACATTGTCGTAAATGATTTAGATGCAGATCCTGCTAATCAAACTGTATCTGATATCATGGATATGGGAGGAAAAGCAGTTGCTTGCAATGGAAGCGTTACTGATGATGACTTCGCAGAGCGATTTATTAATACTGCTCTAGACTCATTTGGTGGAATAGACATCATTGTAAACAATGCTGGATACACTTGGGACAATGTAATTCAAAAAATGGATGATAAACAGTGGGATGCAATTTTAGAATGTCACCTTACTGCTCCATTTAAAATTCTTAGAGCTGCTCAACCTCACATTAAAAAACTGTTTTTAGAAGAAAAAGAAAATGGAATTACCAATTTTAGAAAAGTAGTAAATATCTCTTCTACATCTGGTATGTTTGGAAATGCTGGACAAATAAATTACGCTACAGCAAAAGCTGGGGTTGTAGGAATGGCAAAAACTATGGCAAAAGAATGGGGACGATATAATGTAAACGTCAATGCTGTAGGATTTGGATTAATTAAAACTCGCTTAACTGATGCGGATGCTGAAAAAGAAGAATCGCTTATTGATATTGAAGGAAACAAAATTAAAGTTGGTGTGAATTCCGCTGTGTTTCAATCAGCTAAGACAATGATTCCTTTAGGCAGACCTGGTACTCCTCAAGAAGCTGCTGGAGCAATATACATGTTCTGTATTCCTGAATCCAACTATGTCACTGGACAAATTTTAATGTGTCATGGTGGCGGATTTGGATATTAACTCACAAGAAATAGAAAAAAAATTTATTTATTTAATAAGCTATCTATAACACTTGGATCAGCGAGTGTTGAAGTGTCTCCCAAATCATCCGTTTCATTTTGGGCAATTTTTTTTAGAATTCTTCTCATAATTTTTCCAGATCTTGTTTTTGGAAGCCCTGAACAAAATTGAATAGCACTTGGCTTTGCATGAGGACCAATAATTTTTGTCACAGTACTTAAGATATCTTGTTCAATCTCTGCTGAAGCTTCTACTCCTGTCATTAATGTGACAAAAGCATAAATGCCTTCGCCTTTGATTTCATGATTATATCCAATAACTGCAGCTTCAGCTACTCCAGATGCAGCACCTATAGCTCCTTCTACTTCAGCTGTACCAATTCTATGTCCAGAAACATTTAATACGTCGTCTACTCTTCCGGTAATCCAAAAATATCCATCATCATCAACATACGCTCCATCCCCAGTAAAATAATTTCCTGGTGCTTGAGAAAAATACGTATCGATGAATCGTTGGTGATCACCATATACTGTACGCATTTGTCCGGGCCAAGATTGTGTCATTACTAAATAGCCAGTAGTGTTCTTCTCCGTAATTTCATTTCCTTCTTCATCTAAGATTGCTGGAATAATACCTGGCAATGGTAATGTGGCTGATCCTGGTTTTGTTGGCACACATCCAGGAATTGGAGACATTAAAATTCCTCCAGTCTCAGTCTGCCACCATGTATCAACAATAGGACATTGTTCATTACCAATAACATTAAAATACCAATGCCATTCTGGAGATTTAATAGGCTCTCCAACTGTACCTAAAACTTTTAAGCTAGATAAATCATATTTTGTTACCCAGTCATCCCCTTCTTTCATTAAAGCTCGCAATGCAGTTGGAGCTGTATAGAATACATTTACTTTATGCTGTTCAACAATTTGCCAAAATCTTCCAAAATCTGGGTAATTAGGAACTCCTTCAAATATCACCTGAGTTACTGCATTGGATAATGGTCCATATACGATATATGAATGACCTGTAATCCATCCGATATCTGCAGTGCACCAGTAAACATCATCTTGATGATAATCAAAGACTAGTTCATGTGTATGTGACGCATAGACAAGATATCCACCTGTGGTGTGCATTACTCCTTTTGGCTTTCCCGTAGATCCAGAAGTATATAAAATAAATAATGGATCTTCTGCATCCATTATTTCTGCGGGACATTCACTAGAACAACCATCTACAAATTGATTCCAGGTTATATCTCTACCTTCTTTCATGAACATATCATTACCTGAACGTTCAACCATTACTACTGTTTTTAGTGAAGGACATTCATCTGCAATTTTATCTGCATTTTCTTTCATAGGAATGTCAAATTTTAATCCACGCACTCCATTATCTTGCGTAATAAGTAACTTACATTCAGAATCGTTAATTCTGTTTTTTAACGCATCGCTAGAAAATGCACCAAAAACGACCGAATGGACCGCTCCAATTCTAGCGCAAGCAAGCATCGCTACAATAGCCTCGGGAATCATTTGCATATAAATGCATACTCGATCTCCCTTATTGATTCCAGCTCTTTTTAATCCATTAGCAAATAATGAAACTTTTTCCAATAATTCATTATAAGAGACATTTGTTGAGATAGTAGGATCATTTGATTGCCAAATAAGGGCTGTTTTTTCTCCGAAGCCATTTTCAATATGCCTATCTATGCAATTATAGGATGCATTTAGTTTTCCATTTGAAAACCACTCGATATGTGCTTTCGAATAATCTGTATTGTTAATAGTTGTCCACTTATCAAACCAATCAATACGCTTTGCAACTGACTCCCAATAGGAGTTTGAATCTTGCTTAGCATTCTTTCTTAAAGATTGATAATTATCTAGACTATTATGTCCAATAGATGAATTGAAATTTTTTGGAACAGAATATTTTTTCATTTTTACAAAGGTAAATAGATTAAATGTAAAAGTAAATTGAGATATAATGACAGACACTTGCTATCAATACAAATAAGTGCCAAATGAAATGGTTGTATTTTATTTTCTTATCAGATAAATAAAAAATCACTCCTACTAAATATGTTAAACATCCAGCAGTAATCCACCATAAAGCATTTGGAGGAATTTGGCTCATAAATGAATCAAGAAAAAACAACCAAAGCCCTCCCATAAAAATATAAAGACTAGTTGATGCTAGATTATATTTTCCAACAGTAAAAACTTTCCAAATAACCCCGACCAGTGCTAAAAACCATATCAGGCTAAATAATATCCATCCCCCATCGTCTTTCAATACAATCAAAGTAAAAGGCGTGTAAGATCCTGCAATCAAAATATAAATAGAGACCATATCAAACATTCTTAATCGATATCTATTTATCGCAGTCTTTGAATGATGATATAAAGTTGAAGCAATGTACATTGTTGAGAGACTTAGCCCGTAAATTAATAAGCTTGTAAAATAAGTAAGGGAGAAATTATCTAATCCCTTATTAATTAAGAATATCAATCCAATAATACTTAAGATGAAACCTATGCCATGCGATAAAACATTTAACCTGTCTTCTTTTTTGGAATAAAAAAATTGATTAGGGAGATTATTCATACAAAAAAATAGGGATAAATACTTTAATCATAAACATTTAAAAAGGTCTAGTGAATTACCAACCCTTCTTTTTATCTTTTTAAATGATTAAACCTGATAAATCAAAACAAGATTCCAAGAAAATTCAAATAAAAGATATGTTTAATGATATATCATCAAGATATGATCAAATCAATAAGATGATGACATTAAATATGGATAAGAATTGGAGAAAAATAGTATATAATCTTTCTATGCAAGATAACCCAAGAAAAATAATTGATATCGCAACAGGAACTGGAGATATAGCATTGTGTTTCGCAAATGATGATGTGGAGGTCATTGGAATAGATAATGCCTCAATGATGTTGGACTTAGCAAATAAAAAAGCGATGGAAACACCTAACGTAAAATTTCAATTAGAGGATGCGGAAAATATGAGTTTTAAAGATAATACTTTTGATACTGCGACAGTAGGTTTTGGCGTTAGAAATTTTGAAGATTTAAATCAGGGATTACGTGAGATAAAGCGTGTTTTAAAACCTGGAAAAAAATTAATCATCCTTGAAACTGCAATACCCTCCTTTTTTGTATTTCGATTTGGATATTTTATATATACAAAACTTATTGTACCTATCTTGGGAAGAACGATTGCAAAAAATCAACAAGCCTATCAATATCTTTCAACCTCAGCTGAACATTTTCCCCATGGAAAAGAATTTCAATTAATTTTAGAGAAAGCTGGTTTCGAAAATATTAAAATAAAATCTTTATCTTTGGGTATCGTAAATATCTACTACGCTTCAAAGCCAGTTTAATTATTTTAATACACCTTTTTGGGTGATTACATAGTCCATCTTTACATCATGTTCTTCCTGAAATGTCTCACTTTCATATTGAAAACTATATGCCACACCAATCAAAATGGTTGATGATTTTTTAGAAAAAGTTCTATCATAAAAACCGCCTCCCATTCCTAGGCGAAATAATTTATCATTAAATGCAACACAAGGTATTAATACTATATCAATATCTTTAATATCAACAAACTCTTTTTCTTTTGGTTCAAAAATTCCAAAATGATTTTTTAAGAGTTTAGATTGGATATCATATTTAGCAAATGAAAGTGTTTTTAAGTCATTTTCAATTACTGGCAGTAATACATCCTTATTTTTTGAATGAAGGTATTTCATTATTTCAAATGTTGATGCTTCATTATCAAATGGATAATATATTCCGATTGATTGATAAGATAATTCTTTTGAAAATTTTATCCATTGGGATAAAAAATTATCAGATAATCTAGCTATATGCGCTTCAGAAAGAAGTGATCTTTCATATCGTTTTTCATTTCTTATATTTTCTTTGATAGACATTTTAGAACAGTAAAATAATATACAATTGGCGCTACAAACCAAATTAATTGAGGAATAATAGTCAAACCATTTCCATTAATTGTTACGAATACTGGGTTATACCAGTTTTCTATAAACAACCAAAGCTTGCCATTTCCGTTTAGATCAACTAGAAATTCAGAAAAACTTCCCCAGATAATCATTATTAATAATGCTGTAGAATTAAATTTGTAAAGGAAGTGTCTATTTTTTAAATATGCTTTTGCTAAAAGAACCCCAATGAAAAAAATCAAACCATCAATAAATGAATAAGTTATGTTTCTTACTAAAGGTAAATCAATTGGCCAGTCAATTAAAATTAAATGAAATGATTTTCCAGCTAATGCAAAAGGAATTTCCCATGACAATCCAACTAGAACTCCTAAAAAATAAAGATTAAATAATTCTTTTGATATGATTCTATATTTATAAAATAAAAAAAATACTAAAGGAGCGCTATTTCCAACAATGAAAGCAGTCCACATCAATTGATTAGCAGAAAATAAATCCATTATCCTTTAACAATTGTTGTTCCAGCTTTTCCGTCAATTGCATCTTGCAAATGATCAATGTTAGTAATAATTACTTTCTTCCCATGGTGTTTCAAAAAATATATTGCAGAACGAATTTTTGGCCACATACTTCCTTGCTGAAAATGACCTTCTTCTTGGTATTTCTTGGCATCTATATCAGTCATTTGATTGATTGGAGATTGATTCTCTTCTCCATAATTCAAATAAACCTGATCAATATCAGTTACTATATAATATTCATCTGCTCGAATAACTCTTCCAAGTTTTGCAGCAGTTAGATCTTTATCAATTACTGCATCAATTCCTTCAAATTTACCATCTTGATTAATATATACTGGAATACCACCTCCACCTGCTGCTAAAACTATAATTCCAGCATGAACTAAAGTTCTTATACTGATTCCATGCATAACAAAATCAGGGTCTGGAGATGGTACAACCCTTCTCCATTCTCCTGGGTCTTGCTCTTTAACAACCCATCCCATATTTTTCACCCGCTCTTCCGCTTCTTGCTTTGAAAAACGTTTTCCAACAAATTTAGTTGGGTCTTTTAAGGAAGGATGGCTTGGATCAACAACAACCTGAGTGACAAGAGTAACAACTTCTTTGTCAATTTCTTCTTTATTTAGAATATTTTGGAAGGTTTGCTGAATCATATATCCAATAGTACCTTGAGTCCCAGCAACACAAACTCCTAACGGCAATGTTGGAACTTCATTTTGAGTTAAGTCCATTCTTAAAAGCTCATCACCAACTTGAGGACCATTCCCATGCGTAATACAAATATTATAATCTTCTTTAAGAAATTTGGTAATCTCAGTTAAAGATTTTCTGGTGTTACTGAATTGATCATGAATGGTTCCAGCTTGCTTCTTATTTGAAAGAGCATTCCCACCAAGCGCAATAATAGCAGTTTTTTCCATAGATACAATATATCATTTTTTTACTGTAAAGGCATTATTTGTGGTTCTAATTACTTGAGAAGAAATTCCACATTAACTCCTCCATGGAATTTCCATTATAAGATAAACTAAACCAGTAGTGATCACCGTTCACAATCTTAAATAAATCAACAGATGTATTATTATCACCATTTAAGTAAGTATAGTTTTCTATGTCTCCAACAATATTGGTTTGAGGTGAAGAATCAGTATTATTATACTGAGACCAATAAGCTACTGTTTGATCAACACCCATCATATATCCATCAATACCATTGTAGGGTCTCGAATAATCAATTGTACCGTTAAATATCATTACTGAAGTTGCATGACTTGGTTGGCATTCTGATGATGCATCTACCATCGGCATTAAACCTGAAACTGGTGCAATAGCTGTGACTAATGAACTTTGATAACACGCCATAGAGTACGAGAAATCAGCTCCATTTGAATATCCTGTTAAAAACACTTTTGATGAATCAATATTATGGCTTGCTGAAATTTCACTCAAAAGTGCAGCAAAAAACCCAATGTCATCTTGACTACATTTATTATCTCCTCCTGGGGGATTAGTATTCCAGGTAGTTCCATCGCCGCAGACTAGACCTTGTGGATAAACTGCAATAAAATTGAATTGATCTGCTAAAGCTCTGAAATCTGCTGTATTAATAAAATATTGATTGTATCCTCCGAACCCATGAAAAGCAAAAAGGATTGGAGTTGATGAATTAGGATCATATCTAGTTGGGATATACATTAAGTATTCTCTAGTTTCATCATCATAAGACATAGTTTTGCTTAATAAACCTGTTTCAGTAGAAGTATCAGCCTCCGTAATTGATATAGCATCACTTTCAGTGTATAAATCCTGTCCTCCAGGTCCTACAACTGTTAATGTTACATCATAAGTTCCTTCATTTTCATATCTATGAGTAAATGTAGAGTACAGACTTTCAATATCGCTATCATCATCAATATTCCAAAACCATGAATTCACTTCTCCAGTAGAAGTACTTGTAAAAGTGATATCAATAGGAGCTTCTCCGCCATTTGAAGATATTGTGAAACTTGCTACAGGCTCTGGAATAATACCACCAGAATCTCCTCCTGTGTTATCACCTGGCGTATCATCTCCAACATCTTCAACTGATTGTGTGGAACTACCACCAGAGCAGGATATAGTTATCGCTATGAATAAAAGAATTATAAATTTTGTTAAGAATTTCCCCAACTTCATAACGATAATCTAATTATAAAGCTTTAATATGTTCAATTTCTAAAGAAAAATTTCCTTCCTGCTTATCAGAAATAAGAATGCCAAGAGAATTTACTCTATGCACTTTTAGTTTAGGAGCTCGAATACTTCTACCAAAATAATATGGTTTAAAATTTTCTAATGGAATTTCAACATTCATCCATTGGTCTTTTATAGTTTTAAAATCTGCAGAATAATTGGCATAACTACCATTCATTGTCAGTCGAAATTTAAAAATGTTACCGTCGCCTTTTACTCTGAGTAAAAATTTAGATATTCCTTTTAATTGATTACCATCATAACCCATTCTAATAGATGCAAATCCACCATTATTTTCTAAAGAAACATTGCCTGCAAAAATAATATTACTTACTTCGTTTAAATAAATATTAGACTTTGAAATACCTCCCATAACACCATCATTAACAATCCTCCATTTATCAATACCGATATTATCTGATGGATTTACCATAGTAACATTTTGAGAAAGAATAGCTGTTTGAAAAAATAAAAAGATGATTAGGTAAAAGAAATTTTTCATAGATAGAGTGTGGGCGATGCAGGATTCGAACCTGCGACATCCTGCGTGTAAAGCAGGCGCTCTGACCAGCTGAGCTAATCGCCCGAGTCGAAAAGTTAAACTACAATACAAGAAATTCCAAAAAAATTTGTTTATATTCCTAAAGTTTAAAAATCAAAAAAAAGGGGATAAAAATGGAAACAAGTTTAGCATTTACAATCATTGCAGTTGCATTAACACTTTTAGGATTATTTAAGTTTATTGCTCCTAAAAAATTTAATGAAAATTCAATGGGTAAACTTCATGAAGAAGCAGTTAATCCTGCTGCAGCAATTCGATCAGCTCTTGGAGGAATGGTCTTAGCAGTTGCTTTAATTGCATTCATGTCACGAAATTTAGAACCAGCAGCTGCAAGTGTTGTTCTTTGTTCAATTGGGATTGGGCTTGTAACAACTATTTGCATTGTTGTTCTTAACAAGGTAAGAGGATTTACTGATGAAATACCAATACCTCCAATGATTCTTTTAGGAGTATTGAGTATTATAGCTTTTGTAGCGGCTTGCTAAAAATAAAAAGGCTACATTTATTGTAGCCTTTTTTTATCAAGTTATTTAATTCAAACTACTTTTTCAAATTAGGAATTGCTACATCAATTACATCCATCACTTCTTTAGCAAAGTGAAAAGATAAATCTTTTTTGATATGATCTGGAATTTCTTCAAGATCTCTTTTATTTGCGTGAGGAAGGATAATTGTTTTAATACCAGCTCTATGAGCAGCTGTTACTTTTTCTTTTACTCCACCAATAGCTAATACATTCCCTCTCAAGGTAATTTCACCAGTCATAGCTACTTTACTTTTAACTGGCTTATTAGTTAATAATGACACAAGTGAGGTAAACATTCCAACTCCAGCTGAAGGTCCATCCTTTGGAATTGCTCCTGCAGGACAGTGAACATGAATATCCATTTTATCCGCGAAATCATCTTTAAGATTTAAAATATCTGTATGGGATTTTACATAAGTAAATGCAGCTGAAGCAGACTCTTTCATAACATCTCCCAGCTGACCGGTTAAGGTTAAAACGCCTTTACCTTTCATCTTGCTAGATTCAATGAATAATATATCTCCACCAGCAGCAGTCCATGCCATTCCAGTTACTACTCCAGGCTTAGTAGTCCTTTCAGCTAAATCTGATTGGAATTTTGGAATACCAAGATATTCATTTACAGTTTTTTTAGATATACTAGCTGTTTTAAGTTTTTTGTTAACTACATCTACAGCTATTTTTCGAAGAACATTAGAAATTTCTCGTTCTAAACTTCTAACACCTGATTCTCTGGTGTATGAAGAAATAATTTCCTTAATTCCAGTATCGTTGAATTTTACCTGTTTAGTGGTAAGCCCATTTTCTTTAATCTGTTTAGGAATTAAATGTTTTTTAGCAATCTGTACTTTTTCATCATCAATATATCCCCTGAAATCAATCATTTCCATTCTATCATATAAAGCAGGAGGAATATTATCTGGATAATTTGCAGTTGAAATAAACATAACTTTACTTAAATCAAAATCTACTTCAAGGTAGTGATCACTGAATGCGTGGTTTTGTTCAGGGTCTAAAACTTCAAGCATTGCTGAAGATGGATCCCCTCTAAAATCTGAACCTAATTTATCAATCTCGTCTAACATAAATACAGGGTTGTTAGTTTTTGCCTTTTTAAGTGATTGAATGATTCGTCCAGGAAGTGCACCAATATAAGTTCTTCTATGTCCTCTAATTTCAGCCTCATCGCGAACCCCTCCTAAAGAAATTCGGACAAACTCTCTACCCATAGATTTAGCAATAGACTTTCCAAGAGATGTCTTTCCAACTCCAGGAGGGCCGGTAAAACATAATATTGGTCCTCTTACAGTTTCTTCTTTAGTTACTTTCTTCTTTAATGATCGTACAGCTAAATACTCTAACACTCTTTCTTTAACTTTAGGTAGTCCGTAGTGATCTTGATCTAAAGTTTTTTGAGCTTCTTTAACATTTAAATTATCTTTGCTTGACTTACTCCATGGCAATTCTGTTAACCATTCTAAATATGTTCTAGCGACTGAATATTCTGGTGATTGAGGAGAAATCCTACCCAATCGATCAAGCTCTTTATTAGCTACTTTATTAGCTTCATCGCTCATTTTAACATCTTCAATTTTCTTTTTTAATTCATCAAGCTCTACAGTTTGACTATCTTCACCTAATTCTTTTTGAATTGTTTTCATTTGTTCACGCAAATAATATTCTCTCTGCGTTTTAGATATTTCATCTTGAACTTCGGACTGAATTTCTTCTCCAAGTTTTATTCTTTGAATTTCCTTTTGTAATAGATTAATGGCATTTTCAACTCTTTTTCTAATATCTAATTCTTCTAAAACTTCCTGTTTCTCAGAATTTGAAACTGATAGTAGTGAGGTTGCTCTATCCGCTAACCTTGATGGTCTATCAATATTAGCAAGCATTCCAGCATGCTCTTCATTTAGATTTGGTGAAATTTTAATTAATTCGGTAAATGAATTTTTTAAATTTTTTGCAAGTGCTTCTATTTGAACATCAGGTGTTGAAATTGATTCTTGAATTCTCTCAATATCAGCCATGAAATATGACTCACCCTGATTGAATTTTAAAATTTTTACTCTATCTACACCCTGAACTATTGCAGATTTACTGTTATCAGGCATATCGAATGTTTTAAGCACTAGTGCTAAAGTACCATATGAATATAAATCATCTTCTTTCGGATCTTCAATAGAGCCATCCTGTTGGGCAACAACAACAAGATATTTATTATCACTTGGAAGATCTTCAATTAACTTCAAAGATTTTTCTCTGCCAACATAAATTGGTATTACCTGTTGTGGGAATAATACCGTATTTTTTAATGGCATTACTGGATATTGTTTATTTGTTTCCATATTCATGATATTATAGTTGCAAAAACTATGCCTTTCTTATTTTATATAAAATATATGATATTTAATGTTAAATCTATGCCATAATGGCATTAAAGTATGCTATTTTAATGAAATAGAGTAAATGAAATCATTAAAATTAGACTTATTAGCTTTAATTAAATCATTCCTTCCAACAGCTTTAACAAAATAAATACTATTACCAAACTCTATTACCGCTCCGAGAAGACCATACTCTTGCCTAAGTTCTTTAGGAGCATTACGATTTACCATATTTGGTACTTCATAGGTTCCATAAAGCTCAACTGTACTTATATATTTTGAACTTAAAGTATCTTTTATTGTTTCAATATTTGAATCTTCAATTTGGAATTGATTAATCCATCTATCAATATTTTGATCTGCAGTTCCTTGAATATTTGCAAATAATACTACATTAAAATCACTACCATCAATTAATGATAGTTCTAAAAGTCTAAACTGCTTATCTGAAATATTTGCTATCCAAGAATCTGGCAATTTATAAGTAATATTTTGAACTTCTTTTTTACCATAAATTTCATTGGTTCCGTTAACTGCAATAAATGAAATAAACACACTGAAGAAAAATATTACTAGAAATATTATTAATCTATTAATCATTATTAAATACCATTCTTGCTTGCTCATCTGCATGATATGAACTACGTACTAATGGGCCTGACTCTACTACTTTAAATCCAATAGAATAGCCATAATCTTTATAGGCTTCAAACTGTTCTTTGGATACATACTCTTTGACCTTCAAATGATTTTTAGTTGGCTGAAGATACTGTCCAATTGTAAAAATTTGTACCCCTAAATCTACAACCTGCTGCATAGTGCTCTTTACCTCATTAACATCCTCTCCAAGTCCAACCATAATTCCTGTTTTGGTTCTGAGTCCATATTGAATAGATTTTTTTAGGACTTCAAGTGATCTTTGCCATACTGCTTGAGCTCTAACTGCTTTACTAATACGCTCAACACATTCTACATTATGACTAAAAATATCAGGGCCAGCATCAAACACTTTTGTAAGTGCTGGATCAAAACCCTTAAAATCTGGAGTCAACACTTCTACAGTACAATTAGGGTTAATCTCTTTGGTTTTAATAATTGTATCTGCCCAAATCGAAGCTCCAAAATCTCCTTTTAAGTCATCTCTATCTACAGATGTAATAACTACATGTCTTAAACCCATTTTTTTTACTGCTTGTGCAACTCTAATTGGCTCCAATGGATCGTTCCACGTAGGTTTTCCTGTTTTGACGGAACAAAAACCACAAGCCCTTGTACATGTATCGCCTAAAATCATTAAAGTTGCTGTTTTTCTATTCCAACACTCATAAATATTAGGACATCTTGCTTCTGCACAAACAGTGTTGAGATAGCTTTCCTGGACCATTTTTTTAACGGCTTTATAATTTTCATCAGTTGAAATATTAATTTTTGGCTTATGTAGTTTAGTATGAATCATTAATCTTTAAATATTTGGTTAAAATGAGTGATTAAACTCTTTTTAATATCGTTCATTCGAATTTTTTTTCCAAGTTCTTTATCCATAGAAGTCATTTTAACTCCTTCAATTCCACAAGAAATGATATTATCAAAATAAGTAAGATCAGTATTTACATTAATGGCTAATCCATGCATTGTGACTCCTCTAGAAACATGAATGCCTATACTAGCTATTTTTCTATCGTCAATCCAAACACCAGTTTCTTTTATTGGGACATGAGGTTTAAGGCCATAATCAAATAAAATATTTGATATTAATTTTTCAATCATTGCAACATAAGACTTAACTCCAATTTTTCTTTTTTTGAGATTTATTATAGGATATGCAACTAATTGTCCAGGACCATGATAAGTTACATCACCTCCTCTTTGAGTTGGTATAATTTCGCAAATTTTGTTTAAAACATTATTAGAATTTGCATTCTTCCCAAGAGTATAAACATGATTATGTTCAACAATGATTAAGAAATTATTAGAATCATTTTTTAAAACTTGATTTCGTAAACTTTCTTGGATTTGAAGTGTATCTAAATAATTTTTTCTTTTTAAATCTTGAATTTGAGTGAGCATTTATTTTAACTGCATCAATGTTTCAAAAATAGCTTCTGAAAAAGTTGGATGTGGATGGATTGAATCTAAAATATTTTCAACTGACAACTTATTTCTCATTGCTAAACTAAACTCAGAAATCATTTCTGTAGCATTAGAACCAATAATATGAGCTCCTAAAACATAGTTATCTTTTGATACTAAAATTTTAATAAATCCTTCTGTTGAACTACTAGCAACAGCTTTACCATTTGCATTGAAAAATGATTTTACAACTTTGTAATCAATTCCATCTTTATCTAACATTTCTTGACTTAAACCTATAGAGCCAATTTCTGGCTTTGAATAGGTGCATGCAGGAATACAATTATAATCAATTTTCTTTGGATTGAGCTTCGAAATATGTTCAACAACATATAGGCCTTCAGTACTTGAAACATGGGCTAACCAAGGAGGACCTACAACATCACCAACAGCATAGATATTATCAATATTAGTTTTTCCATCTTTATCAACTTTTATGTGCTGATTTGGTCCAATTTCTATACCAATTTTATTTAACCCAAAACCCTTTGAATTGCCTTCAACTCCAATAGATACTAATACATATTCATCATTAATTTCTGTCGCTAGAGTATTGGTTTGAATATCTATTTTTTTTCTTTTTAAAACCTTATGCATCCATTGAGAAACATCAAGATCTTCATTAGGTAAAATATTTTCTTGAGCTTCTAAAAGAGTAATATTTGTCCCAAAAGCATTAAAAAAATAAGCAAACTCAACTCCAATGGCACCAGCTCCAATAATTGTCATGCTTTTTGGTAATTTTTTCAAATTAAAAATATCTTTTGCAGTCATTACATTTTTGCTCGAATGATCTAAGGACTGCAAGTGCTTCGCTTTTGAACCTGTTGCAATAATAAATGTATCCCCATGAAGAGTGTTCCCATCTACTTCAATTGAGTTTTGATTTATAAAAGATGCAAAACCTGGGAAAAAATCTACACCTAACTTTCTTACTTGAAAATGGAGGCCTTTAGATAATCTTTTCCTTGCCTGAATAGTTTTATCAATGATTTTATCAAAATGAACTTTGGGCTTTCCTATTTCAATTCCATAAGAACTCGCATCATTAATTAGTTCAAAAACTTCAGCATTTTTTAACAATGACTTGGTTGGAATACATCCCCAATTTAAACATACACCTCCAAGATCATTATCATCAACTATTGCAACACTCATTCCAAGCTCAGCAGCTCTAAAAGCTGCTGTATAACCACCAGGACCCCCTCCAACAACTATTAATTGATATTTTTTCAAAAAAATCCTAAATGTTATTCATTTCAATCAGTTTTAAAAATTCATTCCTTGTTGATTCTTTCTCTCTAAAGATACCCAACATTGAACTACTTGTAGCAATGCTATTTTGTTTTTGAACACCTCTGCTAAGCATGCAAAAATGTTTTCCTTCTAAAACCACTGCAACACCGCGAGGTTTTAGAACTTCTTGAAGACATTGTGCGATTTGATTAGTTAAACGTTCTTGAACTTGAAGCCTTTGTGAAAAAAGATCAGTAATCCTAGCAAGTTTAGACAATCCTATAATTTTACCATCTGGAATATATCCAATATGAGCTTTTCCATAAAATGGTATCATATGATGTTCACATAGACTATAGAACTCAATATTCTTTACAATAACCATATCTTTGGATTCGCCTTCAAAAATCGCGTTATTGATTAAATCATCAAGATTTTCATTATAACCTTTTGTTAAAAAATCCCATGCTTTTGCTACTCTTTTAGGTGTATTTACTAACCCTTCTCTAGAAGGATCTTCTCCTAAAAGCTCTAATAAATTTTTTGTATTAGCTTCTAATTTTTTACGTTTATCTTCGTTCATTTTTCCTCCAAATAACTTGCTGGCCTTATTTTATCTTTTAGAACCCATAATAAGAAATAGATAATCGGTGTGTCGATTAAGGCAACTAAAACTTTAAACAACCATCCCATTAGTAACAAACTTCCAAATCTTTCCCAACCAATTGCACCAGCTGAACAAAGAATTAATAATACCATTGAAGTATCAACTAATTGTGAGAACATAGTGGAGGCATTATTTCTTAGCCATAAATGCTTTCCTTTAGTTAATCTTTTCCAAAAGTGAAAAATACGTACATCAATAAATTGAGCGGTTAAGTAAGCCATCATTGATGCCATAAATGCAGGTGCAGATAATCCAAAAACTTTGTTAAATGTTGCAGAATCTACTGGAGACCATTCAGCAGCAGTAGCATTCATAGATATAAAAATTAATAATGTTGTAAAGACACTAGCACAAAAACCTGAAATAACAACTTGATTGGCTCTTTTTTTCCCGTACAACTCTGAAATAAGATCTGTCACTAAAAATGTTATTGGATATGCTATAATACCAACTGATAGTTCAAAGGTTAATCCTAAAAAATTCCATGTAAAGAATTTTTGAAATATCAAATTGCAAGCAACTAAAGAAGCAATGAATATCCCAGCAAAAATAAGATATAATCTTTCTTGAAAATCATTCATCAATTGGTCCATAATAGTCTGTATAAATTGTTGGGGTTTCCTCAATTCGAATTCTATGTAGAGTACATCCTTCTAAATATTTTACTATTTCTTCCCATATGAAAACTACCAACACTTCTGTAGAAGGTTGTTTTCCCTCAAACCAGGGAATATCTTTATCGAACTGAGAATGATCTAATACATCTACAACGTGTTCATTAACAATTTTTTTTAAATGACCCAAATCAACAAGGAACCCTGAATCTGGATTAATTTCTCCAGTAACCGTTACATGCAATGTGTAATTATGTCCATGTACTCTAGTATCTTTTCCAAAAACTTCCCAATTTTCTTGATCACTCCATTTTTTATTTCCGTACTGGTGTGCGGCACAAAATGAAAATACTTTTGTTAAATAAGTTGTGTTTTTTGATTTCATTGATATAATAATTTATTTAAATAATGACCTTCTTCCAACAACAGTTGTGATTGGACAGTCATTTGGATTAAAATTCTTAGCAGGACAATATTCTCTACCATAAAAAATGATTTGTAAATGTAACTTACTCCATCTCTCTTTTGGGAATAATCTTTTAGCATCTTTTTCAGTTTGAACAACATTTTTGCCACTAGATAACCCCCATCTATACATACAACGATGTACATGGGTATCAACAGCAAAGGCTGGAAGACCAAAAGCTTGCGACATTACAACTGAAGCTGTTTTATGTCCTACCCCAGGAAGTTCTTCAAGTTCTTCAAAATTATCTGGTACTTTGCCATTATGATTTTCATTTAACATTTTTGATAAACTCAAAATATTGGAAGCTTTTGCTGGTCCAAGTCCACATGGTTTAATTATTTGATATAATTCTTCATAAGGTATTTGTAACATTTTTCTTGGAGTATTGGCAATCTTAAAAAGATTGGGAGTAACTTTGTTCACAGATTTATCTGTTGAATTAGCAGAAAGCAATACTGCAATTAGCAAAGTATAATTATTTTTATGATCTAATGGTGGATTAACTTCTGGATAAAATTCATCAAGTTTTTTTATAATAAATTTTACTTTATCTTTTTTTAGCATTAAAAATTAAAGCTCTTTCAATGCCTCATATGTTAAAGACTTTGGCCTAGTTAAAGGAATACCCATTGCTCTAGCTAGAACCATTTGTGAAACAATACCCAAAGATCTAGACATACTAAATAAAACAGTATAGAATTGAAATTCTTTAATACCATAATGATATAAAAGAGAACCTGAAGCAGCATCAACATTAGGCCATGGGTTTCTAGCTTTTCCATGCTCTTTTAATACATCTGGAACTATATCAAATAATTTTGTAACTACATCAAAAACTTCGCTGTCTTTTATATGTTGTTTACCAAAATTCATAAAAGCAGTGAATCTAGGGTCAGGACATCTCAATACTGCATGGCCATAGCCTGGAATGACTTTTCCAGAGTTTAACCTATCCCATGAAAATTCTTTAAGTTGTTCATCTGAAGGAACACCTTTATAATGATCAATAATATCTAAAACAAATTTCAAATTATTTTGGTTAGCCAATCCATGCAATGGTCCAGCCAATCCATTCAGTCCTGCAGATAATGCATAATAAGGATCTGAAAGAGCAGAATTGACAGTTAATGCACTAAAAGTACTGACATTTCCACCCTCATGGTCACAATGAAGCATTAAGTATAGTTGCATCATCTTTAGCATATCTTCAGAATAATCCATTCCCATCATTTGTAAGAACTTTTCTGACCAATCATCAGATTCGCCTTCTTTTAATCTCTCACCCTTTTCAAATCTAAGCCTATAAACTGCAGCACTAATTGCAGGAAGTTTAGCAATAATGTTCAAACCATCTTCAAGTGTACTTTCCCAATAATCACCTTTTGAAACAACTAAGTCATAAGCCTCAGCAAACTTACTTTCTTTTTGCATAGATAAAATTGCAGTATTAAACATAGCCATTGGATGAGAATCTTTTGGCATTCCTGACAAAACATCCCAAACATAATCAGGTACTGCACTTCTTTCATTTAAGTCTTTCTGTAAATCAACAAGCTCTTCAGAATTTGGCAAATCTCCGATTAATAATAGGTATAATATTTCTTCTGGTTTTAAATCAACTAAATCTAAAATGTGCTTTCCTCTAACATGCAAGCCAGCATCAGCAGTAACTGATGATGTATCGCAAATCATTCCCTTGACACCCTTCATTCCAGAATATGCAGCATTAATGGTAACACTACTTGTAACGTGATCACCTTTCTCATCGAGCAACTGACGATAATTATATCTCCAGTCAGGTATTTTTTTCGATAGTTGTTCTTTAAGTTTCCCCATAGACAGTAATAATTTAAGTTCTAAATTGCATTTTGTGTAACTGTTTATAAAGACCTTCAGTATTTACAAGATCTTCATGTTTTCCTTCTTGAACAATTTGACCATTTTCAAGAACTAAAATTTTATCTGCATTATGAACAGTAGATAAACGGTGCGCTATAACAATTACCGTTCTATGGCTCATTAAATGCTCAATAGCTGACTGAACATTTTTTTCAGATTCACTATCTAACGAAGAAGTAGCTTCATCTAAAATTAAAATTGGAGGGTTTTTAACTATTGCCCTTGCAATAGCTATTCTTTGTTTTTGTCCTCCAGATAATGAAACTCCTCGCTCCCCAATAATAGTACTATATCCATCAGGTAATTCTCTTATGAATTCGTCCGCATTTGCTGCTTTAGCAGCATCTTCAATTTCCTTTTCAGAAATACCATCTAATCCGTATGCAATATTAGCTTTAACAGTATCATCAAATAGGAATGTTTCTTGTGTAACAATACCCATTAATGATCTTAATGAACTGATTTTAACTTCCTTAATATTTTTATTATCAATTTCAATTGAACCATTTAAGGTATCATAGAATCTTGGGATAAGATCTACTAATGTAGACTTCCCAGCACCACTTGGTCCTACTAAAGCAATAATCTCGCCTTTATTTATTTTAAAATTAATATTATTTAATACTTTATCTTTTTCATCTCCATAAGAAAAAGATACTTGATTGAAGGAAAGAGAGTTTTGTAAATCATCTATTGTAATAGCATCATCCATATCTTCGATATCAGATTCTATATCCATAATTGTAAAAACTCTATCTGCAGAAGCAAGGCCGTTTTGTAATTCATTTACAACATTTGTTAAGTTTTTCAGAGGTTGAAATAAACTAAAAAGTAATAAAATAAATCTTAGAAAATCTTCGGAGCTAATAGATTGCAGAACAAGAACATCTCTTGCCCCAACCCATAATAATAAAGCGGCAATTGTTGCGCCAAATGTTTCAGATACAGGTGATGATACAAATCTCAATCTATCTCTTCGAAGCATTAACTTGTAGTATTTTTGAGTCTCCTTAGCAAACCTATTTATCTCAAAGCCCTTTGTTGCAAAAGCTTTAACAATTCTCATAGAACCTATTGTTTCAGCAATCATAGAAGTCATTCCTGCTAATTGAGCTTGGCTTCTCTTTGATCTTCTTCTAATACTATGGGATATACCAAAAATTATGACACCACTTATAGGAATAATTAAAAGAGCAATTGAGGCAAGCTTAGGACTCACAATAAACAGTAAACTCATTAGAATTAGAATATTAATTGGTTCAACAAATAATTTTTGAAACATTATAGATAATGAATTTCGCATATTATCAATATCATTTACTAAAACTGCAGTCAGCTCTCCAGACTTATTTTTATTGAAATAAGAAAGGGATAAATAATGAAAATGGCTATATAATTTATTTCTTAAATCACGAATCAATCGATATTGCACGATCGAAAGAGTAATATTTTTAATGTATAAAGAAATATTTTTCGCTGAGAAAACTACTATTAGTGCAATACATACTGAAGAAACCGTATTAATCGCAGTATCTTTTAAAAGCAGACTATTTGAAAAAAGTTTTAATCGATCGTTCATTGAAAGATCATTTAAACTTAGCAATCGTTGATTTTCAATAAGCATTTCATTGAAATCAATTAAGATATTGTTAATCATAGTGGCAGTTATCCAAATTGATGCACTATTGAAGATAACAAAGAAAAAAGCAGCTGCAGTGGACAGTAATAAAAATGGCCAATGGGCTAAAACAAACTTAAATAATCTTTTTAATGATGATTCTTTCATATCTCTAAGCTATAAATCATTTTTGAATGAAGAATATCGGCTTCATAAAACTTATCTCCAGAAACCTTAAAACCTAACTTTTTATAAAAATCCACAACTGCTTCCTGTGCATGTAAATATATGGTATTATTTGATGATATTTCAGATAAAATAAAATTTACGATTTCTTTTCCAATACCATTATTTCTAAAATCTTTTAAAACAGCAAATCTTTCAAGCTTGATACCATTTTTTGTATTACGCCATCTTCCTGTTCCTACTGGAAATTTATTTAGATAACAAATTACATGATTTGAATCTTCTTCATATTCAATTTCAATATTTAATGGAACATTTTGTTCTTCAATAAATACCTTTTTTCTTATATCAAGGATATCTATGTATTCTTCCTTAGTTTTTACTAATTGTATTTTTAAATTCATTTTAACAATTTTGCACAATATATAATGTTTAATCGCACACTGACAACAATTCTTGCTTTTATTTGTTTATCTTCTTTTTCATATGGAGATGACAAGTATTTATCTTTCAAAGATCTTAAAAAAATTCCAGATGGTATGAATGTAGTTCATAATGGAGAAGGCAATACTGCTATAGTAGCTTTACATGGATTCTATCCAGTATATTGGATCGAAATTCATCATGAATGGGTACAACCATTTAATTATCTTGTGAAAAAAAATATTAACACATTTTTTTATAAGTACAATTGGAATGAATGTCCTGGCAATGTTTCAAGAGATTTCGAAAAAGAATTACAACTCCTCATTTTACAATATCCAGAAATTGATAATTGGCAGATTGTTGGTCATAGCATGGGGGGAAGCGTTGTAATGTTTACAAATCAATCCTTTCCATTTAATGAAGAGATTACATTTAATACTGTAGCTACTCCTGTTAATTACGAAAGAGACAAGACTCCTTTTTATATTAGACTATATGAATCCATTTTTAATAAAAATTGTTCTGAAAATATCAATAGTCTTAATTATGAATTTCAAAATGGATTTACCAACAAACATGTGCAATGGAGAAACTTAAAAGAGTTCGACTCTCAGTTCAAAAATTATGATTTTGATCCTTATGATGGAGAGATTAAAAATTCTATTGTATTTCAATTTCCTGATAGTTTAAACGGAGAAAGAGTTGGTCATACTTCTAGCCTGTACTTTTCAATACTAGAAATAGTT
Organism: uncultured Fidelibacterota bacterium; assembly: GCA_902578385.1. GTDB lineage: Bacteria > Fidelibacterota > Marinisomatia > Marinisomatales > Marinisomataceae > Marinisoma. The sequence goes on along the minus strand of CACHCR010000001.1, from coordinate 239,727 downwards.
AATTAATAACTATTATCAATTTCTATTGATACTGGACAATGGTCAGATCCCATCACATCTTCATGAATATCAGCATCTAAAACTGAATCAACAAAACTTTCATTTACAAAAAAATAGTCAATTCTCCATCCAATATTTCTTTGACGTGCCCCAAAACGATACGTCCACCATGAGTATCTATCTGGTTCATCGTGAAATAATCTAAAGGTATCAACATAACCATTTTCAACGTATTCATCCAACTGAGCTCTTTCAACTGGCATAAATCCTGAATTTTTTTCATTTGCTTTTGGATTTGCTAAGTCAATAGGAAAGTGAGCAGTATTCCAATCTCCAGCAACTACAACATTAACTCCAGACTCAACTTGTTCATTTAAAATAACTAATAAATCATCATAAAAATCTAATTTGTACTGTAAACGATGTTCATCCTTTTGTCCATTTGGAAAATAAATATTATATAGCAGAAAGTTCTCAAATTCTGTAATTAAGACTCTTCCTTCTTTATCATATTTTTCGATACCCAAACCATATTGAACATCTAGAGGTTCGCTTTTACAAAATGTAGCCACACCACTGTACCCTTTTCTAACTCCAGAATGCCAATATCCGTGGTAACCTTCAATATTTTGAAGAGAATCTGGTAGTTGATCAAAATTTGCTTTTGTTTCTTGAATGCATAGAATATCAGGAGCTACACTATCAACCCAATTTAGAAATCCTTTTTTTTCTATTGCTCTTACTCCGTTAACATTCCATGAAAAAAGTCGCATTGGTTTAATAACTCCTTTAATTTTTAAAATATATTAATAAATTTAGTCATGAATTTTAAAGAAGATTTCAAAAAAGTTATCGAAGAAAATAACATTGTACTTTTCATGAAAGGGACAAAGGATATGCCAGTTTGTGGTTTTTCCAAAACTGTAGTAAGTGTTCTTAATCATTACGGAGTTGACTTTCATGATGTAAATGTTCTTGGACATGAAGATATGAGACCTGCATTAGCTGAATTATCAGGTTGGCCTACTTTTCCTCAATTATTTGTGAATGGGAAATTACTTGGAGGTTGCGATATTACAGTAGAAATGCATGAAAACGGTCAGTTGCTAGATGCTTTGGATGTCAATTCTTAAGTAAATAAGTCTGTTGTATAAATAATATCTTCGTTCTATATTTGCTACGTTTTTGGCCCGTTCGTCTAGTGGTTAGGACTCATGGTTTTCATCCATGCAACAGGGGTTCGATCCCCCTACGGGCTGCTTCCTTTTTTTAAAAAATATTTATTAAAAACATTATTTTCTAAAAAAATAAACCGACCAGTCGGTTTTTTCTTGTTTTTTTAAAATTCTTGTAATTAAATTAACAGGTCAATATGAGTTAGTTGGGGCGGGGGAAATCCTTGATTGGTTCATACACTATGTATATTTATATCTCAATTCTATACAATACAATATACCTACACTCTCCCGCTCTACATCCTATGCAGTATAATTTGGGCTATGGTCTAATTGGCAAGGCACCGAACTGTTAATTCGGATGATTCTGGTTCGAGTCCAGATAGCCCAGCAGGCTATTTACTGGAATTAAGAAATTGAGCTAAAAGACAATGAAAGTGATGAACCCCTTGCTCTCTTGTAGGTGAATATCTTCCTTCTTTGTAAAAAGATGACTGAATTCCATTATTAACATTCTCAACAATGAACTCATCCTCTCTTTCCACCTTATCTATATCATTACCAGCACCTTTATGAAGCTTAGACTCATCATATACATAGGTAAGAAAGGAAACTTTTGTTTTATTTATGGACAGAGGTTTTACAATATTGATTGATAAACCCCAAGGATAAAAATTGAACATCATATTTGGGAAAACCCAAAAATAGTAAGCCGCAATATTACTTCCATAATCCATGTGATCTTTAGGAAAATTAAATACTTCATTTGATTCATCTGAAAAACCAATTTGCAAGTTGCAATGTTCATAAAGCTCTGTTTTGTAGTTACTATAATCTAAAACTTTATTCAATCCATCATGTACGAATGGAATATGAAAGCCTTCTAAATAATTATCACAATATAATGCCCAATGACAATGCACTAAATAATCCTTTGAAAGATTAGAGTCTAAAGAAAATTGATCTAGAGGTAAAAATCCAATTCTTTCATTCATAATATTTAGAACATTTTTAAAATCAAAAGAAGGATTTAAACCTGCAAAAATAAATGGACCCCATTTCTCAACGGGGAAACTATGTAAATTATCATTTTCGGTTGGAAAATTCTTGGTTTCTTCAAACTCAGGCATTGATCTGAAGCTACCATCTAATTCAAAAGTTCTTCCATGATAACAGCAGGTTAATTTTTTAGATTTTCCTGGCCCCATAGCTACAATATTTCCTCGATGAGTACAAACATTGGTTAAACAATGAATCTTACTATTATTATCCCTAGTTAGGACAATTGGCTCTGTCAAAAATCCATCAAGAATGGTTTTTGGTAAATATGAATTATTTAATTTAATTTGAGAATTATCATCAATGAATTGCCAAGATTTTAAAAAAATATTCTTTCTAATTTGATCAAAAATTTTGTCGTCTCGATAAAAGCTAGATGGCAAAGTTTTAGCTAACGAAATATCAGGATTAATATCAAATGAATGTTTCATAAATAAATATTTTCAATTAAAACAAGAAGCCAAATCTAAGACCTAAATGAGTCGTGCCATATTTATTTGCAATGCTTGTTTCAATAAATGGCTGTCCAGCAGATGTGCCTTGCAAAATGAAAGGTAATGCAACTTCTATATAAGTACTAGATAACCTAAAGGAATCTGTTAAAGAACCTCCAACGCTTGGCACTGATCCATCTTCGCTAGTGTCATCAGGAACAACTAGCGAATCATAAATATTTTTCTCATTACTAATACTTAGCTTTATTCTAGGAATCATATAGAAACTTGCATCAGTTTCAATTTCTTTATATGCCCCTAATTCAAAAGCATAAAATTTCCCATAGAAATCTTGATTTAAAAAATTTAAGGCATCACTACTATAATTTTTAGTTCCGTATCTAAATCCTAAAGATAAATTAATTGGAAGATTTTGTTCAAAAAGTGTTTGGCTTTCATTTAGATAGTATGTTAATCCAAAAGAAAAGGTTTTATCGCCTAAATTTGAATTTTCAGATCGAAAATTTTCGACAAAGTTAAAGTTTTCATCCTCTGAATTTGATTCATCATCTCCTACATTAAAATCATAAACATCTTTTCTATTATATAATGAGTAACCATAACCTAAGTCAATTCCAAAAGTACCGTTATAAATATATCCAACTCCAATACCATTTCCATAACTATCTCTGGCAAACTTTCCTTCACCAAAAAAATCAACATTTTGATCATGATTGAATGAAGCGGAAAAACCTGAATACCCTTCTGGCACAATATGGGTTTGAGCAGTAAGAAAAGAAAATGCTGCAAAAAATACTAATAAATATTTTTTCATAAGAAAAATTTACTCAATGAAATAGGTTTATAGAATTTATTTTTTATTTTTTTCAATTAAAGAAACCAATTTATTAAAAATTAATTTTGTATCTCTTGGAGCGCCTAATGCGATATCTTTAATAATACCATTTTCGTCAACAATCATGTGCGTAGGGAAGATTGGTGTAAAGCCAAAAATTAATTCTTTACTAGCTGAACCTAACTGATAATTAAAACTTGTTTTTTCAAGGAACGTATTTACATCTGATACAGAATCAAAAGTTAATGCTAAAAATTCAACATCTTCATCTTTGTATTCTTCTACTAAGTTATTTAAATAAGGCATTTCAACAATGCAGGGACCACAATTTATATACCAGAAATTTATAACAAGAAGTTTTCCCTTGTAATCATCAAAAGATGATTCAGAGCCATCAATCATTATGAAATTATCATTAGGCAAAGGCTTATCTTTCCATAAATCATTAATTCTTTTATTTTGAACGGCTCCTTGCCCACCTGATCTTCTTAATCTATTTTCTTCAATTAAATTTTCAATTTCTTTGTCTGGAACAAATCCTCTCAAATCTTCATAATCTTTAAAAAGAATGTATTCTGTATTTGAATTTTCATCAAATCTTCTCAAGGCCATTAATCCTTCGACATTTGTCACTAAACTATCTTTTTGAGCATCTGAAAGGGTATTTCCTTGAGCATCTCTAAAAATGACTTCATTTGTAACTTGTTTTTTCTCTTGAATTGGCTCTGATTGAGGTTGATTAACTGAAGTTTTTATATCGGAAGTATTTCCTTGGCAGGAAAACATAAAAAATGTTAATGTAATAGATAAAATTCTCATCTTTGTCGATTTAAATATAATTTGAATATAAATAACATTGATACAACTATACATAGAACAGAAAACCATAAAAATATTTCTTCAAAATTATTTTTAATCCAAAGAGCTGTTCCAGATAATTCTTCTTTATTAATTAAATACATGTTACTTTTGCACGCAAATTTAAGAAAAAATATGATAAAAACATTATTAACTAGCAATTTAGGTCTTGTTTCTGTTCTAACAGTAGGAATTGTTTTCCTTCTAATCGGCTTAACTGCGAAAAAAACAGCTGATACAACAGAAAAAGCAAAAGCAATAGCAAACTTTTATGATTTAAAAGCAACAACTATTGATGGCGAAGAAATATCTTTCAATCAATTCAAAGGTAAAAAAGTACTGATTGTAAACACTGCATCAAGTTGTGGGTATACATATCAATATGAAGGTCTTCAAAAATTACATGACTTGTATGGTCAAAATCTTGCTGTTCTAGGATTTCCAGCTAATGATTTCCTATTTCAGGAAAGAGGTTCCGATGCAGATATTGCTGATTTTTGTGAAAAGAATTATGGAGTAACATTTCAAATGTTCTCAAAGATTACAACAAAAGGTAAGAATCAAAGTGCAGTATATACTTGGCTCACTAATAAAGATTTAAACGGTTGGAACGAAAAAAAACCTACTTGGAATTTTTGCAAATACTTAGTTGATGAAAATGGTGATTTAGTTGCATTTTTTGACAAATCTGTTAAACCGCTTTCAAAAGAAATAACTAGCAAGCTATGATTTCCCGAATAATTTTCATTCTTTTTTCAATTATCATATTCTCTTGCACATCAAACAATAATAAACAATCAATTGATCTTTACGGTGTTGATTTTTCTTATGATTCAATTGAATCAATCTCAAATATTATTGAGAATTCAGAGCAATTTTTAACTCAAGAAATCATAGTCGAAGGAGAAATTATTGATGTTTGTCCTATGAAAGGATGCTGGATTGAAATCAAGGATTATGATTCCAATCAAATAATTAGGGTGAAGGTAAAAGACGATGTTATTGTCTTTCCTCAAGATGCCAAAACTAAAAAAGCTATTGTAAAAGGAATTTTTACCAAAATTAATTTTTCAGAAGAACAAGCAATAAAATGGAAAATACACCTAGCAGAAGAAAAAGGTATGAAAATCAATGAAAGTGATGTTACTTTAGATTCTTCAGATTTGATTGAGTATAGAATTAAAGGTCTGGGTGCCAAAATTATTACAAATCTTAATTAAGAATACATCATAATAAGGCTGATAGCCATAATAATCATTCCAATAGTTACTCCAATAATAGTGTCACTAGGTTCACCATATTCCTTAGCAACAGGCAATAATTCATTAAGTGCAACGTAAACCATAATTCCTGCACAAAATGCAAATGATATTCCAAATAATGCTTCATTAAATACAGTTCTAAAAATTAGAAAACCAATTAATGCTCCAAATGGCTCTGCAAGGCCAGACAAAAATGAGATATAAAAAGCTTTACGTTTGCTTTTAGTAGCATAGTATATAGGTACTGAAACAGCTATACCTTCAGGAATGTTATGAACAGCTATGGCAGATGCTAAGGTTAGTCCTATTGCAGGATCATAAACTGTAGCAGTAAATGTTGCAAACCCTTCTGGAAAATTATGAATTGCTAAAGCGATAGCAGAGAAAATACCTGCTTTAATAAGTGCAGATTCATTCTTATCCTCTGATCTGGAAATAAAGTCAGCAATAGATTGATGATCAAATAACTGATCAATAAGAAGCATTAATAACAACCCAACTACAAATCCAGTAACAGTTATTAGTTTTCCAAAATTCTGGCCATAGATTGCCATTAAAGATTCAAATGATAATTGCATCAACTCCACAAAAGATACATAAATCATAATTCCAGCAGATAATCCAAGCGCAATTGCCAAGAATCTTTTATTAAATGAACGGGTAAAGAGAGCTAACCCACTTCCAATACCCGTACTTAATCCTGCAAATGTTGCTAAAGCAAACCCTAGATATATATTATTTAATTCCATAATTTTAATGATGTTCAATATAGCAAAAATATTAATATCAGCACTAATCATATTTGTTGCGTCCGAGATTGGAAAAAGAGATACACTTCTAGGGGCAATCATCGTTTCTTTGCCTATGATTTCTCTAATTACAATTTCTTGGCTCTATTTTGAAACAAGAGATGTTGATAAAATTATTAATTTTGCTTATGGAGTTTTTGCAATGATTATGCCTTCTTTATCTTTTTTTATAACATTACCCTATTTTTTAAAAAAAATAAATTTTATTCCAAGTATGTTTCTTTCAATTTCAATAATGGTAGTATTATATTTTGTATTGAGCATGTTATATAAAAAAATTGGAGTAGATATCTAAAATGAAAACATTACTAATCTTATTTTTAATTTTTGTTAGTTTTTTAAAAGGAGCTGATACAATGAAAACAGTTGAATTTGTCGATTTAGAAAAATTTATGGGTAAATGGTTTGTTATTGCTCTGGTGCCTAATATGATAGAGAAAGGTGCCACAAATTCTTCTGATACATACGCTTTAAATAATGATGGGACCATTGATATTACCTATGATGCCATTAAAGATGGCAAAGAAAGGCAAATAAAGCAAAAAGGTACCGTTATTGATAAATCTTCTAATGCAGAATGGACCATACAAATGAGGAAACCGTTTGTGCCATTTATGAAGTTTCCATTCAAAATAGTTTATGTAGATGAAAACTATGAATATATGGCTGTCGGATACCCAAAAAATACCATGGGCTGGATTATGGGCAGATCGTCACAAATTTCTAATGAAGATTATGATAAAATTATGTCTTCATTAATTGATCTAGGATACACCAAGGATCAATTTGAATTTGTAGAACACAACTAATTTAGATATTTAATCTTTCTTTGGTACAGGGTCATAACCTTTTCCACCCCAAGGATGACATTTGGAAATTCTTTTAACTGAAAAATAAAGACCCTTGAATAATCCCCACTGTTTTAAAGATTCAATACAATACTCAGAGCATGTTGGTTGAAATCTACAATTTGAACCTAAAAGCGGTGAAATTAAAGTTTGATAAAATTTTATTAATAGAATAATAGGGTACGTTAAAAGCTTATTCATCTTTTTTAAAATCTTTATATAACATACTTGTTTGAATATCTTTATTACCCTGATACTTTCCACTTTTATATGGATCTACCTCGCCTTCAACGGAGTGATAGAAAATTTGACAAATTTCAACAGACGGGTAAATTTTTATTGGCTCAACACAAAAAATTTCTAAAGTCCAATAACCTTTAAATCCAACATCTCCAAATCCAGCTGTAACGTGAACAAATAGGCCCAATCTTCCAACAGATGATCTTCCCTCCAACATAGGTACTAAATTATGGGTTTCAGTGTATTCTACAGTTCTTCCCAAATATAGTTTTCTACTTTCCAATAATAATCCATCTGCTGGAATAATTATTTTTTGAGCAGCGTTATCTTCTTTCATATCCAATGGACTTTTTTCATACACCATAAGTTCGTTGTGTAATTTTAAGTTATAACTGTTTGGATTGACTTGATTTTTATTGAATGGTTCAATGATAATATCTTTATCTTTGCGTTTAAGAATTTCTTTTCCTGATAAAATCATAATTTGTATTCGAGGTTATATAATTTTTTTTAGGTTACAAAGTATTTTTTGTATCTTTCTGTATGGATTTACTTACATGGTGGCAAACTTTACCTTCCAAAATGGACCCAGTATTAATTTCAATTGGTCCTCTTACCATTTATTGGTATTCAACAATGTATCTTGTTGCTTTTGGTGTCGTATATATCCTCTGTAGTAGAAAAATTAAACAAAATAAATTTAATAAAATTAATCTTGAGCAATTTGAAGACTTACTATCTTGGTGTTTCATCGGTTTATTGATTGGAGCAAGATTTGGGTATGTCATTTTTTATAATTTTGAATATTATTTATCAAATCCATTGGAAATCCTTATTCCTTTTAAATATTATAATGGTAGTTGGATATTTACAGGTATTGCTGGAATGTCATATCATGGAGGAGTTATTGGTGTAGTTACTGCGATATGGCTTTTTAGCAGAAAAGTAAATTTACATTTATTTGAATTAGCAGATTTTTTGACTGCTGCCATACCTTTAGGATATTTTTTTGGCAGAATTGGAAACTTTATTAATGGTGAGCTTTATGGAAGAACAACTGAAGCATCTATAGGTATGTATTTCCCAAATGCAGGGGATCAGATTCTACGCCATCCATCTCAACTTTATGAAGCTTTATTTGAAGGAATCATTCTTTACTATGTAATTAATTCATTTAATAAGCATAATCAACTTGGATTTAATAGCGGTGCGTACGTTTTTGGATACGGATTTGTAAGATTTTTCATAGAATACTTCCGAGAACCTGATGCTCATTTAGGATTTATTCTTTTTAACTTGAGTATGGGACAATTACTGTGTGTAGCAATGATGTTAGGTGGAATATATATCTGGTATATTGGTAATAAAGAAGTTGCTAAAGCTCAAACTTAAAAGCAGGCTCTTCAATAGTCATTGTTGATGATTGTACGCTTTTTGTTCCATAGACATTCATAATATTTTGTTGCTTAACATACATATCCATAAAAATTGTATTAAAGACTGCGACATTTGAAGGAGAATTAAATTTATCTATTTCAAGAAAAAATAAAGTAAAGTCTCCATCAATTTTTTTTCCTAGATACCTCCAATAATGATCTTGGATAATAAAGTTATTTGATAAATAGTCGATTAAGAAATCATCTATCTTTTCATCTTCCCGCTCTGAACCTAAGTTTGCTAAATTGAAATCAGCTTTTTTTAATAATGCCTCTACATCATGAGAAAATGTTTGAATAGTAATTTCTAATTTTTTTTGATTATCACTTAATCGCACTTCCGTGGTAGTCAAAAAAAATTGGTGACTGAAAACAACTGTATTAAGTAAAATTATTTTAAAAAATAATTTAAACATTATTTAATAATACCAGTTCTACTTTGAATCTCTTTGTTTTGCTCTTTGCATTGGGTTTGAACCGCCATACCAAGAAGAACTATCATACTTATAAATATCAAATAGAGTTGGTTCATTTTTTGGAGGCCAATGATTATTATCTCTAAACGTATCAGCAGTTTCTCTAAAAGGATCTAAAGTAAAGCTAACTACTCTCTTTTCAGTTTTAAACACTTTTGATACTTCTGGTCTATTAAATCTCCAAATTTCTACTGGAATTCTTGTAACATCAGTTGTTCCATCTTCGTAAGTCATTTCAATAATTAATGGCATTACTAATCCGCCAATATTTTTAAACTTAATTTTATAAAAATGATCATTACGTTTTGCTAATCTTCTTTCGTTATCAGATAATTCATCTAGTAATTGCTCGTACTGACTTTTTCCACTCATTCTCTCCATAATTTTTGCTCTCATCTCATCTGTAATATCAGCATCATTGAGCATTGTTTCATATCTTCTTCTTTCGTTGCCATCTGTAATATCAGCAAACTCATCATAAGAATCATAGAAGTCACGAGTTTTTGGATCTTTATCTGTCACTGTTTGTTTGATATCTTTCTCATCTAACATTGCAGCATAATATTTTTTACCTTCTTTATCTTTCTTCTCTGCTGCTCTCTTCTTTTTAGGATCAATTTCTAACTGAAACCATTCGACCTCTTCAATAGATAAATCTACATGGTCATTAGTGAAAAACCATCCTCTCCAAAACCAATCTAAGTCTACACCAGATGCATTTTCCATTATTCTGAAAAAGTCAGATGGTGTTGGATGCTTAAACATCCACGTTTTGGAATATTCTTTAAATGCAAAATCAAATAATTCTCGCCCCATAATAGTATCTCTTAAAATATTTAATGCCACTGTAGGTTTACCATATGCATTTGCACCAAATTGATAAATTGACTCAGAGTTTGTCATTATAGGCATAATATTTGACTTATCTCCTCGCATATATCTCACAATATAGTCTTGATTATTTCTTGGGTGAAACAGCTCTGAATCCCATGCTCTTCCAGCTAAATCATCCATAAAAGAGTTTAATCCTTCATCCATCCAAGTCCATTGTCTTTCATCAGAATTAACAATCATAGGAAACCAAAAGTGTCCTACTTCATGAATAATTACTCCAATTAATCCTCTTTTTGTTCTTTCGGAATATGTACCATCCTCTTCTGGGCGATATCCATTGAATGTAACCATTGGATATTCCATTCCCATACGATCAATATGAGCTGAAATAGCAACAGGATATGGATAATCAAATGTATACTTTGAATAAAAATCAACAGTATGTGCTACTGCTTTTGTTGAATATTGTCCCCAAAGAGGGTTCGCTTCATTTGGATAGTAGGACATAGCCATTACGGTATTATCACCTACCTTGACACCCATAGCATCCCAGATATATCTCCTTGAAGCAGCAAACGCATAGTCTCTTACATTTTCTGCTTTAAAATGCCATGTTTTTTGTCTGCTTGTTTTTGTTTGAAGGTTTTCTAAAGCCTCATCTACTGTAACGATTAATACCGGCTCTTTTGATTTCTTTGCCTTTTCAAGTCTTTCTATTTGAGCTTCAGTAAGCACTTCTTCGGGGTTTTGTAATGCTCCAGTTGCACCAACCACGAAATCTTCAGGTACTGTAATTTTAACGTCATAATCACCAAAAATTAATGTGAATTCACCTCTACCTAAGAATTGTTTATTTTGCCAACCATAAACATCGTTGTACATACACATTCTTGGAAAGAATTGTGCTATAGTATAAATATAGTTATCATCATCCTCAAAATGTTCATATCCTGATCTTCCACCATCCCTGATATGATCATTAATATTGTACCACCATTTTATTTTGAAAGTATAGGATTCTCCAGGCTGGATTGGCTCTGGTACATCAATACGCATCATTGTTTTATTTATTGTATATGGAACATTTTTATTTTTTTCATCTTTTACATGTTGAATTTTGAAACCGCCATCAAAGTCACGGTAAAAGTTTTCTAACGTTCTTGATGATACTGTACTTCCAATTACCATTTTCTCATTACCGCGCTGTGCTGATAAGTCTCCAGTAGATTGGATTTTGTATGAATCTGAATCTAAGGCTCTAACATTTTGCGTTAGTTCCATCCATAAATAGTTCAGTGCATCTGGTGAATTATTATAAAAGGTAACTGTTTCGTCACCGTAAAGTCTTTGCTTGTTATCATCGATACGTAATTTCATATCGTAATCTGCTCTAACTTGCCAATATTCATGTCCTGGATATCCAGCAGCAGTTCTATACGTATTTGGCGTGGTTATATCTTCATTAAGCTGTTTAAATCGATCTAAATTAATTTGATATGAGTTAAAATGTTTATTTTCCTCAAGTTCTACAGCGTCTTGAGCAAAAATCATTGAAAATAAACAAATAATTATTGCGGATTTCTTATACATATTTACATCTCCTAAAATTCTATTAACTAACAATGTAAGTATCAAATAATGATGTTGTAAATAAAAAAAAGATGTTATCTTTATAATGTTAAGGAGACAAATATGGTTAAGAAAATACTTTTTATTCAAAATAGAACTGGAATTAAACGTTCTAATTTCTTTGATCACTGGGAAAATATCCATGCACCGCACATGGTAAATGTTCTTAAGCCTCAAAAATACGTTCTTACTTTTTTTGAAGAAGATGTTGAAAATGGTTGTTGTGGAATGGCAGAGCTTTGGTTCAATTCAGAATCAGAATATCAAGAAGCAATGGAACGAAGAAAAACTGAATACGGTTCCTCTGATAATTGGCATGATGTAGCTAAGGCATGGCCAGATCCTAATCGCTATGAATACACTGGTAGAGAAATTAAAATAGTCGATAATACTTAGGTAATGTCAGCTAAACATCTTCTCACCATAGCAATGGGTGGTTTTTTTATTTTTTATGTATCACTCTTGTTGCGTCAACCCTCATTTACTTTTCAAGAAGGTGATATTTTCTTTCAAGATTTAGATTGCGGACCACCGTGTGACGCAATTGAAGCAGTAACTCAAGGTTATATGGGATCAAATTTATCTCATTGTGCAATTATAACTGAAGTTGGACCTAACCTTAAAACTACCAAACTAGTTGAAGCTATAGGAGAAACTGTTACAGAAACTACTTTGGAAGAATTCTTAAATAGAAGCAATAAAGTACTTGTTGGGAGATTGAAGAAAGAGCACGAAGAGTTAATTCCAACTGCTCTTAAACACATCAAAGATAATTTACTTGGGAAACCTTATGATTTTATTTTTGATATAACTGATGATACCTATTATTGTTCTGAAATTATTTATGAAGGATTACAGGTTGCAGATAGTAATCAACAAATCATGCAATTAAATCCAATGACATTCAATGAGCCTGGTACAAATTCTCCATTTGTGCATTGGATAGAATATTATGAAGAATTAAATCATGAGATTCCAGAAGGTGAACTTGGATTGAATCCAGGAGGAATGTCTAGATCTGAAGGACTAGATATTATTTATATATTTGAAAAGCCTTCGGGATATGTGAATTAAACTTATTGTAACTTCTGATAAGTATTTAAATAAGAACAATCATCACAAGCATTTATTTCTTTACCTTTATGATTGTAAAATTCTTGTTCAGGAGCACTATCTTGCAATAAACACTCTTTCATTTCATCCAAAGTGGCCTCAATCCAATCCCAGTTACATTCTACAGAGACTAACGAACGCCTAAAACGCATAAGTGACAACTCTTCATTTGGCTCTAAATGCTTATCTTGGATAGCATTATAATAAACTAAATAGGCAGTTTTGGAAACTTCATATCCCATTTTGTTCAATAACCAGGAATACCATTCTAATTGAATCTTTAGAGAAGCTCCAAATGATACGTCATCAAATGTGTGAATATTTGATATTTTTGATGTTGACTTACAATCCACAATATATAACATACCGTTATCGTCAACTAAAACATCATCAATAATTCCGCAAAGTAACCAATTAAATTTTTCATAATGATAGGTGGCACCTATAAATGACTTCATATCATCTCGCCACTCTTGAATCAATTTAAAATCTTCCGGATTAAATGGCTTGAGCGTCAAATTATTTTCAGAAAATACTGGATGTACAATATCATGAGTTCTGCAATAATCCATATCATTTTTAAAACAAGCATCTACTAAGTTATTTAATGGTAATGGAAGTGGCTTTAGCCTTCTAAAGCCTAAATTCATCGCAAAATAAAAACATCTTTTGCATTTTAAAAATAAATCAACTTTTCCTCGACTAATAAATAATGGGGTCGAATGATTCTCTTTGAATCTAGTTCTAAGTTCGGAAATAATATTATCATTGATTGAAATTTTTCGATTTATCTTCCAGTTTTTTCCAGTAGTTTGAGCAGAATATTTTTGCTTTCTGTTCTTTTCTTGATTTCTTAAAACTTCTCTAGGATGGTAGGTTTTATCAGGCATCATTTAAAAATTATATCTTATTCCAATAGCAAAATCAAAAAATGACTTACTTAAATCATCAAGTACTGGTTTTGCATCAAACTTAGAATCAAAATTGAATGCTATATCTATCTCATCTGTGGCGTTTAAAGCAAACTCTGTAATGTTGAGTATTCGATATACTTGCAAATCAGAAATATCAAATTGTAAATAAGATGTAGTGCTTACAAACCAATTTGAACTTAGTTGTTTATTCAAGGTAATATAATTTGTGGACTTAATACTATCAGATTTTAGTATAGATGATCTATCATATTTCTCATGTTCGTACATCATGCCTATTCCGTAATTCAGATTATCTACTTTTGTACTTTGTGCTGTAAAACGCAGACCCATTCCTAACAAATTTCTGTTTAATATGGATCTAAAATTATCTAATTCAATTTGACCAAAAGTTTCCAGCTCATATGATTGAAGAGGAACAACATATCTTGTATGAACAAACCCTTTATTTTCTTGAACATCTTTGATGGAATCTACTGTTTGCTCGCTATACTCACCCTCCACTACTACAAGGATAGATGATTGATTATCAAATAGTTTATCAAAGCGAAGTTCTGAAGTTATTTCCCAGTTATCTTTATTACTTTGAGTAGCAATATCTGAATCAATTTCTACTGAAAAATTTGTTCTATCCAATTCAGGATTGCGAAGTCCTTCTATATTTACCTGACCAATAACTGAAGAAATGCTAAGAATTGATAATAAAAAAAATCGAAACACTATCTTTTAACGGTAATATCAGCTGTTTGAAGAATATTAACATAAGCTTCCATTAATTCTTCTTGAGCATCTTCCATATCTTTTGCAAATCGTTCTTGTAATTTAGCAATATTTTTTACAGCATTTTTTGCTTTAGATTGCGAACTACTTTTGAATTTATATTCACCTCTTGATGTGCTAATTCTGCTACTATTGATAACATCTTTCATTTTACATCTCTTTGCAGATCCTCCACCTGGACAATCTACTTTTACTTCCTGGTTCATTATTTCTTGTTCTTCTCTATAGCCCATTTTTTTCTCCTTTTACCACTGTTCACCTTTATCAAAGATTTTGGCATGATCCTTGATAAAATATGGCTTTAAATTTTTAGAACCACCAACTTCATTATACATTAAAACTTTTTTGCCCTTATCTATTGCCTTTATTGCATCATCCATCAATCCAGATTCTATAAATGTATTCCAATCATTCATATCCCTAATTATAAATGAATACATCCAGTTTGAATGCATTGATTGAGCTGGAAATAGAGAAGATATTTTGTCATCTTGGTAGTTTTGAATAGTCTTGTAACAATAAGCTCTTAAAAATGTTTTGTAAGGCGTTTTATCGCCAAATGTGTCTATCAAAAATTTATCTGTTTCTCCAAATCGAATTTGAAAGAATTTACCTCCACGTTCTTTCTTCCAATTAAGAACTAAACCGCCTGATGGACTAACCTTTGGCAAAATTAACTTGCTTTCAATCTCTTCTTGATATTTTTCCCTTAACATTGAGTCAATATCAACAATGAGATTTTCATGTTGCTTGTAAGTATCATACTTTGCTTTTTTACTCTCCTTAAAAGTGTCGATGTATTCATTTATTCCATCAAAGAAAGTAGGCGAATATGATTTTTTTGTATCTGTTTTTAAATCGTCCGTTGTTGTTACACTTGTGACAGAAGTTTGATTTACAATAAATCTAATCGCTTTGGTAGTTTCTTCTCCAGATTTACCTTTTAGCACTTCCTTATCTATGTAAGATAATAAGTTTGAAATATCGTCAGCTCGTCTTCTATATCTCGGATTAGGATAACAAATTATAAATAATACTCTCTCCCAATATTCATCAAATTCGGCTCTAGCTCCCGAGGTATCATATTTTAACTCTTTACTCTCTCTTCTAACCAATTTATAATCTTCCCAAGTAACACCACAGGCTGTTTCAAAGTCCTTTTCAAAGTTTGGAAAATCATTTGATTCTTCTTTACGGTCGGTTACTTCCAATGCAACCTTATCATTCCAGTCTCTGAAATCTGGATGTTTCGAAATTACATCGTAAATTTCTGGGTATTTTATTTGCATACACATAATTGAGAACATGAGCATATCTTTTTCTGTTTCATTAAGCTCCGTACTTTCATCTTCTTCATCTGAAGATTTTAAATCTGCAAAAATTTGGATTAATGAAAGTGAATTTACTAGTCGTTTTAATGCCCTTGGGTTTCCTCCAATGGATAATTTTACAATTTCTTTAATCATATCGTCTATTGGGGTATTCATATTATCATTTATTTCTTGATCTTTTGTTAAAAATCCAATTTGTTCAAGAAGTTGTTCAACATAATTGCCAATATCATACTGGCTAACCGGCATCATAAAAGGAAGTTGGATTATTTTATCAAAGAATGCTCTAAACTCCCATTCATTCTCATCAGTACGCTCACCAAACTTATCTTTTAAACCTTTAATTACAACCTGATAATCAATTGCTAAAACAAAAATACAATGTTTAACATTGAAAATATTCTTTAGTAACTCCAAAATAGCAACAGCGTCAGGTGGATCAATTCTATCAAGGTCATCTACATAAATTACGATTTTTTCATATTGGGCTGTTTTACCCTTACTGGTTTCATTAATAGTTTTTGCTAAGGAATCAAGTTGATCTTTCAGCTCTGAAATAACATTGGAATTATCACCAATTAGTTCATCTACTACTTTAGTTGCTTCGTCACCAGCTACAGCAGATGTTGCAACGCGAAGTGCTCCTTTTGCAAGGACTGAGAATTTTGACTTAATTTGCTCTTTTGCGCTATCCCCTTTATCTAATTCTGCAACCATATCATTAATGATTTGGTTGACAATTTTTAGAAGAGTTTCTTCAGGCTTAGAAAGTAAAGAATGTTCCCAAGCATTTACCCATATTTGTAAAAATTTTCCTTTATTCTTTTCATGTTCAGGGTTATTACCATCTAAATTATTTTCAATTAAGTTTAATAATGATGTTTTACCACTTCCCCATTCGCCTTGAATACCGATAGTGATTGGAGTATCACAACGTTCTATAAAATTAGTTAAGGCATCAGCATGAGGTTTTATATTCAATGAATCAGAATCAAAATTTGCATTAGGTTGATCAACAATACCTATATGATTTAATTTGTTTTCTTCCATTATAGCTCCTTAAAATTTATATATATTCTACAAAATATTATAAGTTGAAAACAGATAATAGCTCCTTGCGAAGCAATTCTCTTCTTTTTTTATAGAAAGTATCAAAATATCCTGCATCTAATTTGTCAAATTCAACTGGTATTAATGATATTTCTCTAATTTCTTTCTGTTTTTTTGCTCCAAAATGCTTAAAAAAATCTTTTGGTATTTTATCTTGCTTCTCTTTATTAAGTCTTCCAATAAAAAAATGAAGGTTTACAACTGAATTATATTTTCTATATGTTTCATTTTCAAAATCATCTTGAGAATTTTCAAAATGTTTCACTTTACTTATTGGATAAATATGATCTTGGTGAACTTTTTTTTCTGCATCTCCACCAGATGTATCATACTTTGATATAGCAACTCTATTTTGGCTATTTAAACAACTTAAAACTGCAAACGAAGATTTACCATATTGAGAATTAAGCAGTATATCTATATCATTTTTTGTAATTCTAAGTAGTTTTTTGAAATTGCCTAATTTTTCATATTCATCTTGAATAGTATCAAATTTAAATTCAGAACTTTTCTTTAAATACTCTTGCATTGCTTTTCTAATTTGTCTTAACGCCTGATCACCATGATTACCATAGAACCCTAATACTTGTACTGTATTAAGATATTGAATCATTTGACTAGTTGAAAGAGTACTAACGGATCCTTTATTTGTTTTATCAAAATAATATGCAATTGGAATTATTGAATTTTTTGATCTTAGACTTGACTTACTAAAGTTTTCATAACTAATAACACCTACAGCTTGTGTAATAGATGACTTGATTGACTCCCATTTATTTTGAATCTCATTTGCACTTTCTAATACATTTTCTTGAGTGACTAACACATCTTTATCCATTATAAAAAGTGATGCTCTCATTATAAAGTCAACATCAAAATCAAATTCACCATAATTATTTATTTTCTTTAAAAACGCATCAATCTTAGATCTTCCATCACGCCAAACAGAGGTTACAACAGACATAAGCATTTCTGTTTTTGTTAAATTAGTTCCACCATTATTAACTCTGATAAAAATATCAACAATATCCTTAAGAGATGTCTTTTCAAGTTCAAAATAAGATATTACAGTATCGTTATAGACTTTATAAAACAAAACACCTAAAACTTTTGAATATTTATTCCACTTACGCTCTGTTAATTCATTGTTTTGAAGTTTTTCTAATAGAAACTTTTTGCATTCAGAAATAAATTTGTCATGTTTTTGAGTATACCTTTTATCATTTGAATAAAATTTTGATATTTCTCCACATTTATATACTGGAAACCAAATATCTGTATCTGCAGAAATTTTTTGCAATTTTTTATAATGTCGATTAAACTGATTATCAGATAAGAATTTGAATTCATATTTAAACTCTTCTTCCTCTGAAGATTTTTTTCTCATATTGAGATTTATATATAATTTTGATTCAGCTCTGTTCTTAAAATAAGAACCCGTAAGACCAATTAAAAGCGATGTTATGCGTTGCTGCCCATCAATAACATTCGTTATTGGTCCTTTACCACTTACTGCTGGCTTAAATTCTATCCCAGATCCTAAATCATCATTTCTGTTATAGTCCCTTAAGAATTCATAGAACATCAGTTTTTTTCGAAGCTTTTTATCATAAGTGCTTCTATTGCCGATTTTCCAAAACATAAATGTACCAATTGGATAGTCTTGCATAATAGAATCAAATAACTGACAAATTTGTTGGTGTGACCAAACATACTTTCTTTGCAAGGAAGGTAAAACAATATCTCTTCTTGAGATCTGCCAAATTAAGTTGGCAATAGATATATCAATATATTCTTTCTTTTTTTTACTCATTTGTGTACTAAAAAATTTAAGTGTTCAAAAAGCATTAACATCGCTAAAGTATCAAGTTCACAATAATTTTTTAACGCGTCAATTAAATTATCTTTTTCTTTGCTCGATATGATGTCAGAAAATTGAATTAATTGAAATGCTTTCATTGCTGCTGCTCCATCAGCTAATAACTCTCCAAAGTATGCATTCGAAGAATCAACGTCAGATTTTATTTTTGGCAGTAACTTATAAGGGTCTAAAACCATTCCATTTTCCTCCTTAAAAAATATTTGACCTGATAAATTTTCTCCAAATGTCAAAGGCTGGGAATACTTCTCTTTTAAAAATGGACTGGATTGCATAATGGCTGGCAACACAGCTTTTAAAGAGTTTGAACCTTTCATTGAAGGATGATAATAATGCTTTAATACAATATCCTTTAAATCAATTAATGCTCTTTCTGGCTTATTATCATTTGGAGAAAAAGTAATGGAATCCAAAAATGATATACATTCTGAATAATGGACTTTATCAAATTCTTCCATTCTACTTTTTACACTTTTCAGTACATAGTTTTCGTAATTAGAATACATAAAAATGCTACCCTGATCATTTCCAAGCACTTTGTAAAGCTTTTCAATACATTCAAAACTCGGATCATGATTATCTTGTCTTGCAATCCACTCGAAATGGTCAATAGTTCCATCTTCGTTTAAAGAGTGACAAGAAAATTGAGTGGCTAACATTGTGAAAGGTTTTTGGTTTTTATGAAATGGTAAAGCCACTTGGCATGTTTCAAAATCAATAAAATGATAAGGAAATTTCCAATTATCCATTTTTGATTTCAAAGAATCTTTATCTATTAAATTATTAATTTTTGTTGAACCTGTTGAAGATTCTATTTGCAATTGCTGTCTTGGAAATGCTTTTGTATCTGGATTCATTGTTGGAAAATTATTAGAAAGCATTTCTTCTAATGTATGAAACCCCATCTCAATGAAATCCTGAGATTTTTTATAGTTCCATAATTCAAAAATATGATCTTTTTTAGGATTATAGGCTGGAAATTTTTCTAGCCAACACTCATCAAAACCACTTTTTTTATCGCTTACTTTATATTCACATGTTTTACAAAAACTTCCTACTCTATTAATTTGAGGATGTTGTTCCAAAAATACTTTAGCACCAATTCCCATATGTAATGTACCAGACATTCCGATATCTTCTACATAGTCAAAATATGTCTGACGGGAGTCTTTGCGTTTATTTTTATACAACCATGCTAGATAATGTGCAATAGAAAAGAACCCTCTTAGAGGTGATGGTTTTTGTATGTTTGTGAATGGAAATTTTAATTGATCTGAATAATCTCCACGACCAGCTTGATTTCTTGGAGGATCAACAATTAATTCTACAATATTTGTGACATCTTTTATGGTCATTAAACTATCATTTAATTCATTTTTGAAACATGATAAAAACTCAGCTTCAGATAGTTTCTGTAATTCGACATCAACTCTTTTATTCTTTTTCTTTAGAAAAAAATATTGATTCAATTTATCTATGTTTGATGGTTTATCTTTATCCAATACCATCATGTATGCCTTAAAATCTAGTGGGAGCGATAATTGGGATTTATATATATTATTATCTTTAAAATAATATAAATAATTTGCTTCTTTTTTAATATTTGCATCAAACACTTTTTCATCTGGAGACTCACTTTCAGGGCCAGATGCTCTCCATAAATTTCCATCCTTTCCAATATAATATAAAAATCCATCTTCTTTTATTACATCAGTCTCCATGAGCAATATGGGTTCTGATTCATGCTCATCATAAAAAAAGTCTTTGATAATGCCATATTGAAATGCGATATCAGCAATATAAGGACCCCATTCTTTTTTGACTTCTGTAAAGCCATTTTTTTCTTTAAAAAAACTATCTTCTGAACTAATAGATTTTGATTTTACTTCATAAATTTCAATGAGCGATCCTGTTTTAACTAATAAATCCACTCTAATAAAAAAATTATCAATCACATGAGCTGATTCAGCAATAATAATTTTATCTTGTTTTAAAAACGCATTTGTCCTATCAACACATGATGGATAACTTAAATCTGAACTCAAATCTTCAAATTGATGAGTTGGATATTTCGCTTGAATTACAAATTTTGCGTATTCGCCAACTTGGTGTCCACCATCTGCATGAACCTGTAGAAATTCATTTTTATCTTTTGAGGATGGATATCCTTCAGATAAATAATAAAGTTTTGTTGGACACTCTAAACCTATTTTAAATCGAGTTTTTGTTAAAAGATGATCTGTACTGCTCATAATTTTCTCATTTATATAATAATCTAATCATTGATTGAAATAGTCATCAAGATCTTCATCTGATAAATTGTCTAGTGCAAACATATCATTATCAGACTGTAATGATTCTTCCCATTTTCTTTTATGTTCTTTTTGTCTTTTAGCATCCCTTTTTTCGTTTGCTTTATTGTAAGCTTTTTGAATTCTATGTGCTTCTTTTTCAGCATCTTCTTGTGACATGCCTGGATTATTTTTAAGTATATTTTTAATTATATATTCTTCCATTATTTTTCCTTTATCACTGATTTTAATTCCATATCTGTTAAATGCAAAACAAGACAATATGTTTTTTCTTGTACTCTTCCCTCTAAAAACGCCCTATATGGCTTTCCACCATCGTTGAGCACTAAAGGTTGTTTACTGTCCTTGCCTGCTGTTAACATCATTAGGGAGTCTTCATTTGATAACTTCTGTGCCATATCAAATAAAAAATCATATGTAAGACCATTAATATGAAATAATTGATATTTTTTATTAAATACTAATTTTTGATATATCTTATTTTTAGGATATAGTTTTCCTGTCCAATGTACCGGATTAGTTTGATCAATATTTTCTTCAAGATATCGGGGAGTTCTCTCTTCTTTTAATGTTCCGTCAGGAAGAAATACTTCTTCAGATTTATAGATTTGATAAACTACTTCTTCTTTATCATTAATATAGATTTTATCAGTATCTTCAAGAAATTTTCCTGTCAATTCTAAGTCAATTTCTGGATCATCTTTGATTAGTGCACTGGACAATTGTTCTGAATTTTTAAATTGATGGAGTAGAGCATGTAAACTATTTTTACTTGAAAACTTTAATAAACGCTTGTTTTTAAGAGGTTTTTTATCATTAACATTTACCATTAATATCTTTGAAGAAGAAGGCGCAGATTTAAATAAAACTTGAGCATTACGTTTTTTTTCATTGGATAAATTAATATAACGCATCTTAAAGCATCCCAAAGTCAAATTCATCTTCAGTTGGTTGTTCTTCTTCCAACTCAACAACCTCTTCCTCTTTATTTTCAAGGCCAATAAATTCAAAACTTGCTGGCGTTCCAACTACAACAAAAATGTGCTCATTGCTTGATAAAATAAATGCATCGTCTGCTTCATAATCTGCACGATAATTAAACGGAAATGTTAAAACAGTTTTATCCTTAAGTATATTTAATAGATCCTCTTTATTTTCAACTACATTCAACTGGTAAACAGATTTTACATTAAGAGAAAAGTATTTATCTAAAGTTGAGTGTTTTAACTCTGTATCTATATCATAGGTTGATGGTACTTTTTCAACTAGATTGTTATCTAAATCGACTCCTACCAAATTTGATCGAGAGATATATTCCCCTTTTTCATTAAAGCCCTGAAGAGTGGTTGATTTAGATGGAAGAATATGCGAACAATCTGCAATAGATGCAGAAGAACAAGGATTTTTATCCTTATCATTTACAACTATTTTGGACCATCCATATAATTTCTTACGATCTACTTTTACAAACTCAGCAGAAAAAGATAGTTTATCAAAAATAAGTGTAGCTTTACGAGCCATACTCTATTTAATTAGTGCGTAATATGCATCTTCATCTAAGATATCTGCACCGTGCTTCTTAGCAGCTTTTAATTTTGTGCTCTTACTATTATGTGCAACATTTGCACCGCATACCAAGATTTCTGTTTTTGAATTCACTGAACTTTGTATAATGGCGCCAAGATCTTTGGCTTGTGCTTTCATATCATCGCGATCACCTTTTTCCATTTTACCAGTAAAACATATATGTTTTCCTTTAATTGAACTCATTTCTCATCCTTTCATTTTAGTTTAATGTATTTACTTCTTTTTCAAATTATTTACAATTATTGCAAACTCTAACCCAGTCGTCATCATTGTCTATCGGAGTCGAATCAAAAAATAAGACTGAATCCCAACATTCATCACAATCTACACTCAGAGTTTCCATAAAATTAATTTTGGTTAATATTAAACTAGTTAAAAATTCATATCCATTTTCATTTGAAACATATAACGCTGTTTCATGTTGAATGCTTTTCTGTTCAGAAGATAAATTTTTAAAATCTGATTTCCATTTTTTAACTTCCTCACTTCCAATATAAGATTCAAGCTCATCAACATTATCAAAAGAAACACTTTTATGAAAACGCATTCCTCCACTATTCTCATTTTCAACATCATGTTCATCAATAAAGAGGATTTGTAAATGACTATAATAATCATTTAGGTTGCTTTCAAACTCCATTATTTCACTGACAACATATTCATCAATTGCTTCCCACCAAAAATCTTCATTAAAATTGTCATTCATAATTATAACTCTATTTCAATTTTTCCTTTTAAAAGGCAAGTATTAGTATCTGTGCCATAATCATATAATATTTCATCAATGATGGTTTCATTATCTTCTTCTCCCAATTCTTCCTTTTTGTTTGAAAAAACTTCTTCATTGATACATTCTGCAATATCATCGTAACTCATATTCATTTCAGACCATCCTCCAAGAAAAGCATAGCATCCATCTAAATCATAAACAGAGAACTGATGCTCCTCATTTTCAATAAATGATGTATCAAATCCTTCCTCAATTGGTATGGTAATATGGCTACTACCATCAAAATAAAAGTTTTTAGCAACTAATAATTCATCATCATTAAAATCCTGTAATATGAATACTTCTGACTGCTCAACATAATCAGATTTAATAGTGATTGTCTTACATGATGAGGTATCAAAATTTTCATTAATAGTCCAATGATTGACTCCATGTTCATCTTTTTTTATTTGCCATAATTTATCTGCTTCCATCATTTAGCTCCTCAATTTAGTTTGAAGGAATTCATACTATAATATTCACCCTCAAAATCTTCAACGTCACACATGATATATTCGCCGTTATATTCAATTTCTGTTATATAAGGCCCAACAATATCAAACATCTCATTTTCTACAATCGTAATTACTAACTTTTTAGGATCAAATTTGATTGTATCGTCAATATTAAATTCAACCTCAAGCATTTCATCAGAAGAATACCCAAAAGTGTATGCCCTTCCTTCTCCTTCTGCTAGTTGATCTTTTTTATATTTCTTAAAATCATCTTCCGTAATTAAAGACTTATTAATTATGCATTGATCAAAAGGTATAAGTGTTTCACTGCCATCTTGATCAATGAATAATTCTAAACCATCAGTCAACATTCTATAAGAGTGTAAAGAATAATCTTCTCCGTCTAATGCCCAAGAAAAAACATCAAAACCATCGATGAATTCTTGATATGTCATTTCATTTGCACTTGGACAAAAATGTTCGATAGTTTCGTCCCATTCCTCGCAGTATTTTTTTAATTTTTTAAAATCATCTCCTAAAATTGGTGCAAGCCAACCAGCTCCATGATATGATTTAATCTTAATTTTTTTCATAATTACGTCTTATTTTATTATTGTTCAACCCAACCCTTCTTAACATTTTTTTCAAGCGACTCATTAAAAATCAAATGGATTTGCTCTTTATTGCTTGAAGCCTTCAAGTCTACTTTCAACATATCTTTTCTTGTAGGGCTAAAATCAGTGTAATGAAATACATAAGCAGGATAGTTTCCAGATTGTTCTTTATTGGTTTTCCACAAGACAAACTTTCGAACCATTGTCGCTCCTTTACTTTCCTTAGAGAATACTTTGCGTTCTAGTAATTTTGAAGGGTCTTGTTCTTCCTGTGTACTCAAATCACCATCCGTAATTTCTACAAGCTTTGTAATTTGATCAAACCGAACATCATCTGGATTGTTCCCTTTTTTATCATCACGCACTCTCTTAAAAATTGAAGTCATAAAACTAACAGAAGGTAACAATGATAGAGCACTATATGTTTTATCAAATGTTAAGCGCATTTTTTTAATAATTCCTTTCGAATTTTCAGGAACAATATCTAAAGTTGAGAATTCTACTACGATTTCTGGTTTTACCATAGTAAAAGCGACTTTTGCACCTGACGATTCAAAATAATTCGACTCTACTGAAAGTGGCTTGAGTTTCTTTAATAAATCTGTGCGCTCTTGATCACTAAAACCATTACCAATTTTACCTACAAGCTGATATGTATCTTTATCTGTCATCATCGCAATTAATACTTCACGTAGCATTCCTTCTCTATGACCTTCGCCTTCAACAAACCCAACGACAACTGTATCGAATGTATGAAGAGGTTTGATTTTATAAATCATTCCCTCGCTTGATTTTACAATTACTCCTTCTTGGCCATCTGTTTCTACTACTTGCTTATAAAAATCAACAATGTCCTTTCGACTTTCTACGGTTTTAGATCCCACTGAATGTACTGAACCGTTTCCTGGAAATAATTCATCAAGCTTTGTGAGTTTTTCTTCCCAATTTTTTAAATCATATTCTTGATTATCTATTGAAAGTATATCAAAAGCAGCAAAGGCGATTTCTTCTGATTTATCATCAAGAGCTGCTACCAAATCAAACACATAGGTTCGTTCACTTTGTTGCAAATATAACTCTCCAGGAATGTATGCCTTAGCAATACCAGCTTTCTGCAAAAACTCTTCTGCTTTTTTTAATAAGGGCAAATCATTATGAATTGTACCAAAATGATTAACAAGGAATGCTTTTTTATCTTCATAAATAAGGATATATAAATGGCCATCAAATTTTGTTGATAAATAATATTTATCTGCCTCTCTTACTTTTGAAACAATTTCTTCAGAGGAAACAGGAAGATAGCGTCTGGCAACTGCGCGTTTATAAGTTTTTGCTTTATCTATCATCATTTTAATCATATTTATTTACTTAAAAATACCTCTACATTCCCATCATCAGCTAAAGGAAAAGGGAAGTTAATTATCATTCCTTTTTTTGCTTCTGTAATTGAATCTAAATATTTACATAACTGTAAATACTCTTTGCTATTTTCCATGTTCTTTGAGTCGTTTTTAAGTAAAGGTTGTACACATTTCAGTTCCAAAATAATTTTTTCATTCTTCTTAGTTTTAGATTGAATTAATAAATCAATCCTACCACTACCCACAATCATTTCTTTTTTCTTTTTTGTTATAAATGTAATACTTACAGGTGCTTCGGTTTTTACAATATATCCTTCTTCTTGCAATTGAATGCTCATTGCATCTCTATATATTCCTTCGGCATGACCAGGACCAAGACCATCATAAACATACTGAGCAATTTCTTTAATTTTTTTTTGGAGGGTCATTTAAATCTATAAGCCTAGTTCATTTTTAATAAAGCTAACATTTTCT
Organism: uncultured Fidelibacterota bacterium; assembly: GCA_902578385.1. Classification (GTDB taxonomy): domain Bacteria; phylum Fidelibacterota; class Marinisomatia; order Marinisomatales; family Marinisomataceae; genus Marinisoma. The sequence goes on along the minus strand of CACHCR010000001.1, from coordinate 213,094 downwards.
TTTTCTTCGTCTAATAATTTATTGTCAGCATGAACAATATTTATTGCTGCACCAAGAATAGTTTCTTTTGCTACAATAGGATAATCCATAAAATGTTTACAAAGCAATTGAACAGTATTTTTGACAGTTTGTAAATCACTACCTGCCATGGCATCAGTAATTTGATCCATAGCATGTTTTAAATCCTTACGATTTACTTCACCATCTTTGTTCAAATCTAGCTGTCCAGCTTTAATCATCTGCATTAATATAAAATCATACTCTTTATATTCACTTAATGAAAAATCTCCATCAGACCAATGTGCTAAAAAAAGCAATAAAAACCCTACGCGCTCTACATCATTTTTTACATATTGAATTAAATTTGTTTTTTCGATTGAAGTCATTTTTTAATCCTTATTGTTAATTTTTAATAAATTCTTTTGATATTTTGATTGAACTATATCGATTGCAATCAAGATAGAGATAATAAAATAAAAAGTAGTTTTACTCATTGGGGTTATTGGATTGTTAAATAATTTCAAGTGGGCCAAATGTCCTCCATCAGCGACCAACATGATACCAACAACAAACAATATGAATAATCCTAAAACTTCATACATACGATTTTTTTGAAGAAAGTCTGAGATTGAGTCTGCAAGAAAAATCATCAATAATCCTCCACAGATAATAGCAATCGCCATAAGAGTAAAATTATCTGTAAGTGCTATTGCTCCTAAGATAGAGTCAAAAGAAAAAATTAAATTTATCAAGGCTATCCATAAAATTAATTTAATTGGATCTTCTTTTTCTTTAGAGGTTGAATGATGAAAATTATTGGAAACAAGCATATGACTTATTTCTTTGATTGAGGTATAAATCAAAAATATTCCACCTACTAGGACTATTATACTATGAAAGTTAAATGTTCCATTAACAACATTATTGATATCTATTGAAAATAATGGATCTTGAAAATATTTAATTGATTCAACTAGAATAAATAAAAGGGTAATTCTGAAAAAGACAGCAATTCCAATTGCCACTCTACGTACCATAGCCTGCTTGTCCTCTGGTGCTTTTTTTGATTCCAAAGAAATGTATAAAAGATTATCAAAACCTAAGACAGCTTGAAGCAAAATTAAAAATAGCAATGTAAGTAAACTTTCTATCATAAAAATTCCTTTTTTTATAAAATTTGAATTATAAATTTCTAAGAGTCAACATTATAGCATATATTTATGTATTTGACTCTTTAATTTAAAAATTTATTTTAAAGTTTAATGAGGATAATGATGATTGTAAGAATATGTGCAGAAAAAAATAAAAAACTAGATAATGTTGCTCTTGTTAAGGGAGTTATTGCAATTGTTTTTAATGAACAAAAAACTTTTGCGTATGGTTATGGTTTAAAAAATCAAGGTGGAAATAATTTTGGTGATTATCATATCATAGGATTTAAAGACAATGGTAGCTTTAACTTTAGTGTCGGAAATTTTCAACCATTTGATGGATTTTATGATGAGTATCGATTAACAGCTGAGAAAATCACAAAAGATTTTAATGAAGATGATGCCCGCAAATATTTCGAAAGTTACGAAGAAAATTCTCTTAGCTTTATTAAAGACAAATATGTAACTGACCTATATAATCCTAATCTTCCAAGTATATGCTCTGAAAATGAGCATTTAATTTTTGGCTTTAAAGAGGAGTTCGGATCTATATATCCTGATGAAAATGGAGAATTTCATGATACCAAAATTTGTTTGTTAAAAGATATTGAAGGATATGAAGAAAAAGATAATCTTTTATGGTATTCTTTAAATGAATGTAACGAGATTATGTCTGAAGAAGAAATTGAAGATTCAATATCCATTATTTCAAATTCTATGTCAGGTAATATTCATTTTAATCGATAACTAAGAAAGAATATTTTTATGAGCAAAGACTTAGTACAAATAATCAATAATATCGATCAAGAAGAACTTGGGGAAGTTTTAATGGATATTGCAGAAGGTTTGCTTTATAAAGACGCAAATATAGCAATTTGTAAAATTTCATTTGACGATTTAAAAAATGAAAACTTTGATAATATTGAAAAGCTAGATTATTATGAATATGGAGACTGGGATAATCTTTCATATTATTTATCAGAAAAGGAATTAGAACGAATCAAAAAACAGTTTGATGATGATCTTCAAATGCTTTTAGAAGATGATGAAAGTGATGTAGACAGTTGTTATGGAATATTTTCTTCTTTTCTTTACTGTAATGATGCCATGAATGATGAAAAGGGTTATAATTTTGAATATAAAGATTTTGTTTGGTGTGCAACGGATTAATTAAAAAGGTTGGGAGAATTGAGAGATGGTTAAAACATATACAATTTCAAAAGGAAATGCTTCATTAGAAAAAAATATTATTTCTTTAAGTTATGAAGAATTTATTGATGCATGTCAGTTTGATGAATCCACATTTATTGAATGGCTTGATGAGAATCATTATGATGGAGTAAGTTCAGGCGAAGAATATGAAAATAAAGTTATAAATAAGGAAATACTCTATCCTGATGGTAAAAACAAAGAAATCAAAATTCCAGTAGAACCTTATTACAATTCGTTCAAAGATGAAATAAATAAAGCCGTTACTGATCTAAAAGATTCTGATAAGGATGATAATCTTATTATAGCATATGTAAAAAGCTATTCAGATGGAAGTTGTGCAAGTCATACATTTGAATTAAATGAAACAGAACAATTTGACCCCAATAAAATTAAGGCAATAGGTGAATATGATTTAGTTACTGCCTACCAGTATGGTGACCAATCATTTTTTCAAAATGGAGACGATGAAGGATGGGATGGGAGTATTGACTTTGAAATATATTTCAAAATTGATAACTCTTTATTTCACTTATATGCCTTCCAAATGAGTGATATTAAAAATTCATTGCTTGATGAAGATTTAGAGATTGATTCCTCAAATTCAGAGAAAATATTTTCTTTTTTAAAAAAAGATTTTTTTGATAAAGAAATTAAATTGCCAGTAACAAAACTTCCAATGGCATAAATTATTAGGGTAGAGATTACTATGGACATTACAAATATAATCGTTAATGGTTTAGTGCATTTAGAGAAAGAATATTCAATAGAGTTTGATGAAATAGATAGTTGGGAGACTGACGACGCATACGAATTCATATCTGATTTAAGTTCGAAAAATCCAGACGATAAACTTTTAGAAGATTTGTTGCCACATTTGGAAGATATTTCAACTGAAGATTTTGTATTAAGTGTTGAGATATTTTCTGAAATTTAGAAATATGGTTAATTTATATAGAATCAATATAAAGGAATGAGAGATGGGTGAACATTATAATGAAATGTTAGAACAACTAAGTTTAAGTTTAGAAAAAACAACATCTGATGCAGAAAGTTTTTTAGCCAGCTTAGAAATCGATAATACTAATTTTAAAGATGTTACAGAATTAGATTTTTCTGGACAAAAGTCCTTAATAAATGTTGATTTTTTATCTTTCTTCCCAAAAGTCAATGCACTCAATCTTTCTAAATGTATAAATCTTGGAAATATCAATGGTGTAGCAAATCTCACTGACCTTGAAGAATTGGATTTAAGTTGGTGTGAATCACTTGACAGTATTTCTGATTTAACGAAGTGCAATAAATTAACAAACTTAAATCTTATTTGTACCAGTCAAAGATTAAATCCAGATGCATATGACTTATTAGCTTTAGTTGTAATTCGTGATATAGAAATTTTAGAAGATTATGAATGGGATGCAGAAGAAGATATTGATCCAAATCTTGTATTAGATGGTGAAACAATTTCAGTTTACAGTGAAGACGAAGCTAAAAGAGCAAGCTTAAGTATTACGGGTAAAGAAGAAATTTATTCTGATTAATATCGTAAACTTATATAGAATCAATATAAAGGAGTGAAAATTTTTTATGGTAAAATATATTTTTAATTTGAAATCAATTGACGTATGTAATGAGGGCAAAGCCACAGAAATAGCTGAATGGACTGATGATGGTAAAGACAATTCAGTTTATGCTGCTTTAGGATACAATTTTGAACATGACAATGATGGATATATATTGTTTAATGGAGAATTTCCTCATGATTCAGATATTGTAATTGAAAAGCAAAAAATTAGTGAATATGATATTGTCCGTACTCTATCTGAATTGCGACATGATTTTGATCTTTATTTTGAAGGAGATTTTTCTATTAATATTGATGGAGAAATAACATCTTTTGATTCTGCTGGGGATATAATTAAGAAATACAGAGAAGTAGAAGAACCTGGCACTGAAAAACAAGAGGTCTTAAGCGATGATTTTAACGAAGGTCCATATCAGTTACATCATAAAAATGGCAATATTAAAGAAGAGGGTTTTTATAAGGACGGTGAACTGCATGGAACAAGAAAGATGTTCTATGAAAATGGAAATATATTAGTTGATATGCATTATGAGAATGGTAAAATTCATGGTCTAAAAAAATTGTACCATGATAATGGAAAATTGAAAGAAGAATCTAATTGGGAAAATGATGATCTTATTACTGGATCAGTTAGAAACTTCGATGAAGATGGTAAACTTATTTAGAATCAATATAAAGGAGTGAGGGATGGCGAAAGTTTTTTTAGAATTAGAAAGTAGTGCAATTACTAATTTATCAGAAGAAAAAATACAAAAATTAGAATCAAATAATATTCCATTTGAAAAAGATGATAAGTCGATTTACTTAATAAGTAAGAGTGCTTATGAGTCAGGTGTATCTGTTTACAGTAGAGAGTACGATAAAAACTACAACAAGTTTTGTATGCAGATTGCTGATTCTACGGAAGGTTCAATTGGATTGGGCGAAGGCGCTTTAAACAATGAAACATTAAAAGTTTTATATGAGATATTTGAAGATAGTTTAACTTTTGAATTGTACTTATCTTGTGGAGGGGATACTGAAAGTCTTTCTGCAGAAATTGTTTTTGATAAAGAGAAAAATACCCATTTATTTGAAACAGATATTCAAGAGTCTGAAGATGATTATGAAGATGATTATGAAATAAAAGAATCATCAGAGCCAAAAGTTGTTCCTGCTAAAGAGCACTTAGAAGAGATTGAAAAAATTAAAGAGGTTTGTATTGAAATGCATGAAAAGGAAGTAGCATTTTCTGACTGGGTTGATTTTTTAAAATCAAAGGGATATACTGTTGAAAACCCTACCTACGTTTCTCCAGAAATTATATTTGATAAATTTACATTTGTAATTTCAAATAAAGAAAATTTAGACGACATGCCATCTGAAATTAATTTTATTGCAGGTAAATTTGCGGGTTGGATAAAAAGATAATTTTGAATCAATTGAAGAGAGAGATATGAGTTTAGAAGATTTTAAAAAAAGAGAACAAGAAGAATTTCAAAAATCTGAATTACATGCTTATAGAGTACTTTCATTGATCAAAGACGTATTCAAAGCTGGTGAAACTGATTGGGGTTTAGAGCTTTTATTACGATCTGAACCAATTTTAGATGATGAAGAAAATTTTAATGAAGTACCAGAACTTGCAGAATTACTTTTTGATTACGACAAAGAAAAAGCTATAAAATGGCTTCATCGTGCTGAAAAAATTGCCATTCATGAAGAAAACTTTTTTAAAATTGCAAAAATTGCAGCAGAAAAAGCATTAGATTTTGAGTGGTCAGCAAGATGTTTAAAGGCAGGCTATGATAAAACTTGGGAATTACTTCATGATGATTTTGACAATGATGGATTATGGGAAAGTCCACAAAAGCGTGCTCTAGATTCATTGGATGGAAATGTTTGGAATGGTCCAACAATTGATTCTTCAAGTGGAAAAATAATTGAGTGGAAGTGGAATCCTGTACCATCATTAGATGATGAACAAGGACTAATTTTATGGAATCAAGTTAAGCCTGTTATGAAAGAAGTTTATGAATGGTGGGAAGAAGAATTATGGGATGATGAATATAATGAAGTTCTTTTAAATAACTTAGAAAGTGACTTTAGTGAAGAAACTGATTGGATTCAAAGAATTAAGGAAGGAGAAAAGTAATGAAATTTGAAATTGGAAAAACTTATACATTTAGAAACGTAAGCACAGAAGAATCTGTATCATTCAAAAAAGGAGATGATGGTGTATATGAAGATAGAGTTTGGACAGGAGGAACCTGGACATTTACTCTTGATGATGAAAATGTGCTTGATGCACTCATGTATGCTCAGAGTGAAGACGATCCTTCAACATTTGAATTTGATGATGATGGTCCTTATATAAGTAATACATATACGTGGTCTTTAGACGATTGCAAAAGTGTTTGGAATGCAGTATTGGCAGAAGATTCAAATTATGATAAAGAAGAACTTGAATATGAGCTTAATTTTGTGAGTGGTGAACATTATTTGAATGATGAAGGATGGGAATATTTAGATGGATCGTTTGGAAGTACCATAATTGTTTTTGAAAATGATAGTGCTGATGAGTAGATAATAATTTATTTATTTAACATCAAGAGGATCAAAGTCTCCTGACCAAGCAAGACATTTTTGTTCATCAATTGCTATATTTGAAATGGTAGTCATATCATCAAGTGAAATTTCGAAATGATCTAAGTTTAAATTTTCTTTAAGTCGATCATATTTTACAGATTTTGGTAAAACAGGATATCCAAGTTGAATCGCCCATTTTAAAAATAATTGTGGAACTGTAACACCATATTGATTTGCAATATCTTCGCAAGGCATTGCTCCACTTTTCATATCCTCTGGTTTCCCATTCCATCTTGAACCTTCTCTCCAATTAGGAATTGGAGCTAATGTAGAGTAGGCAATTGGAAGAATTTCATGCTTGTCCATATATTCTGCTAAAAACTTTGAAACTACATGCCATGGATGAATTTCAATTTGATTAGCTGATGGCATTTCGATTCCTGCTGCTTCAATTTCTTCAATGTGATGTACATTATAATTTGAAACACCAATATGTTTGGCTTTTCCTTGTTTTTTTAATTCTATCATAGCTTCCCATAGCTCTAACCTATTTTCTTTTGCAAATGGGTTATGAATAAGATATAAATCTATTTCATCAACCTGTAAAAATTTCAAACTTTGTTCACAAGCTTTGATTGCACCATCAAATGTTTGAAATGGTTCATCTTGATTGAACATTCCAGGCCACATTTTTGTAGTGATATAAATTTCATTCCTTGGAACACCTAAAGATTTGAGTGCGTTTCCGATACCTTCTTCATTTTGATATACTTGAGCAGTATCAATATGCTTATAACCTAAGTTTATGGCATCTTTAGTAATAGATTCAGCTTCATCATTAGGAATGAGCCATGTTCCAAGTCCAATCATCGGGATATTTATTTTATTCATATGAGTAGTATACGATTTTTTTTCGGATTGATTCCATCTTTTTTGTAATTGTTGGTTTCCTTGGATGTGTTGAGGTTCATATGGACACATCATACATCCATTTCCGCAACATTGTTTTTGATCAATTAAAAATTGTGATGATAACATAAAGCAGAAAATATATGCAAAATATTTTCTATACCCTAATTGGAAAAATTAAGGTAATGGGCAGTCAATGATTTTTCATCATCAGAAGCATAGTTTTGATGCCAATTCTTTAATCTTGGCTCCATTTGAGATTTCGCATAAAGAGGAAAAAACGTAAAAAGAAGAATATAAGTTAAATAACCAGATGGCAGAACAACCCCTGTATTATCACATGGGTTTAATTCCCAAAATTCCTTTTGAGCATGTACATGATGATCGGAGTGTCTGGTTAAATTGTAAGTTAAATAGCTTGTCATTCTATTATTAGAATTCCATGAGTGGTGATACTGAACTGGTTTTCCTTTGATACGTACTAGACCATAATGCTCAATAAAATTTGTTAATTGAAAAATGTAATTTGCTACAATCCCTAAACAAATATAAATCACCATTGCTTGCCAGTTAAAAAAATATCCAATCAAACCAAAAACAATGAGAGTTCTTAAATAGCCATTTAAAATTCTATTATGGAAAGATAAGGTACTTTGTTTTCTACGAGTTAATTGTCTGGTTTCAATGCCCCATGCATGTACGTGTTCTTTAAAAAAGGCTTTTACTGCAAAAGTTATTGGGTTCTCTCCATAGGTAGCAGTTACGGGGTCTTCTTCAACAATACCAATATTTTTGTGATGTCCATAAACATGCTCAATGGCAAAAGCAGGGTTCCATGCAGTTGCTAAAGCCCAATTACCAACTTCACAGTCAAATTTTTTACTAGTCCTATGAACTAGTTCGTGTCCAATGTTTATCAAACTAAGAGCCATCAATAAGCCCAAGATTGGTATGTATAATAAATAATACCATTCAAATGCAGAAGACACTCTATCTAAAAATAAATAAAGCACAATTAAAAATAATGGCACGTTCATAAAGAGTGAGAAATCTAATAAAAATGGGAATCGATAATTTGGAGTAGAAATATCATCTCCAAATGATAATTCACCAATAACAATTGATGTTACTACTAAAAAAGCTATTAATAAACCAATCCATCCATCAATCATTAAAGATGTTGCCATTAAAAAAAGATATAAAGGCGTTAAAAAAAATTTTAAATACGATAACATGCTAAAAATTAAGCACTTTCTTCGACAATTTCAATCCAACCACTCATCCACTTAGAATTATCAACAAGATCATTAAAAGATACCTCAATTCTAATCTTTTTGTCACACACGGAAAACATTTCAACCATTTTCTTCTTTTTATTGATGTTTAATACTTCATAATGGCGCCAGTTTTGCACTTTTTTAATTGCTGTCCATTTTGAGTGTTCTAAATGTTTCATGGTGATTTGATTAAAATAAGAAATTTTGTCGGGGTGGCAGGATTTGAACCTGCGACCCCCTGCTCCCAAAGCAGGTGCGCTAACCGGACTACGCTACACCCCGAAAATTTTCGGGTGACTGATCGGACTCGAACCGACGACCAATCGGACCACAACCGATGGCTCTACCAACTGAGCTACAGTCACCATAAGGCTTAATAAATTTAAGCATGGGAACTTATTATAGTTTAGGTTTTAACACAAGTAGAGTTAAATTTTAAAATTCATATGAATACACTGAACAAATATCTTTTTAAGCAATCATTAATTCCATTCTTATTGTCAGTTGCAGTTATTACAACGGTTCTTTTTCTTCAATTTTTAATTAGGGCAGTTGATAGGTTCCTCGGAAAAGGTTTAGATGCACTAACTATTTTTGAATATCTGTATCTAAATCTTGCATGGATTATAGCCTTATCAGTTCCAATGTCATTATTAATATCAAGTGTGATGACTTTTGGAAGAATGGCCCAGCAAAATGAAATAACTGCACTTAAATCAGCTGGAGTAAATCTTTATAATATCATCAAACCTGCTTTGTGGTTTGGGGCTATGGTTGCAATTGCGTTATGCTTGTTTAATAATTTCATATTACCTGAAATGAACTACAATGCGAGACTTTTAGCTAGAGATATTTATAAGAAAAAACCAGAATTGTCTATTGAACCAGGATATTTTGTAGATATGATTCCGCAATATACTATGATTGTTAAAGAAATGGATGGTAAAGACTTTAAAGATGTTAAAATTTTTAGCAAAAATCAAAAATCTGAACAAACTACCATTTATGCTAACCAGGGTTCATTATCATCTGATAGCAATATGATTACTATAGATTTACAAGACGGCGAAATTCATGAAATTGATTTATCTGATTATGATTATTATAGAAAAATAAGGTTTAAAACGCACCAAATTATAATTTCTATGGATGACTTAATGTTAAACAGAACCAGTGAGTCTAATAGAACTGATCGTGAAATGAGAGTCCCACAAATGATTCAAGAAATTGAGAAAAATAAAATTCTTATTAATCAAATATACGATAGAATTGAAAATGTTAAAAAAGAGATAGGTATAACGAACCCCAATGCCAATACATTAGAAATTATAGAAGATGAAATTGAGCTTTTAAAAGAAAAGAAAGCAAATATAATTAAAGAAGATAGGGATTATAATGAAGATGTTCCTGTATCTGCATTTGAAAATAAAGACTATATTTTATCTTTAACAAATAATGCTAGGCAGTTTAAAAATGAATTTACTTTGATAGAAAATTATGAAAAAACTAACAATAAATTTAAGGTTGAAATTCATAAAAAATTTACACTTGCTCTTGCCTGTATTTTATTTACAATGGTAGGAGCTCCCCTTGGAATTCTCGTTAGAAATGGTGGGATGACTATCGCTTCAGGACTTAGTATTGCATTCTTTTTAGTATATTATATCTTATTAATTTGGGGAGAACAGCTAGCTGATAGAAATCTTATAAATCCTGGGCTTGGTTCTTGGCTTCCAAATATTATTCTTTTTGTAAGTGGGATGATTATTCTAAAACTTTCAAATAAGAAAAATTAGATTATTGTGGTACGTTAGATCTTAGGAAATATTCTGTTTCTAAATTTTTTGTTCTACTAGTTGGAAGCTGTTTTGTATCGGAATCAATTTCAACTTCAACTACACCATCAGGAATTTCAAATTTGTCCTTAGGAATATTCAGTTCTTTATGAGCATTTTTCATAAATAATGCCCACGCAGGTAATGCCGCTACACCACCATATTGTCCATCACCCAAACTAATTGAGTATTCATCCACTCCATACCAAACACCGGCTGTAATATTTGGTGTAAACCCAACAAACCATGCATCACTAAGATTTTGAGTAGTACCAGTTTTACCACCTGCCGGATGTCTGAACTTATGCCTCCATCTTAGGCTTCCTCCAGTACCCTTATCCACAACTGACTGTAGAAGATTGGTGACCATATAAGCAGTTTCAGGGCTTAATACTTCTTTTTGATCAATAGAATACTCTTTAATAATTCTTCCATATTTGTCTTCAATTCTTGTAATTGCGATTGGTTTAGAATAAATACCTTTATTAGCAAAAGTTGCATATGAAGCAACAATTTCGATTGGTTTTACTTCCGATGTTCCTAGAGCAATTGAATCAACAGCTCTTATCGGAGAAGTAATTTGCATTCTTTGAGCAATATCTTTGACTTGCCTTGGAGGAACTAACTCTTGAACCATTCTTACTGAAATCAAATTTAAAGATCTCTGTAATCCCTCCCTTAAAGTTGTTAAACCTCCGGTGCTTTTATCATAATTGCTTGGAGTCCACTTTTCTCTTTCACCTTTAGCATTATTTCTATATAAAGCTACAGGCTGATTTAAAAGTTGTGTCGTTACAGGATAATTATTATCGATAGCAGCTGTATAAATATAAGGTTTAAAAACAGAGCCTGGTTGCCTCAAAGCTTGTGTAGAGCGATTAAATTCATCAAGATAATCAGATCTACCGCCAATCATTGCAAGTATTTCACCTGTTTTAGTATCAAGAGCAATAAATGCACACTGAACTAATAACTCTTTCCTTAATTCTTCATATAATTCCGTTTGACCTTGCAACATCATTTTTACAGAGTCTGCTGGGAAAATGGATAGATATCCAAGCCTAGAAAATTTATCTTGATCAGCAAAAAGTTGTCGATTGAACTCATCTTGATTCTTCTTTAAAGTTTGCATAACAGATTCTTCTGCAATTTTTTGGAGTCTAAAGTCTAAAGTTGTATATATTTTTAATCCATCTTGATATATATTGATACCAAGTTGCTCATCTTGTTGTTCTAAAATTCTTCTTACATGCTCAGCAAAGTATGGGGCCTTGCCTTTAGGTATTTCATAAAAAATATTATCTGGAATTATACTATTGTTCTCCATGTATTCTTGATAGGAAATAAAATCTTGGTTATACATTAATTTTAGAACAATTGATCTTCTCCCAATGGCTTTATTTAAATTTCTCAATGGAGAATAATTAGCTGGTGATGGAAGTAAGCCAATTAACATTGCTGATTCACCAATTGTTAGCTCAGATGCAGTTTTATTAAAGAATCTTTTAGCAGCTGACTCAGCCCCATAAGTTCCATGTCCAAAATGAACTGTATTCAAATACATCTCAAGAATCTCATCTTTAGTATAAGTTCTCTCAATTTGAATAGCTGTAATCATCTCTTTGAGTTTCCTAGTAATACTATCTTTGAAGCCAACTTCTTTATATAAATTTCTAGCTAATTGCTGTGAAAGAGTACTGAAACCCTGTCTAAAGCTCATAGATGAAACATTAACAACAACTGCCCTGATAAAACTTTGTAAATCTACACCCCAATGAGTATAAAATCTTTTATCTTCCGAAGCGATGGCAGCATTTTTTAAATGGTCAGGCATATCTTCAATATCCACAAAAACTCTTTTTTGAATATAAAATTCTCCAATCACTTCTCCATTTCTATCGTATAAAGTAGAAAGCATTGCTGGATCAAAAGTTTCCAAGCGCTCTAATGAAGGTAAATCTCTAGATAAATAAAAAACATATACTAGGACCAGTATAAATAGATAAAAAATTATTCTTAATGATGAAAAAAATGTTTTAATCATGCTTTTTTGGGTGTAACCATTAATTCTGGTTTAACAATTTTATCAAATTCTTGTTCCGATAAATACCCTAAAGCTTTAGCACTGTGTTTCAATGATATATTTTCTTTTAATGCTTTTTTTGCGATCTCAGCTGATTTTTCATAACCAATTTTTGGAGCAAGTGCGGTAACCAACATTAATGACTTATCTAAATTTTCTTTTATTTTTTTCTCGTTAGCTTTTAATCCGTCTAATGCATTTAGTGTAAAAGATTCAGCTACTTCAGATAATAAAGTAATCGATTCATGTATTGATGAGGCAATAATTGGTCTGTAAGTATTCAATTCAAAATTACCATTTGATCCTGCGTAATTAATTGTAGAATCATTTCCTAATATTTGAGCGTAAACCATATTTACAGCTTCGCATTGAGTTGGATTTACTTTGCCAGGCATAATTGAACTACCAGGCTCATTTGATGGAAGAATAAGTTCACCTATTCCAGCCATTGGTCCACATGCTAGCCAGCGAATGTCGTTAGCTATTTTATTTAGAGAGCCAGCACAAATTCTTATTTGAGCAGATAGATTTGAGATTGCATTTTGAGATGAAAGCAATTCAAATTTATTTTTGCAAACATTAAAAGATAATCCAGTTTCCTCTGAAATAAATGAGCACATCAATTCGTCAAATCCTGCAACAGTATTAATTCCAGTTCCTACTGCAGTACCACCAATAGGTAAATCACTACATTCTTCAACAGCGCTCTTTATTCTTGATATATCATTTTTTATCATAGAAGCATATCCAGAAAATTCTTGACCCAATCTAATTGGAGTTGCATCCTGTAAATGGGTTCTTCCTACTTTAATAATTTTGTGGAATTCTTTTGACTTAGAAATCAATGACTTCTCAAGCATTGCAAGTGAGGGCATCAAATTGTCCTCTGCAGATATTAAACATCCAACTAGTATTGCAGTCGGAAATGTATCATTAGTAGATTGAGACATATTAACGTGATCATTGGGATGAACAAATTTATATGAACCTAGCTTTGCTCCTAGAATTTCATTAGCCTTATTAGCAACAACTTCGTTTACATTCATATTTGTCTGAGTTCCACTACCAGTTTGAAATACTGGTACAGGAAACTCATTTAAATATTTATCAGGATTATCTATTATATGATCACAAGCTTTGGTAATAGCATCAGACAATTTTTTTGGAAGATTTTTTTGAGCATAATTTGTTTTTGCTGCGCATTTTTTAATAATTATATATGGAAGAATTAGGCTAAACTCCATTGGCCACCCAATTTCAAAATTCTGAACGGCTCTTTGAGTTTGAGCCCCATAATAAGCCTTTGAAGGAACTTTTATTTTACCAATACTGTCTTGTTCAATCCTGAAGGACATTATTTTACCTCCCAGGTATCTCCAGCATTAAGTAAATCGTTAACACTTTTTGGACCTTTTGTATTTTTCTTAGCTTCATTCATTTGATCTACCATCATATCATCATAAGTAGGTCTCTCAACACAATATAATACTCCTAAAGGTTCTGGGAAAGTATCACTTGCAGTAAAGTTTGAAAGCATATCTGCAATAAAAGCATCCGTTTCATCATGAACTAATATGTCATCAATCGAGTATTTATCTCCAATAGTAACAACTTGAGGTTTGGTCCCATCTAAATGTATTCCTTTGTTACTCTCTTTACCAAAAATCATTGGTTCACCATGCTCAACTTTTAAAACTCTATCTGATTTTGTTTCTTTATCTGTTAATTCTGAAAAAGCACCATCATTAAAAATATTGCAGTTTTGATAAATCTCAATAAAAGAAGTTCCTTTATGCTCGCTTGATCTTTTAATCATACTTTGCAAATGTTTTAAATCTCTATCAATTGTCTTAGCAACAAAGGCCCCTTTAGCACCCAAAGCAAGCTTTGTAGGATTAAATGGATAATCAAGTGAGCCCATTGGTGTTGAATAAGTAACTTTTCCTTGCTCCGAAGTTGGAGAGTATTGTCCTTTTGTAAGTCCATAAATACGGTTGTTAAAAAGCATTACATTTAAATCAATATTTCTTCTGAGAAGATGAATCAAATGATTTCCTCCAATTGAAAAACCATCGCCGTCTCCTGTGACAAGCCATACTGATAAATCCGGGTTTGAAATTTTTAGTCCACTTGCAACAGTTGGTGCTCTTCCATGAATTGTATGAAAACCATAAGTATTCATATAATATGGGAATCTGCTTGAGCATCCAATACCTGAAATAAATACAACTTTTTCTTTTTCTGTCGTTATTTCAGGAAAAATTTTCTGCGTCTGCGCAAGAATTGCATAATCACCGCAGCCAGGACACCACCTTACTGCCTGATCTGATTCAAAATCAGCTTTCTTTAATATAGGTTTATCAACCATTAATCAAATCCTTTACTTTTTCTTCAATTTTTGATGAACCTAGTGGCTTACCTTGAACTTCGTTAAGACCAATAGCATCAATTAAAAATTCCGCACGAATAATTTGTCTAAATTGACCAGTATTAACTTCAGGAATTAAAACCTTCTTATAATTTTCTAAAATTTTACCTAAATCTTTAGGCAAGGGAGAAATCCAATTTATTGATACATGTCCAACTTTTAATTTTTCAGATAATAGAGATTCTGTAGCTGCTCTGCATGCACCATGCGAACTACCCCAACTAAGAATAAGAACATCTCCATTTTTTTCGCCGAATATTTTTGTTTTTGGAAGTTCATTGGCAATATTTGCAACTTTTTGAGCTCTTATCTCAACCATTTTCTCATGATTATCAGAGTCATAGTTTACATTTCCTGTAACATCTTGCTTTTCTAATCCACCAATTCTGTGTTCTAAACCTACTGTACCTGGAATAGCCCAATTTCTAGCTAAAGTTTTTTTGTCTCTTTTATAAGGAAGAAATTTTTCATTTTTTATTTCTTTTGCAAATTCAACACTGAATTCATCTAATTTTGAAGGATCAGGGATAAGCCAAGGCTCAGATCCATTTGCCAAATATCCATCTGATAAAACCATAATTGGTGTCATATATTTTACAGCTAATCTACATGCTTCATAAGTTGCGTAATAACAATCTCCTGGAGTTTTTGGAGCAATAACAGGTATTGGAGCTTCACCATTTCTTCCATACACAGCCTGGAAAAGATCTGACTGTTCTGTCTTTGTTGGTAAACCTGTACTTGGACCCCCTCTTTGAACATTAATAATCACTAAAGGAAGTTCTGTCATTACTGCAAGCCCTAAAAATTCAGACTTTAACGCAATCCCAGGCCCTGAAGAAGCAGTTATTCCTAGAGAACCTCCATATGAAGCACCAAGGGCTGCACCTATTCCAGCAATTTCATCCTCAGCCTGATAAGTCTTAATTCCAAATTTTTTCCAATTTGATAATGTATGAAGGATATTGCTCGCAGGAGTAATTGGATAACCAGCAAAAGTTATATCTAAATTACTTTTTTCTGATGCAGTTAAAATACCTAAACACGATGCAAGTGTTCCATTCATATTTCTATACTTACCCTTGGGAAGTTTTGCCTTTTCAACGATATACCTAGTAGTAAAAATTTCAGCAGTATCTCCATAATTATAACCAGCATTTAGTGCTCTCACATTTGCCTCAACAATGTCAGGTTTTGACTTAAATTTTTGATTTAACCAATCAATAGTTGGTTTTAGTGGCCTATCATACATCCAAAAAAGAACTCCAAGAGCACATAAATTTTTTGTACGATCAACCATCTTAGATGGAATATCTATTCCTTCACAAGCATTTGTAACAAGCTTACCCATCTCAATAAAATGAGTTGAGTAATAATCAACTAAAGATCCGTCCTCAGTTGGATCATCTTCATACCCAGCTAAAGTTAAATTTTTCTTTGTAAAAGCATTTTTGTTAACAATAAGTGTTCCACCTGGAACTAAATCTTTTAAATGCACTTTTAATGCTGCAGGATTCATTGCTACAAGTACGTCGGGTTTTTCTCCTGGTGTATGAATTTCTTGAGAGCTAAAATGAATTTGAAAAGAGCTAACACCCGCTAAAGAACCAGCAGGTGCACGAATTTCAGCAGGAAAATCAGGAAGCGTACTTAAATCATTTCCAACCACAGCAGAAGTTTGAGTAAATCTACCCCCACTCAACTGCATACCATCACCAGAGTCACCAGCAAATCGAATTGTAACATTGTCGATGGTTTTATTGCTTACGTTTTTAGCCATTTTTTTCTCCAAATGAGAAACAATTTACATTACTGAATTTAACATAGCAATGAGTATGAAAATTAAAATTTTTGTAAAACTATAGGACATAAATATTATGATAATTAAATTTCTTCCCTTATATGAAAAATATAAAAAATAATGTGATTGAAGTGCTCAAGCAATGCAATGACCCTGAGCTTCCAATTGATCTTTGGAATCTTGGGTTAATTTATGACTTGAAAATCAATGAAGAGGACGAAAAATACACAGTAGATATTGTTATGTCTCTAACTACCCCAGGTTGTACAATGGGTCAATATATGATTGATGACATAAAAAATAAAATGTCTTCAATTCATAATATTTCGAGAATTGATGTTGAACTAACTTTTGATCCGCCATGGAATCCAGAAATGATGACAGAGGAAGGTAAAGTAAAATTAGGTCTTTAATATGAACGACGAATTAAAAAATCAGAAAATTACTATTTCTAAAAAAGCTGCTTCAAGATTAAAAAATATAATTGAAAACGAAGAATCAGGTTCAAAAGGTATTAGAGTTACAATTGATACTGGTGGATGTTCAGGAATGTCTTATCAAATAACATTTGAAAATAAAAAGCAAGAATTTGATAAAGTATTTGATAGTCATGGAATAACCATATTCTGCGATGTTAAAAGCTGGATTTATGTTAGAGGCTGCGAAATAGATTTTTCATCAGATTTACTTAACGGAGGATTTAAAGTTAATAATCCAAATGCTACAAGAACATGTGGTTGTGGTATTAGCTTTTCAGCATAATGGTAGATAAAAATCAACAAGTAATTGATAAAACCCTTGATCAAGAGTATAAGTATGGATTTACAACTGACGTAGATCAAACAAAATTTGATCCGGGTCTTGATGAAGAAGTAATTAAGAAACTTTCTAAGATTAAAAATGAACCACAATGGTTGCTTGATTGGAGATTAAAGGCTTTTGAAAAATGGAAAAAAATGAGTGAGCCTACATGGGCTAATATTAAATATGAACCCATTGACTACCAATCACTGAGCTATTATGCTGCGCCAAAACAAAAGAAAAATGATAGTCTTGATGATGTAGACCCTGAAATTCTTGAAACTTACAATAAACTTGGCATTTCATTAGATGAGCAGAAAAGATTAGAAGGAGTGGCTGTAGATGCTGTTTTCGATAGTGTATCAATTACTACAACATTCAAAGAAGAGTTAGCTAAACATGGTATTGTTTTTTGTTCATTTTCAGAGGCAGTTCAAGATCACCCAGAATTAATAAAAAAATATTTAGGGTCTGTTATACCTGCAACTGATAATTATTTTGCTGCTTTAAATTCAGCTGTATTTAGTGATGGATCATTTGTTTATATCCCAAAAGGTGTACGCTGTCCAATGGAGTTATCAACTTATTTCAGAATAAATGCTACAAATACGGGTCAATTTGAAAGAACGTTGATTATAGCTGATGAAGGTAGTTATGTAAGTTACTTAGAGGGTTGCACGGCACCAATGAGAGATGAGAATCAACTACATGCTGCCTGTGTAGAACTAGTTGCACATAAAGATGCCACAATAAAATATTCAACAATTCAAAATTGGTTTTCTGGAGATAAAGAAGGAAAAGGCGGTATTTATAATTTTGTAACTAAAAGAGGGAATTGTCTTGGAGACAATTCAAAAATTTCGTGGACTCAAGTCGAAACAGGGTCTGCAATAACATGGAAATATCCTAGTGTTATTATGCAGGGAGACAATAGTGTTGGTGAGTTTTATTCTGTAGCAGTAACAAAAAATAAACAACAAGCAGATACTGGTACTAAAATGATTCATATTGGTAAAAACACAAAAAGTACTATCATAACAAAAGGTATATCAGCTGGTGAAGGTCAAAATACTTATCGCGGTGGAGTTAAAATTTTAAAAAATGCAGAAAATGCTCAAAATTTCTCACAGTGTGATTCTATATTGATTGGCGATAAATGTGGAGCTCACACTTTTCCATACATAGATGTAAAAAATCCATCAGCAAAAATGGAACATGAAGCTACAACTTCTAGCATTGGTGAAGATCAGCTTTTTTATTGCAATCAAAGAGGCATAAAGCTTGATGATGCTGTGTCAATGATTGTTAATGGATTTTGTAAAGAAGTTTTTGAAGAATTGCCAATGGAATTTGCTGTTGAAGCAAAACAATTAATTGAAGTAACCCTTGAAAATAGTGTAGGATAATAAAATGATTAAAATCAAGAATTTAGAAGCATCTATCGATGATAAAACAATATTAAAAGGTATTGATTTGGAAATACCAGCTGGAGAAGTGCATGTAATTATGGGTAGAAATGGTTCTGGAAAGAGCACATTAGCCAATGTCATTGCTGGTAACGAAGCTTATGAACTAGATAGCGGTAGTATTTCAATGAATAATACAGATATTACTGAAATGAGTATTGAAAATCGAGCTTTGGAAGGCATATTTTTATGTTTTCAATACCCAGTTGCTATTCCTGGTGTAGGTATGGCTTATTTCTTGAGATCAGCATTAAATGCTCATAGAAAACATCAAGGTAAGGATGAAATGGATGCATTAGAATTTTTAAATAATGCAAAAGGAATATTATCTGAACTTGGACTAGACGACTCTTTCTTGAAAAGATCTATAAATGATGGGTTTTCTGGAGGTGAAAAAAAGAAAAGTGAAATTCTCCAACTATTGACTATAAATCCAAAGTTAGCAGTTCTTGACGAAACTGATTCAGGATTAGATGTTGATGCTTTAAGAACGGTAGCAAAAGGGGTAAATAAGTTTAAAAATAAAGATAATTCTGTATTGATTATCACTCACTATCAACGTTTGCTAAACTATATTAAACCTGATGTTGTTCATTTAATGATTGATGGAAAAATTGTAGAATCTGGAGATATGTCTCTAGTAGAAAAAGTTGAAAAAGATGGATATTCTTGGTTAGAAAAATAAAATGATCGACTCAATTAAAAAAAATAGTTTAGAATTTTTCAACACAAATGGTTTACCCAACAAAAAACTTGAAAATTGGAAATTTACCTCTTCAAAAAATTTCAAAAATTTTAGTAAATCATCCTCATCTATTAATGAAATACAAAAAATTAAATCAGATGAATTATCTATTGTATTTGTCAATGGAACTCTTGATAAAGATTCATTAAAAAGCTTTAAATATTCTCATCTACTTGAAGTAAAAAATTTAAATGAGCTTAATAGCAAAAAACTATTACATTGCTCAAAAAATTTTTTTAATGAAACTATGTTCAACCTTGGAATGTCTGAGTTTGAAAATGGTAGCTATCTTTCTTTCAAAAATAATTCAGTTATTAAAGATGTTATTAACATTAAAAATTATTTTTTTGAAAATGAGGAAAACAAAAGGATATCCTCCTTCAATATTTTTCATATCAATGAAGGATCAGAAATTTCTATAATTGAAGAAGATATTAAAGAAAATCATTCAATATTTAATTTGAAGCTAAACAAATTTATTTGTGAAAATTCTTCAATTTTCAAATATGGAAAATCTTTTAATGATGACTCACAAACACATTCACTATCATACAACTATTATCAAATCGAAAAAGACGTTGCATTAAGTGTTGATTCGATGGTTAAGAGCTCCTTTTTTAATAAAGAGTTTATTGAGGTTGACCTAAATAACATTGGAAGTGACGCTAAGATTAATATTTTAAATCTTGGCAAAAAAGAGCAACATTTAGATAACAATATCTTAATCAATCATAATGCTGAACATTGTACAAGCTTTCAACATGTCAGAAATGTATTAAATCATAAGTCTACAGCAGTTTTTAATGGGAAAGTTATTGTTGCTGAAGGAGCGCAACAAACTGATTCAAATCAATCAAATAAGAATCTCCTTCTTTCACTTGAATCAAATGCATTTTCAAATCCTCAACTAGAAATCTATGCTGATGATGTATCATGTGGGCACGGTTCAACTACAGGTGCTTTGGACGAAAATAGCATTTTTTACTTACGTGCTAGGGGTATCAACTATTCAAGTGCTCAGAAAATATTAATTAAAGCTTTTGCAAAAGAAGTCATTGATGACTTTTCTCTTTCATCGCTCCAAGATATATCCGAAATTGCTTTGGATAGCTGGATTGATGGATAACATAAAAAATAATCTCGCAAATATTCGTGATGGCTTTTCTATTTTAGATGGACAAGACAAATTGGTATATTTGATTGATTTAGGCAAAAAGCTTGATCATATCAATGAGTCTGATCGCACTGAAAATAGAAAAATTCATGCTTGCACCTCACAAACATGGTTACAACTCAGTTATCAAAATGATCTTGTAACACTGAAAGCTTTTTCTGAAAGTACAATTGTTAAAGGGTTGCTTCGAATTCTTCAAATTGCTTTTAATAATTCAGAAAAAAAGAGTATAATTAATTTTATAGATAGTTTTGATGATTGTAGCAGTCTATTTGAATGGCTAAATCTTGGTCCTGCAATATCTAGTCAAAGACAAAATGGGTTTCTAGGGTCGCTTGATTACATTAAGAAGGAATTGAATGATGCATAAAGAGTTTACAATATTAGAAGACATAATAGTTCATAGTGTTCCTGATGGAATTAGAACAACATTAGAAAAAGGTAAAAAAGGTATTATTTCTCAATCTTTAGGTGACAATTATACTATAGTGGTAGAAGGAAATATGTATCAATTAAATGGTATAGATGGTGAGAAAATTGGTGAAGAAAAAAGAGAACTAAGTTCTAATAACTTTGCTAACGAAGAAGAGGTATGGAATGTTTTACATACGTGCTATGATCCTGAAATTCCTGTAAATATTGTTGATCTTGGACTTGTTTATAATTGTGAGATTAAGGAAGAAGAAGGTGGAGTCAATATTATAATTCAAATGACACTTACTGCTCCAGGCTGTGGGATGGGTCCTGTAATTGCTGATGAAGTAAAACAAAAATTATTGTCACTTAGTGGTGCAAAAGCAGTGGAAGTTGAACTCGTATGGGAACCACAGTGGAATCAAGATATGATGAGCGATGCAGCAAAATTACAACTTGGCCTCTATTAAAAAATTATGTTAGATATCAGAAAAGACTTTCCAAATCTTAAAGAGAAAAATCGAGGTAAAACTTTAGTTTATCTTGATAGTGCTGCAACTAGCCTAACTCCTAAGCAAGTAATTAATTCTGAATCAGAATATTATGAGAAATTTGGAGGAAGCATCCATAGAAGTGTCTATGAATTAGGTGAAATAGCCACTAATGCTTTTGAAAATAGTCGAAAAAGGATAGCTGATTTTATTGGAGCATCAAAAAATTCAATAGTTTTTACTAAAAGTGCTACGGAAAGTATCAATCTTGTAGCTGAATCATGGGGGTATGATAATTTAAAATCTGGTGACGTTATTTTACTTACTGATATGGAGCACCACTCTAATATTATTCCTTGGCAAATAATTTGCAAAAAAACAGGCGCTGAAATCAAATACTTAAAATCAACAGAACAAGGAACTATCAATTTAGATGATTTAAGAAGTTCTTTAGATAATAATGTTAAGATGGTAAGCATAACTCACGCATCTAATGTTTTTGGTACAATAAATCCAATTAAAGAGATTACTGATATTGTTAAAAAAAATGGTTCAAAAATAATGATTGATGGGTGTCAAAGCATTCCTCACATGAAAGTAGATGTTATAGATTTAGATTGTGACTTCTATGCTTTTTCTGGACATAAAATGTTTGGGCCTACTGGAGTTGGTGTTTTGTATGGTAAAGAAGAAATTTTGGAAAAAATGCCTCCATATCAAACTGGTGGGGGGATTATTGAAACAGTTACTATGACTGATTCTACTTGGACAAATATTCCACATAGATTTGAACCTGGTTCTCCTATGGCAGCTCAAGTGATTGCACTTGCTGAAGCAGTAAATTATTTAGATATATGCTTAGAAAAACACGATAATTCTTTAAATGAGTATTCTCTCGAAAAAATGCAATCGATTAATGGAATATCTATTTACGGAAGTGCTTCTGAAAGAACTCCAATTATAAGTTTCAATATCGAAGGAATTCATTCTCTAGATTTAGCACACTTTTTAGATTATGAAGGAATTACTATTCGATCTGGTCATCATTGCTGTCAACCACTAATGAAAGCTCTTGATATCACAGCATGTGCAAGAGTCAGTTTTTATTTCTATAACAATGCTGAAGAAGTTGATTTCCTTGTAGAAAAAATAAACAAAGCTATACAGGTTATTAAATAATGCAAAATATTAATCTAGATGACTTTTTGACTGAAGGCATTATTAAAGAAAAAGATTTTAGAGAAAAAGTATCCTTGATTGACTGGACAAAATATCAAGATCAAAAAGTTATTATTAAAGGATGTTCAAAAGCAACGGTTCCCACATGGGCATACTTAATTATCACTGCGAATTTAACTAAATATGCTAAACGTATTTATTTTGGTGAGCCTTGTTCAGCAATTGATATCTTTAAAAATTCTTAAGAAAGATTTTCTGCTACAATATCTGCAACATCTTTGACTTTAATTTCTTCCTGTCCCGCTGGAGTTAAGGGCCCAATACCTTGATTCATCATACCATAACAGAAATTACATCCAGTAACTACTGTATCAGTTTTTGATTCAATTACCTGCTCTGCTCTTAAAAGATGTGTCCTACCTTCTCCGCTATCTTTTTTCCACCATAAAGCACCACCTGCTCCACAACATAAAGTCTCTTTACCACTTTCATCTAATTCAAAGAATTCAGGAGCAGCAGCTTTAATAGCATTTCGAGGGGCAGATACTTCATCCAGCGTTCTTGAAAGGTTGCAAGGATCATGATATGTTACTTTCTCTAATGAACCCGGATTGATATTAATTCTTCCCTCTTCTAATAACTCAGAAATTACTTGAGTATGATGTTTAACCTCATATTTTATTTCATGATATTTTTTGTATTCTTTTTGAAGGTTCACAACACAATGTGGGCACATTGTTGTCACATTTTTAACTTTATTTAATTCTTCGACATTTTGATCCATTAATAATTGGTAAGTTAATTTATCTCCCAATTTGTTTGCTGGATCACCTGAGCATTGTTCATTACTGAGTACACCATAAGTGACACCAGCTGATTCGAGAATTTTTACAAAATTTCTAACTGAACTTACAAAATTTGGGTCCATTGCATGCTTAGCAAAACAACCAAGCCAAAGTACTAACTCTTTATCTGCTGTGTATACTGGTAACTCATTTAATAGTTCGCTAGATGATGATCCTTCAGTATTTCCTGTTTCTTGAAGATTTCTTAAAAGCTTTTGGTATTCTTGAGGAACATCGCCTTCTGCCAATACTTGGAAGCTTCTTATTTCATCAGCTTTCTCAACATGATTTCCTACAGGACAAACTTCTGTACATGCCTGGCAAGTAGTACACTCCCAACCAGCTTCAACATTAATCTTATCTATAACATTAACATCACCGCTTTCTAGCATTGGATTTTTGAGGTCTAAAATAAAATGATACTTTGGATCTAAAATTCCACCACCTCTATTTGCTGGACATACGTCTGTACATCTTCCACATTCAACACATGTAAAAATATCAAGAGCTTGATCCTTACTTAACCTTGATAAATCAAGTAATAAATTATCTAATTCCTCTTCCGATGCTTCCATATCAATCGGTATTGCGCCGTGATTTGGAATTTCAGATGGTCTCAAAAATATATTAAAAGGAGATAATACTAAGTGCATGTGTTTAGATTGAGGAATTAGAAATAAAAATCCTCCAATAACTCCTGAATGAAGCCACCAATTAAATTTTTCAGCAGCCCCAGATAAAATATGTAATTCATCAATAAAGTATGTTGTCATTAATGTTACAATAAAAACTGAAACAAGAGCAGAAGTGCTGGAAAATTTTCCTAAAGCTTTTGGCTTAATAACAAATCTTCTATATGCTAAACCTAGAATACCTAAAGAACATAATAAAGCCCAAGGTCCTCCAATAAATAAAAAGTAGTAATGTCTTATGGAATCATTGAAGATTGGTAAACCAAATGCCATTCCAAAGTGGTTAATTGTAATTAAACCAAAGAAAATAAAACCATACATTACAAAAGCATGTAAAATACCAGCAGACTTTCTTCCTGCACTCGCTACTTTTTTGTGAAGGATTACCTCATCAAATACTCTTTTGAGTCTTTTTGGTAGTTCATCAACAGAAAAATTTGATTTACCTTTTAATATAATTTTAAGTCTTAGTAATAAATGGTAAAGAAAAAAAGAAATACCAGATAATAAGAAAATAGCTAATGCTATTTGTTCTAAGATTGAAAATTTTAACATAATAAGCTCTTACTTACTATTGTTAATTTCCTCAGTTAGTTTTGGTACAATTTCAAGCAAATCACCAATAACAGCATAATCAGCAATTTCAAAAATTGGGGCATCTTCATCTTTATTAATAGCTAGAATATTTTTAGATCCTTTCATTCCGACAACATGTTGAATCGCTCCAGATATTCCTAATGAAAAGTATAGTTTTGGAGATACAACTTGACCAGAACTACCAACCTGCCTGTAAGGTGGTAGCCAACCCATATCTACAACTGGCCTTGATGATGCAACTTCAGCTCCCATTGCATCAGCCAAAGATTGCATAGTTGGAAGGTTATCTTCACTCTCAACACCTCTTCCTACAGAAACAATTAATTCTGCTGCAGTTAAATCAACACCGCTGGCTGATTCTTGAAATTCAGGTTCACTTTGAGTTCTAATATCTTGTTCTGTTAATTGAACATCAAAAACTTCTTCAGAATCTGGTCCACCTTCCTGAATATCATCACTTGAAAAAGCAGCAGATTGAAAACTTAATAAAGCTTGATTAGAAGAAACCTCAATATTAGTTGCAAGCTTAGCATTAAAAACTTGTTTAGAAAAAAGTGGTGAACCATTGTTAAAATCAACGGAAATAATATCGCTAACAAATGGTATACTAAGTTTTGCACTAACTCTTGGCACAAAATCTCTAACCATGTATGAATGCCCCATTAAAACATATTTTGGAGCCATAGAACTAATAACATCAGATAAAACTTTAGAATATCCATCAGCTGAGTACATATCAATCAAAGAATTTTGAGCAGTAATAAGCTTATTAGACTTAAAATTTTGAGCTTGAGTTCTTAATTCATCAACTTTTTCTCCAATACATAAAATAGAGAGTTCACAATTTAATTCTTGAGCAAACTTTTGCCCTGCAGCAACAGCCTCTAGACTAAAAGGGTGTATATTCCCTCTTTGATTTTCTAGAACTACTAATACCATTATATAACCTTTAATTTATTTTTTAAAATATCCATTATCTTAACCACTATTGTATCTGTATCACCTTCAATTTTTTCTGTAACCTTTTCAGTTTTTGGAACATATAAATTTAAAAAACTTTGATTTTGAGATTCTGGAGATGATTCAAGAGTATTTAATTCTTTTCTTTTAGCTCCCATTATACCTTTCAAAGAAGGATATCGAGGTTCATTAATACCAGATTGGATTGAGATGCTTGATGGAAAAGGAAGAGTAACCCATTGAAACCATCCAGATTCTAGCTCCCTTTTAACCTTTATACTATCACCCTCAACCTGTGTTTCAATGGCTAAAGTCGCAGTTGACATTCCAAGCATTTCACCAATTAAAACACCTGTTTGACCAGAACCCATATCATCTGACTGCAACCCAGAAAAAATTAAGTCAAAGTTTTCTGATTTTAAGTTCTCAGCAAATAGTTTTGCAATTGATAGAGGATCAGTAGTAGTTGATTCATTTTTAATAAATATACCACGGTCTGCACCTTTAGCCAGACCATCTTTAATTACTTTTGAGGTGTTTGCTTCAGATCCTAAAGTAACTACAACAACTTCAGATTCTCCTCCAACACTTTCTTTGATTTGTAATGCTTCTTCTAAAGCATATGAATCACTTTCATTTACTACGTAGTTAACTACAGATTCATCAATCCACTTTCCAGAGCTATCAACTCTTATACTAGACTCATAACTTGGTATTGCTTTTGTAAGTACTGCTATTTTCATAGTTGACCAATATAATGATATTTTGCTATCAAACAAATAAAATCCGACTAGTTAGTCGGTACTTAAATTTATAAAAAAACAGGCTATAAAAGAAAGTTGATAAGCGGGGGAAAGTCTTCCAATCTTTCATATTTTTTATAGCCTGAAAAATCTTTAGTTCAATCAATTTAGTATTTTTATCAAGCTATTAAAAGAAATTTTATTCAGATTCTTCGTCTTCTGTCGCAAATTTAGTCCAGTCAC
Organism: uncultured Fidelibacterota bacterium; assembly: GCA_902578385.1. Lineage (GTDB taxonomy): Bacteria > Fidelibacterota > Marinisomatia > Marinisomatales > Marinisomataceae > Marinisoma. The sequence continues at coordinate 185,898 of CACHCR010000001.1, read as the reverse complement.
TGGAAACTGCTGATTCATCTATAGATGTTTCGGTTTCAGCTGCAACAGTGCTATTGCCACCATACTTTGCATCATCTTCATAAATATTTAAGCTATCTTTTCTAACTTCATATTTATCTAAATCTAATTCTTCATCCGTACTATAAAGCGACTCTTTATCTTGACTGTAGAGATCTAAATCAAAAAAATCTAGATTTTGGACAAATCCATTTTCCATCAAATACTCGAGAAAAGGTAAGTAAGCCCTTTGCTTTAAATGTGCATTACATTTCGGGCATTTAAGATTTTCACCAATCTCAGATGCAATTATTTCTTCTTGCTTATCACAAGGACATATAACTTCATCTATTTTATTTAGTTCTTTGACTGACATAACATGTCGAAGATATTATTAGTTTAGTATTGTGTCAATCTTTTTTGTAAAGATCTAAAAAGGTGTGTTCATCCCTCGAGAAATCACGATTTCTTCTTGACATTGCTATTGTAGCAGTATCTTTAAAATCTTCAAAACTAATTTTTGAAATTTTACCTTTATAATAAAATGAGAAACTAGGTATATAACGGGGAGGAAAAGATTGTGATACAACATTAGAGCCCATTTCTATAACTGTACCTGTATTTAAATTAGTTCCTATTGAGGTTTTAACATGTTCGCCAATTACAGCGCCAAAAAATATTGATTTTGTGTCGATTAAATCTCCATTCCATTTTACAAACACATTAGAATAGTTATTCTTAAGGTTGCTTGTTGTTGTGCCTGCTCCAAGATTGACCCAACTTCCAATGAAGCTATGACCTATAAACCCACCATGAGCTTTATTGCTAAATGGTTGAAAAATACAAGAATGGACCTCTCCTTTAATCTTGCAATTGTCCTCTATTATCGAATTAGAAATGTTAGAGTGAGATTTTATTAAAACATTGCTTCCAATATAGACTGGTCCATTAAGAATAGTGTAAGGCTCAATAGTTGCTGAAATATCAATTACAACTGGTCCATTTTCCTGATTGATCACCACATCTTTAATAGCTGGGTTTTTTATTTTAGCCAAGTTTTTATCTTCAAATAACTTTGGAATATCTTCAATTAGTTTCCATGGCAGAATATGATCTATACTATTTGAAGCATCCCCAAGAAGATAAATATTACTGGATATAATTTTTTTCATATTTTTATGAACTGCTTTACCATTTTAAAAGTTCCCTCCAAATCTTGTTGATAGTTGGAATCTAATATAACATTATAATATTTTTTAGAATTATCATAATTAAAACCCATTCTAACTTTAGGGTTGCAATAAAAAGTTAAAAAAGCTCCGAATCTGCTAAAATTTGCATTTAAATCAATAATATTTTCAAAATTATAGCTTATTATTTTTTTAATGAAAATTTCTCTAGGTAAACCTAAAGTATTCATGTCATTATAGGTATACTTAATTGATTTTTGGATAATATCATTAGAATAAAAACTACAAATTGAATCCTTGATTAAAAATGTTACTTTTTTTGTACTCTTTTCATAAAAAAGTTGTGCCATTTCAAAAGCAATATCTCCATCTGGGAGAATGACCAAAGTTTCACCATTGAATGTAGATTTGGTTTCAATAGACAATTTATATTTATGGTATTTTGAAGCAATTATTAATTTTTCTTTTAATGTGAATTCCATTTCCTTATGTTAATTTAATCAATAAATAGAATAATTAATTTTTTAAAGGCTTAATTTTTAATATGTCAAAAAACAAACTTGGTGAGTTCCCATTCGAAAAAGGTATATATAAAAATATGTACAAAGATAGACTGTGGACCATGAGACAGTATGCAGGGTTTTCATCGGTAAGCGAATCCAATAAGAGGTACTTAAAGTTAATAGAAAGTGGAGTTAGTGGATTATCAATAGCATTTGATTTGCCAACACAAATTGGATATGATTCTGATGACGATATGTCTTTTGGTGAAATTGGAAAGTCTGGCGTTCCAATTTCAACTATTGAAGACATGGAAAATCTTTTTAAAAATATAGATTTAGAAAAAATTTCCGTCTCAATGACAATAAATTCTACCGCAGCTATATTATTAGCATTTTATTTTGCGGTAGCTAAAAAAAGAGGTTATAATTTTAAAAAGCTTCGTGGAACATTACAAAATGATATTTTAAAAGAATATATTGCTAGAGGTACTTACATTTTTCCGATAGAACATTCTCTAAGACTTACCTCAAATGTTTTTGAATTTTGCCAAAAAAATATTCCAAAATGGAATAGCATATCTATTTCTGGTTATCATATTAGGGAAGCTGGAAGCACAGCTGTTGAAGAATTAGCTTTTACATTTGCAAACGCAATTACATATCTAGACAAAGCAAAAGATGATGGTTTAGATATTGTAAAATTAACTGAGCAAGTATCATTCTTTTTTAATGCTCATAGAGATTTTTTTGAAGAGATAGCAAAGTTTAGAGCAGCTAGAGTAATATGGGCACAAATAATTAAAGATCGTTACAAAATAACAAATGTAAAATCGCAATTATGTAGATTTCATGTTCAAACAGGTGGATCAACACTAACTGCGCAGCAAATAGATAATAATATTACGAGAACTACGCTAGAAAGTTTATCAGCTGTTTTGGGAGGAGCTCAATCAATACACACTAATGGAAAAGACGAAGCAGTAAGTTTGCCATCCGAAAAAAATGCTACAACCGCTTTAAGGATACAACAAATAATTGCACATGAAAGTGGTGTAGCAAATTATATTGATCCAATTGGTGATAGCACCCTAATCAAAGATTTAACCCAAAAAATGATTGAAGAAGTAAATTTAAAAATTGATAATATTTTTAAAAATGGCGGAATGAAAACATTAATCGAAAATGGAGAAATTCAAAAAGAAATCGAAGATTCAGCATTTAAATTTCAAGAAAATATTGATTCAAAAAAAACTATTCTTGTTGGTGTAAATGAATTTATAGACGAAAAAAAAGATATTGATTCTGGCACATCCTTCGAAGATAAATCTAAAGATAGATTAAAATTGTTAGAAACATTTAAGAGAAATAGAGATTCTAAAGGTGTTGAAGAAGCACTTGAAAAATTAGTTTATACTGCCAAAAGTGGCGAAAACTTGATGCCCAAAATAATAAATTGTGTCGAAAAAAATTGTACTCTTGGAGAAATAATATTTGCTTTAAAAAATGTTTTTGGAGAATATTTAGAGTAAATTATTTGGAACAATTTTTTATAAAATAAGTTTTAATTGTAGGAGGAAACTATGAAATATATAAAGTTAATTTTGGTTTTTATGTCATTTGTAATAATTAGTTGTTCAGGAACTGTTCCAAGCATTGGAGATGAAGTTGCTGTCCAAACAACAGAAGACAATAAGGAAGTTGCAAAACAACAAGAAGTTTCAGTTGAAACTTTTACAGTACAAGAACCTGAATCACCACCGTTGCCTGTAACTGTTTTTGAACCTTACATGATTAAAAGAGGCGATTTTCTAACAAAAATTGCACTTAGAGAATATGGTGATGCTTCTATGTGGCAGGATATATATTCTTGGAATAAAGATGAGATAGGTGATAATCCTGATCGTTTGTATCCGTATAACTTTCTTTCACTTAAAAGAGAATCAAATAATGTCAGAGATTGCGAACCAGAATTTTTTGATTATACAATTCAATCTGGTGATACAGCATGGAATCTTGCTCAGAGAGTTTACGGTGATGAATTGGCGTGGGTGATTATCTATGTTGATAATGCAAACCTTATTAAATCAACAGATGGAATACTTCAGCCTGGATCAACTTTTAAGATGAGAAAAAAACTTGATCCTTGCAATTAGCCTTAAAAGAAATTGATTTAAAAACTAGTTGGATAAAATCCGGAAATAAATCTTTTATCTATGAGGAAGTAATTGATTCCACTTTAAACATTGCCTTAAATGAGCATAATCAGAACAATTACATTGGGCAAATTGTTATTTCCGATAAACAGTTAGAAGGTAAAGGAACTTACAATAAATCCTGGTATAGTGAACCTTATAAAGATTTAACATTTAGCATAATTCTTGGATCAGAAAATAATTTTCAACAAAATTTAATTGATGGTTCATGTGAAGCTATCATAAATATCCTAAAAAAAAGAAATATCAAAGGATACCAAAAAAAACCGAACGATATTTATGTAAACAATAAGAAAATTGCAGGTGTTCTACTATCAAACGTACAGACTAAACTAAATAATCCATACCAAGCACTTAGTATTGGAATAAATATAAATTCAGATTTTGATTTAAAAAAAATTGATAAAAATGCAAAGGTAAACAATACATCGTTTTTTAAAGAATTAAAAATTGAGACAAAAAGAGAGGAAGTTTTAGTTGAAATATTGGAATCAATTGATGGAGTTATTCAAAGGCTGGTAAATCAGTAATTTTTTGACCAAGAATAAGGGTGTGTATTTCATGTGTACCTTCGTATGTATAAACAGTTTCAAGATTCATCATATGTCTCATTACTGAATAATCATCCATAATACCGTTTGCGCCTAAAATCTCTCTAGCACTTCTGGCACAATCTCTTGCGATGGCAACATTATTTTTCTTTCCTAAAGAAATATGTGAAAATTCTAATTTATTAGAATCTTTAAGTTTCCCAAGCTGAATTGCTAATAATTGAGCTTTAGTTATTTCCTGCATCATATTAACAAGCTTTTGTTGAGTTAATTGAAAACCTGCAATTGGTTTTGAAAATTGCTTTCTATCCTTACTATAATCTAAAGCAACTTCATAGCAGTCAATTGCAGCTCCAATGGTACCCCAAACGATTGAATATCTAGCTTGTGTCAAGCAAGATAATGGTCCTTTAAGTCCTTCAACCCCTGGTAAACGATTTTTATCTGAAACTCTCACATCTTTCATCAATAATTCTGATGTAATAGATGCTCTTAAACTCATTTTCCCGTGAATATCTGATGAAGAAAAACCTTCCATTCCTTTTTCTAGTAGAAAACCTCTTACAATACCATCTTCGTCTTTTGCCCAAACCACAGCAACGTCAGCTATTGATCCGTTTGTAATCCACATTTTAGAACCATTAATAATCCAATCATCTCCATCTCTTACTGCTCTAGTTTTCATACCGCTTGGATCTGAGCCATGATTAGATTCTGTTAAGCCAAAACATCCCACAGCTCGGCCTGAAGCAAGTTTTGAAAGCCATTTATCTTTTTGCTCTTGTGAGCCATATTCAAAAATAGGATACATTACAAGACCTCCCTGGACACTACATACTGATCTTAGTCCAGAATCACCTTTTTCTAGTTCCTGCATAATAAGTCCATATGCAGTATTACTGATTTCACTACCTCCATATTTTTTTGGAAGAGTAGCACCAAAAAATCCTAATTCACCCATTTTTGAAATTAATTCTGTAGGAAAGGATCCTTTTTCATAATACTCGTTTACTATAGGTAAAAATTCTTTTGCTACAAACTCATTTGCAGTTTTTTGAATTAATAGCTCTTCATCTGATAAAAGAGATGTAATGTTGCAAAAATCTGGACCAATATATTTCATAATTTTATAATCTGAATTTTATATCAAATTTGATTAAAAAAGCAAATCTGAAACCCCCTCAAATAATATTGAATTTGTAGCAATAATTGTATCTGTAACAAGTGTTTTCTTTTGATTATAAATAATTTTTTTATCATTAATAGTTTTAAATGTACCATTTGATTCTGAAATCAAGCAATCACCTGCACAAACATCCCATTCATTTTTAGGGGCAATGGTTGCAAAAATTTCATATCTCCCTGCACTAACAAGCGCTAGCTTATATGCTACACTTCCTATTGGTTTTATAGATTTAAATTGTTTTTTGAATGGCTCCCATTCACCTCTTTTAAGTTCTGATCTACTAACTACAATAGTTGAATTGATTAAGTTTTTCTTATTGCTGACAGACACTTTTTCTCCATTCATATAAACCCCTTTACCTTTTTCACATGAAAACATCTCTTCAGTAGCAGGATTATAAATGACACCGATGACTGGCTCACCATTCTCAACTAAACCAATGCTTACACTAAAATGGGGGACCCCTTCAATAAACTCTTTTGTGCCATCTAAAGGATCTACAACCCATACTCTATTTTTTTCTAGTCTTTCTTGAGTATCTAATGTTTCTTCAGAAAGCCAACCGTATTCGGGAAATTCATTAGTTAAAAAATTAAATAAATACTTATCTGCCTCCTGATCTGCTATGGTAACAGGGTTATTGGCACCTTTCATCTTAATTTCTTTATCTGAAGATTCATAATACTTCATTAGAATTTTACCTGCGTTCCGAGCAGCAACTTTTGCTGATATTAATTCTTCATTAAACATAAGACTTGATTATATGTATTTTAAATGTAAATTTCGTTAAATTAATGTGAATTTGAGGCTAGAAGCTTAAAAACAGTTTTTTAATAATTTTTTTTTATCAAAAGTAATTTTCTTATAAAATTCTTCTCTCCTCAATTCAAAAAATAAAACCAGAATATTTTATTTCTGGCTAAACGAGGTATATAAAGATGAAGAAAGAAATCTACATCAGCAAAGGAGTAGGTGAAACACGCATTGCCGTCAAGGAAAATGGTAAATTAGCTGAACTCCATGTTGACAATCAATCACAGGTTAAAACTGTAGGAAACATTTATAAAGGTGTTGTCGAAAATGTAATTCCTGGTATGCAGGCTGCATTTGTAAATATAGGCCAAGATGTAAATGCATTTTTACCTTTTTCAGAAATATCGGATTCTGAACTAATTGTTGAAAAAAATAATAAGACCCAAAACTCCAAAGAAGTTGATGTGCTACTTCAGCCAGGACAAGAAATTATTGTTCAGGTCATTAAAGAGCCATTTGACAAAAAAGGGGCACGAGTTACTACTGATTTATCTATTGCTGGGAGATTTATAGTTTTAATTCCAAAATCAAAATACATTGGTGTCTCAAAAAAAATGAGAGATAAATATGAAAGAAGACGTCTAAAAAAAATCGCGATGGAAATTAAGCAGCCTGGGTTAGGAATGATCATTAGAACTGTTGCAGAAGGAAAAACTGATTCACAAATTGAAAATGACTATAAAACTTTAATTAAAAAATATAATGATTTACTGTATAAAGCAGAAAAAAATCAAGCTCCAAAACTAGTTCATAATGATTTAAAAGTTACTTCTAGCGTTTTACGTGATTTGATTAGTGAAAAAGTCGAAAAAATCGTTGTTGATTCAAAAGAAGATTACAAAAACATTCAAAAAATGGTAAAAGAAGATGCTTTAGAAATAGGAAACGCCCTAGAACATTATAGAAAAAGGGAACCGCTATTTAAAGAAAGTGGAATCGATAATTCAATGATGAAACTTTTGAGGAAGAAAGCCTGGCTTAAAAGTGGTGCTTATCTGATAATTGAAAGAACAGAAGCAATGGTTGTTGTAGACGTAAATAGTGGAAAATTTGTTGGTAAAAAAGGGCACGAAGAAAATTCATTAAAAATTAATCTTGAGGCTGCAAAAGAAATTTGTTCTCAACTCAGATTAAGACACTTGTCAGGTTTAATTCTAATTGATTTTATTGATATGGTTAAGCATGAAAATAGAAAGAAAGTATTTTTAGAAATGAAAAAAGAACTTCGAAAAGATCGAGCAAAGGTTGCTGTATCTGAGATTTCAGAATTTGGCATTCTTGAAATGACCAGAGAAAGAACTGGATTAAGCATTATTGACTCTTTAACAGAATGTTGCGAAGTCTGTAATGGTAGTGGTAGAATCATTTCCAAGGATACCTTGCTTACTAGAATAGACTATTGGCTTAGAGATTATAAAAAACAAAATAAAGATCTTAGGTTAAAACTCTTTCTTCACCCTGAAGTAGCTGAATATCTAAAAAAAGAAAAAATGAAGGATTATATAAGCTTGATGTGGAAAAACTTTATTTATTTAAAAGTTATAAAAGATGATACAATGAATAAAAATGAATTTAGATTTACTAAAATGTCAGATTTAAAAGATATAACAAATGAAATAGGTACTTGAAAAGGAAGAAATTAGCTATTAAGTTCCCACGCTATGTTTGCAATTGTTGAAATATATGGAAAACAGTATAAGGTCGCTAAAGGCGACACCGTTTTAGTTAATTCTAAGATTGATGTTGCTGAAGGTAAAACTATAAAGTTTGATAATGTAAAAGCTGTATCTGATAAAGATAAGAATCTTTTTGATGCAAAAGATTTAGCAAAGTATAACGTAAGTGCTAAAGTTCTTGAACATTCAAGGGATGCAAAAGTAACTGTTATCAAGAAAAAAAGACGAAAAGGCTATCAAAGAAAACGTGGTCATCGTCAAGATCTTACTTTATTGCAAATTCAATCTATTTCAGCAGCAAAAACAAAAAAACCAGCTGCGAAAAAACCAGCTGCGAAAAAAGCTAAAGTTAAAAAATAAAAGGTATTTATTATGGCTCATAAGAAAGGACAAGGTAGTTCAAGAAACGGTAGAGATTCAAATGCTAAAAGATTAGGGGTAAAAGTTTCAGATGGACAGTCAATTTTAGCAGGTGGAATAATTATTAAACAAAGAGGTACTAAATATCATCCTGGAAGAAATGTTAAAAAAGGAAATGATGACACTCTTTTTGCTACATCTCATGGCTTAGTCAAGTTTAGTAAAAAAGGTGGTACTACCTTTGTAAGTGTTCAAGAATTAAATTAAGGTATGTCTAGACCTAAGATAGCATTAATTGGTGGTGGCCAGGTAGGGGGTAATATTGCCCTTCTTTCGGCTCAAAAAGAACTTGGTGATATAGTTATAGTTGATATTCCAGAAGCTGAAAACTTTATGAAAGGTAAGGCTTTGGATATATCTCAATTACTTCCTCATGATGGTTTTGATTCTAAATTATCTGGTACTTCTAATTTTGAAGATATTCAAGATTCAGATGTTATTGTAATTACTGCTGGATTTCCTAGACAACCTGGCATGAATAGAGAAGATCTTCTTCAAAAAAACCTTGATATTATGACAAATGTTGCAAATCAGGTTAAAAAATATGCACCTGAAGCATTTGTTATTGTTGTTTCAAACCCACTAGATGCCATGGTATATGCTTTTCATAAAATTTCTGGGTTTCCAAAAAACAAAGTTGTTGGAATGGCTGGAGCTCTTGATAGCGCAAGATTTAGAGCTTTTATTGCAGAAGCTACAAATTTATCATCACAAGATGTTAACTGTATGGTTCTTGGGGGCCATGGAGATACAATGGTTCCTGTTAGTAGGTTGGCAACAGTAGGCGGTGTACCATTATCATCTTTATTAAGAAGTGAAGAAATTATTGCAATAGAAAATAGAACGCGTGTTGGTGGTGGAGAAATTGTTAAACTTTTTGGGAAAGGTTCTGCATTTTATGCTCCTGCTCAATCTGCTGTAGAAATGATTGAAAGTTTTATAAGAGATAAAAAAAGAGTTATACCCTGTGCCTCATTATGTGAAGGCGAATTTGATGTAGAAGGTTATTTCATTGGAGTCCCAACAGTCATTGGTTCAGGAGGTGTTGAAAAAATACTTACTTTTGATCTTGATAAAGATGAAAAAATAGCTTTAAGCAATACACTTATTGAGGTAAAAAAAACGGTTAGTGAAACTGGTTTATAATAATCCGTTTAAATTATTTTTTATTCTATTTTTGTGCATCATCGATAATGCATATCCCCAATCTAACCTTCTTATAAATGAAAGTTTAAATGGATCTTTTTCACAAGGAAAGATGGAAGGATCTGTTAATAAGTTTTTTACACAAGACACATATTATTTAAGAAGTAATTTTAATGTTAAAATTTTAAGATTATTTAATATTAAAAGAGATGAGGGATATATTATATCATTCAGTGATTCAACAGTTACAAAAATCAATCATAAGAAAAAAAGATTTGCTATTTATACTTTTAATGAATTTCTTGAAGAAAGTAAAAATAATCCACAAGGTGGTCCTCCTCAGGAAGATAAAGAAGAGGATGATGAATCAAATAGTGACGAAGAAGATGTGACAATAAATATCAGCAAAGAAATAGAAATCTTAAATGACTTTAAAACTAGAAAAGCTGAAATTATTATGAATGATGAAGAAGAATCTGGTTTATTTATTTGGTTCTCTGAAACAACGTTGAAATCTCAAACAGAATTAATAATTAACAAAAAATTAAAGGAAATGTTTAACGGATCAATACCTCCTAATTTGGGGATGAATGCAATGGATATACCCTATGATGAATATGATATTAATACCAATGCATTAACAATTAAATTTGAAGCAGTTAGTGAAAATGGGACATTTACTTACAACTTATTAGGATATTTGGAGCAAAACTTATTGCCAGAAATATTTAAAATTTCTGAAAAGTATAAAAAGGTAAAAAAACTATAGCTTATCTAAATAGCTTTTCATCCCTTGATATGCTCTTTCTTCTCGCTTAAATGGTCTATCTAATGTTACCCCGACTTTAAATAAATCAATCGCTTTTTGTTCTTTATTGAGCTTTAAATAGGTTTTACCAAGCCAGTAGTAAGTACCAATATAATCAGAATTGTACTCTAAACTTTTTTCAAAAAAATATTGTGCTTCTTCAAAAGATCCTTTTGGAGGTTCTGAAAATAAAATTGAAGCTAATCGTCTTGACGCTCTACCTAAATCTGCCAACTTATAGTGCCACTGACCCATAATACTGTAACAAAACTCATCATCAGGTAACAGGTCTATAACTTTTAAAGCAATACTTTGAATATTTTTTGACTGCTCAATTTGATTACGAATAGTATCCTCCTCAACTGTTTTACCTAAAGTGATAACATACCATTTTAGTATATTAGGATTATTAGGTTCAATATCGTATGCTTTTTCAATATACTCAAATGCCTTTGAGGCATTCTTCTTATCTAAGCTTTTTTTCATTGCTGACTCAGATAAATAATGATGAGTAATCGTCAATCTTAAAAGAATATCAGTATTTTGAGGATATTTACTATGGAGTTGCTCCAAGGGTAATTGAACTTTTTCAAACTCAAGATTACTAAGCCTAATATCAATATCTTCAAAGTCTTGACTAACAATAAGTGAAGATATAGTAATAAGTATAATTAGATTTTTAAAAGAAATAATCAAGGATAAAATCGATACATTACTGGCTGATGATCAGAAATTTTCCCATCAACATTATTATTTGAAATTCCAGTCTCGTTCGGTAAAGAAATAACACTTGATGTCGATGTAGCATCCAATGTAAACATTGTCTGATTAATAATAATGTGATCCAAATGAGCTGCTGAGTACGAACTTGACCATCCCTGCCAAGAGTAACCACTTGCAGGCCCTTGCAGAACACTTAAATCAGTCAATTTAAAATTGGAAGCTGAATCAAAATTATCCTGATCAGTAAATGGGCTTAGTGTAGGATTAGTAATCGATTGAGAACCAACATTATTAAAATCTCCTAGTACAATAACATTGTCATTTGCTCTATTATTTAAAATATAGTCTGTAAGCAATAAGCTTGCATGGTGCCTTCTAGTTGTTTCATCGCCAGTATCGTTGGCATTATACGAGTCGTCACCACAGCATTTATAATGAATACCAATTAAATAAAGATTAATTGTCTTAGTTCCATCTGACCATGTAACGTAGTTCTCCATAGGCGGCCTATCTGCAAATTGATATGAAGCATTGTTTGCATAATCAGAATCACCATCATCATTGTTTGGAGTATCAGCCCATAATTCATTTTTAGAATTAAAAGTCACATATTGGTTCTTGTATACCAAAGCAAATCCTAAATTTCCAGATTCTTCATCAAACACATAAGAATAATTAGGCATAGTATCTACCATACTAATTAGCTCTGACTCTGATCTCATTTCTTGGAAGAAATAAATATCAGCATTCCATTTTTGCATTAAATTTTTAACATAATCTTTGGTTGATGAATGCTGTGGAAATTGTCTAATATTCCAAGTAACTATCTCTACTTGGTTGCTTAAACCATAATCTACTGCATTAGGAAGTTCATATGGGTTAGTGTTATCTCCTCCATTATCATCGCCACTGTCCGTCGGAGATTCACCTCCTCCAGAGCAAGCAATAATAATAATAAATAATATAAAATATTTATTTAGTGACTTTACCATACACATAATTTAATAATAAAGTTCCAACTTGTTGCAAGCTTTGTGGAGAACAATTTTCAGGAGTATCATTTTGGGTATGCCAATGATTATAAAATAAATTAGGATAATCAAAATCAATAATATCAATAGCAGGAATTTGAGCATTCTCCCAAAGAGGAACATGATCATCATATATTTCATAACCAACTTTATATTCAAATGCATTTAAATCTAATTCATTTGCTAAGCTCCAAATTTCTTTTACCATTTCAGGGTTAATTCGATAAGAAAATCGTTCAATGGGTATTTTCAAATATTTATCTCCAATCATATCAATAATTATTGCAGATTTTGGTTTTTCAATAGGAAGATTTTTTGAAAAATATTCAGAACCCATTGCAAAAGTATATGGTTTACCATTAATACCCACATCTTCAGCGTCAAAAAAAACTAAATCTATTCCAATGGGAGGTGTATTTTTTGAAAAAATTGAAGCCAATTCCATTAGAACTGCAGTACCACTTGCACCATCGTTCGCTCCTAAAACTGGTAAAGATTTTTTTTCTTCATCTGGATCTTCATCTGATAAAGATCGTGTATCCCAATGCGCACCCAATAATAATCTTTCATTTGATTCTAAATTAAATTGAGCAATTAAGTTTTTACCCTCTCTTTGAGTTTCAGTCAAATGTTCTAGATAAGAAAACTCTTGAACTATAACATTTGGAGACAATGATAATAAATATGACTCAAGATATTCACTAAACCTTTCATGTCCTTCTGACCCAGGATTCCTTGGACCAAAACTGCATTGGTCTAATAAATGTTGAAATGCGCTATTCTCATCAAAACTTGGAATATTTTTTTCTGAACTATTGGATGAACACCCAACTAAAAACAATATTATTATAATAATTTTTTTCATTATCCCCTTATTGCGACATTTAAATTTATTCCAAAATCTCTATCAATTCTTCGTCCAGTCAAACGTGTATCAGTTTCTCTATATTCATAAAATAAACTACCAGTAATATCATCCGTTAAAGTATAAGTAATTCTCAAAATACTTTTTTGAGTATTTGTGAAATTTTGTTCAACAAAATTTATCTTATCCTTTGATCCTTCTTCTGTTTTATTGGAAAAGTCTAAGTTTAAGCTAATATTCATATTATTTCTTAAATATATATTTCTTTCAGAAAATGGCAGAGAAAATCTTATACCTTTTGAAAAATTATATGTAATAGTTGCAAGAATGCTGTTATCTGAGATATATGTTAAGCCATTAGCTACTTCATCTAGGGTGTGGGTGATATTGCTTCTTACATTTGTTGAAATTCCGTTGTTAAAAGTTGAACTTATTCCAATTAAAGGAGAGAATGATCTTGAAATTCTTGAGAACTGAAGATTGTCATTATTATTATTTTCAAATGATGAAATGCTTAAAAGATTTATTGGTGTGACTCCCCCTTCATTAAATTTCCATGATAAATTTTGTTTTCCATTAAAAGCATGCTCGATTGACATTGAAGAAACATATGGTTTAATAAAATTGATATTTTCAAGTCCACCAACTCTCAAAGACCAGTTTGAGAATGGCAATCCCTCAGATAAATAACTACCAAATGCAATATAATCTCTTGTAGTAGAGCGAATATCTATATTATATCCATTTATATTTGAAGAGATACTTTCGTTAAATGAAATCATCAAAGAAGATTGTGGATTAAATCGTACACCAGTTCGGGCTGAAAATGATTTCTTGATATCTTCATTTCCTGTATTCAACCCTACTTCAGGTACAGATTCTACATTAAGATTATCTTTAAATCCTAAACGATATGATAATGGAATATCTCCATCTATACCATTTGAAACTTGTGTAGTAATATTCGAAATAGTGATCGTAAGAGGTTCAATTTTTTTAGATTCATTATATATTCTTTCAAGTGCAAAGTTATTTTCTAAAGTTTTTCTATTATTGTTTTTTGGTGTTTTTTCTTCTTCATCTTTATCTTCTTCTTCAGGATTAAAACTAGCTAATCCTCTCGATCTTGTTCGAGGTGGAGCAGAATTACTTTCTCTTTTTGACACTGGTGTATAAAATATTTCTATAATTTCTGTAGGAGAGATCGAAAAATTTAAACCGGTATTCTTTACCAAGTTCAAATTAGCTGCATCAACTACACCATTGCGGGGTTTATTCCACGAATAGTTTGTATTATAAGAGAAATTTGGTTTAAACCAATTTAGCCATTGTGGACTGGATGTATAGTTAAATGTTTCAGTTAAATTTGTAAGAGAACCAATTTTTAATTTTGATAAAACTTCATCTCTATAATCAGACATATCACTTCTAATATTTTTAGTATAATTTAATTGGGTGTTATCAAAAACTTTGTAATTAAAAGAAAATCTTCTTTCCAAACCAAGATTAAAATCTTCAATTAATTCAGAATTTTTTCTAGATACTTTCTCTGTCAAATTTCTATTAACTCTAATCCCGCTAGTAAATGTAGATGGTGTATAGAAAAATCTAGTTTCACTTAATTTTTCGCCGATTAGTGGAACATTTTCAGCCCACTTAAATGCCTCAATATAATTATCGCTAGGGAATCTTAAATTATAATCGACATTAGTGCTTAACTTGCTAGCATCTATAGATTCCATGATTGAATCTGACTTTTTCTGTGAAGATACATTAAACCCTGCACTTAAATTATCAATTGAGTATTTAATAAATGGGTTTTCGGACTTAACTCTTTTTGAAATTTTACCAGTTACATTTATTGTTGAAGATTTAACCATAACAGAATCTGGCGGAGTTCCGTTTGTTCTTATATCAGTACCAGGGAAAAATTTTGGAGAGTTATTAATCACATTGTAGCTAGTATTTATTGGGAAAGCAATTCCAAACTTGCTTGGGAAAAAATTCCCCAACTGGATATTATTGTTAAATGTAAAATTTTCTACAGTTTGATTGGTACCAATTCGTTCTTGGAGGACATGAAAATCTGCATCTTTCCTGCTATAAGAAAATGTACTATTACTTAAATCTGATAAATTAAATTTTGATTTTAACCTCACAGCAGTTCCCGTTTCTTTTTTTACTCCACTTAATCTAAGTTCGTCTAGCCATATTTCTCCGCTAATAGGATGATCCGAGTCATTTTCTACCCCAACAATGAAATATTGCAATCTTGAAAGGGATGGATTACCTACAATCTCGACATTCTTATAAATTTTACTTGATTCATCGACAAAGCTGTATTCTTTATAATCAGTAGAATCAGTAAAAGAATCATTTGTTCCAATAAGACTGATGGAATCATTGGTTTCATTTTTTAGTGCAGTAAGCCAATTCAAGTCTAAATTAATTTCGTTTCTTTTTAAATCTTCATCCCAAGTATCATAAACAGGTTTTGTAACTTTATAATATTCATCTCCATTGCCGAATTGAATAAAGAATCTTAAATCAGTTTCTTCGCTTGAAGCAAAATCACTATTTCCATAAACAAACATCTTCATTCTATCATACATTAAAAAACTCTGTCCTTTTTTCTCATCCATTGCTAGAATTTTTTTCGCAGCTCCTTTATAGTTAGGATCAAGATTTTCAAATTGTAAAACTAGTGATTGTTCTTTTGATCTAATCTGATTGATTTGATCATATTCGCCAAACACTCCCTTTGGAGGAACATAATTTGGGTTATCTTCATCATTAATGACTGATACAATAAAAGTGCTATCTTCAACAGCATATGAATCGGTATTAACTAATGAGGTTCCAAGCTCTTGCCATGCGTTACCAACTAACTCAATTTTTGCTATTTCTAGTTGTGTCTCTTCGGTTACTCCAGATACAACCAATCTTACGGATTTTATTTCACTGAGGGATATGTCTTGGATTTTATCAAAATGACTTAAAGGGACTCTAATTAATTTCCAACCAGTTTTAATACCATCTACTTCTGTTGAACCAGCAACATAAGTACTATCATCTAAAGAAATGGTCTTAGTAAAATAATCATTAGTTCTATCTAAAAATCCTGATTTATCTAAATCTTCTGTATCAGGATATTTACCACCTGTTTGGATTCTATCTCCAGTACCATTTCCTTCTGTACCATTGACTTTCTCATAATCTGAACTTCCTTCGGAATAACTCCAGTCATCACTATTGGGATCATTTGGATCTACATCCGATGAAGCATTAATCAATTGAGTCTCTCCATTAGCTAAGTATTCAAGGTATGTAAGTCCAGTTGGCTCCAAACAACCACCAAATCCATCTTCATATTCATTGAAACAACCATCTAGCCCAGTATCTTCACTATCTTCTAAAAATCCATTACCTAATGCAAGTCCAGCATCTGGCACATCTTCTGTATTTAATACACCATTCCCGTTATAGTCTTCACTTATCTTACCAAGGTCTATAGTTAAATTTCCTTCATCCCCTCTAAGCCAAATTTCAAAAAATCTAGTCCTTGTTTGATCATAATCCCCAATGAACATAGGTGTGATAATACCTGCCCATAGTGAGTCGGGTTCTACTGATGATTGAAATTCTTGTGGTTTATATTTTAATACTAGCACATCTGTAGTAAGATTTTGCGCTCTTTGCGAGGTTGAAACATTTGGCCAAATATTATTGGTCAATACTTGAGAATAAGGGTTATACCAAAACATCTTTAATCTATTTCTTTGTTCATATTCTTGATTAGTATCAATATCAACTGGCGCAGATGAAATATTCCAAAATCTTCTTAAAATTGAAGGGTTAGTTACTCTTTTTGAACCCTCAAAATCATCTATAAATGCTACTCCATTCCCATCTCCGGTACGAGGATTAGATATTGAATTAGGATTTGGTAGAACTTGAGCAATTTCACCCTCAATGGAAAAGTTTGATATTTTGTCTGCATTAAGAAAGCTAAGCTGGTTTAGCCTTGCTGAGAAATTATCGAGGTCTTTTTCAAACCTACCATTTATATCCCAAATAAAATTTTGAATTGGTTCATATCCTACTTCAACTTTTTTATTAACAATATCTTGATTATAATAAAGCGCAGTAAGTCCTAAAAAGGATTTTTCATCAAAATCAATTTGTGCACGAGATCCAACCATAATCTTCCTATCAAAAGTAACTAGGTCATGTTTATCATAAGATATTTCTAAATCACTATTTGGATCTATATTACCAGTAAGCATAATAATTCCTGAGAAATAATCAATTTGGTAGTCTGTTCCTCTTTCAAGCTTCTCGCCATTTGATAAAATCTCTTCACTACCCTCAACCAGCGTAAATCCTAGACTAATTGTTGACTTAGGATTTGTATAATTTGCATTTATTGTAAATCTTGCATCGCCAGTATATTCTGTCCTATTAGAAGTTGTATACATTTTCCCTTGCTGTAAAAAATCAGACAGATCTGAATTGTCATTTCCGCCTTGAATAACATCAGCTGATACAAAAGGTAGTAGTGCAGGTAAATGAATTTCACCTGTTACTAAATTAACAATATTTGGGTTATTATAATCAATTACTTCGTCAGGTGATTGAGCTCCAGATTGATTAAAATTATCTAATCCAAAAAGATTTAAAAAGGTTGTCCCGTTATTTGCTCTATCACTTACTGGAGTTGAAAAATTATCTATAATTTGCACCTCAAGACTTTGAGCATCTACATTTGTAGAACCCATTGAATAAACGTTTTTAAACATCAAATCCCATACAGGATGATTTGGGTGCGAAGATTGTGCCTTGATCATTTTTAAAATAAGGCTTGTATTATCGCTAGTTATTCCTTGACCAATTTGAATAATTAATTGACCTGTAGATCTATCAACAAGCTGATAATGTGCAGCAATAATTTCATTTTGTAATGAACTCTGCATTCGTATAAAACCTAAATCTTCATTTATACTATAATCAGTTCCTCTTTCCAGCCTAATAAAAGCACCTTCTTTACTTTTGTCAGCAAATTGAGATGTATCATTAGGATTAATATGGGCAATTCCTGGATCGGCCTGCGGATTATTTGATGCATCAATTTTATACAATTCAAAATTTTTAACAACAACATTACCAATAGGATGAAGGCCATTAACAAGAGGGTAATATGATGGAATAGAAAGTGTATATCCGCTCTCATCAATAGTATCTGTAGAGCCATTTCTAAACCAATCATGGATGAAGAAGTATAAATTCTTTCTATAATCATAATCCTGAATCTGGTTCTCTTTTAATTCTGAAGTACCCTTGTACCTTTGTGACTGTTTTTTAGTTTTTTCTAATGATGCGATGCTAGTAATATTTACTGGACCAAGTTTTGAAAGGGCTTTTACTCCAAATAGACCTTTGTTTTGGCCTGAAAATGTAACAAACTCGGTAGAAGGGAGCGATAGTGATATATTACCAAGTTCTAATTTTTGTAATATGTCATCTTCTTCACCTTTATAGTCTACTCTAATAGTATTTTCCCAATCAAAATCACGTTCAGAGTTTTGGTCGAGTGATACAGTGATTCGTTCACCAACTTTACCTTGAACATTTAATTGCTGTTTTTGATCAAATTTAAAGTTTGTTTTTTCTTGCTCTCTAAAAGATGAACGAACTAATTCCTGATCCTGATTTACCAGTTTTCCTGATAAATTAATATTACCTTGAACTCTCAATGAAGCTCTTCCTAGTGCACCCAAATCAATATCTGCAATTTGCATAAATCTATCTGATTTTTTATTTATTGTTGTATCGGACGCTGAAAGAGTAAAAGGTTGCAAAAGATTAAATCTCTGATTAGAGGAATATAAATTACTTATATAGTCATCAAATGTAGATATGTATGGAATTAAACTATTAGAACTCAAAATTTTTTCACTAATAACTATATTATCAAATGTAGAATTAAACGAAACTTGATAATCAAGATACTTTCTATCAAATTGGAAAATTCCAATTGGATAATTTGATATATCATTTAAAGAGTAATTAGCTTTTTGAGAATTTTTAAATGGATTAAACGTAATTTTTTCTAAAGAATCATTACTAAATAATCCTCCTAAGAATAGAAAAAATATTAAAATCTTTTTCATTTATTTAATCTCGCGAATTTTAGAAATGAAATTTTTTATTGCTAATCCTCTATGGCTAACTTCGTTTTTTAATTTTGAATCCATTTCAGCTAAAGACATTTTGAATTCAGTGGATTGGAAAATTGGATCGTATCCAAATCCATTATTTCCAATTTTTTTGTTTAAAATTCTTCCTTCTAATCTTCCTTCAACATGAAAATCATTTTTACCATCCACAAATGATATAATAGTACGGAATCTTGCAGTACGTAAACTATCTTCAATGCCATCTAAATTATCTAACAGTTTTGTCATATTTTCTTCATAGGTTGCTTTCTCTCCAGCGTATCTAGCTGTAAACAATCCAGGATCTCCATTTAAAGCGTCTACTTCCAAAGTAGTATCGTCTGCAATGGAAGCTATATTAGTATGTTCAAATGAAGCCCTTGATTTTTTAAACGAATTTTCTTCAATAGTGTTTCCATCTTCAATTATTTCTCCAATTTCTGGAAAATCTGACAAAGATAATATCTTATCAAAAAATGGTTGAATCTTTACAGAAATTTCAGATACTTTGTGATTATTTGAAGAAGCAATAACAATTTTTTTCATTTCTTAAACTAAGAAATATTTATGTGTTTTTTAAATAACTAATATTGCTTAGCTTTTCGAACATTTTTGTTGGCTCTGTAGCTCAGTTGGTAGAGCAGAGGACTGAAAATCCTTGTGTCGGCGGTTCAATTCCGTCCAGAGCCACTTCTTAATTATGAAAATCAATAAAAAAAATATATTAGTTTCAGTATTAGCTATTCTATTTATAGTTCTAATTGTTTCTTTTTTAAGACAACCCAAAATTTATACGTTTTATAAGGAACAATTTGTTCCAAGTGATCTTGATACAGTATTCGAATTTTTTTCTAGACCAGAGAATCTTGAAAAGATTACCCCATCATCTATGGGATTTAATATTATTACTCCTACTCCAATTGATATGAAAGAAGGTGCAATAATTGATTACACTGTAAAAATAATGGGTGTTCCTATGCGTTGGAGAACAATGATTACTAGTTATAAAAAAAATGAATATTTTGTGGATGAACAGCTAAAAGGGCCTTATAGTTATTGGCACCATAAACACACATTTAAAGAGGTTGAAGGGGGTGTACTTATTATTGATGAAATTACTTATGCATTACCAATTCAAGCTTTTAGATTAATAGTACATCCTGTTTTAATTAAACCTCAATTAAATCAAATCTTTAATTTCAGATTTCAAACTATTAAAGATAAATTCAAGTAATGATTAATTACATTCTTTCTAAGTCAAACATAATGATTAATTATGTAGGTTTCACTATTGTGTGGTTTTCCTGTGTATATAGTGGTGCTAAAGGAGACCCAATTATTGCAATAATCCCAACCTTTATTTTTTTATTTTTACATTTTTTAATTGTCACCGACCATCTAAAAGAAGAAATACAGTTGATTCTAATTTCAATAATTTTTGGATTAATTGTTGATTCAAGCTTTTCATTATTAGGAATTGTTAAATACAATGGGACATTAGAATTTGCTCCTAATCTTGCTCCCTTGTGGATTGTTTGTATGTGGGCAGGGTTCACAGCTCAAATAAATCACGTTATGAAATTCTTAATCGGAAGATATCCTCTAATTTGTTTTTATGGTCTTCTTGCTCCTTTAGCATATTTAGCAGGCGAAGGTATTGGAGCTGCTGAAGTAACAAATACATATTTTTCTTATGGATTTATAAGCATAGCATGGGCAATTAGCTTATTATCGCTTTTTAAAATTTCAGAATACTTAATGAGTAAATAAGATGAGAGAAAAAATTTTCTTTTCTGCTCTCATTTTTTTTAGTTGCGCTTCAAAAAACCCTCTAAATCCTGAAAATATTATTGATATTAAAATACCCCTAGAATGGGAATTAAGTGTTTCTGAAAGTATAAATTTCAGCGAAAATTGGTGGAATAATTTTGATGACGATAATCTTAGTTTATATATGAATGAATTCATGGATGAAAATATAAATCTTGAAAAAGCAATGCTTAATACAAGAAAAGCCAAGCAAGCTTCAGTTATAGCAACAGGTAGCTTATTGCCTTCAATTTCTATAAGTAGTGGTGTCGTTGAATCAGAACAGAATACTGCTGGTATCCCCACAATATTTTCAACCTTATTAGGTCAATCATCAGATGAAGTAACTGTATTTACTCAAGAAAATTATAACTTATCTCTTGGTACTCAATGGGAAATTGATTTATGGGGTAAACTTCGTCAAGGTAGAATTGCAACAAAACAACAATACTTATCAGCTAAACACTATGAAGAATTTCTTAAGCTCTCTCTTAGTGCTGAAGCAGCCAAACTCTACTTTTCAATTATTGAAGCAGAACAAGTATTAAACAATGCGTCAAAAAAACTTAAAAATGCTGAAACAATCTTTGAATTATATTCTTTGCGCTATAATAAAGGAAGTATTTCTATTGAAGCTTACCAGCAATCTGAAATTATTTTCAATGCTACTAAATCCGATTATAATAATAAACGTTTAGCGGTAAATATGCTTAAACGAGAAGCTAAGTTGCTTGTAAAAGATTATCCCTCAACTCAATTTTTAGTTAGTAGTAATTTCCCTAAAAAAATACCAAATATTCCAAATACTGTTCCAGCGGATATCGTTAAAAGAAGGCCTGATCTAATTGCTCAACAATATAATTTGCTTGCTACAAATGCTTTAGATAAGCAGGCTCTACTAACATTATTTCCAACATTTAATTTAACAGGAGGTTATGGAGGATCTTCAAATGACCTACAAGACTTAACTAATGAAGATTTTGCAGTTTGGAATAAAGGACTCAACGTTTTTATACCTGTTTTTAATGCTGGTAAACTTATAGCTAATAAAAAACTTGCAAAATCTAACAAAGAAATTGCTATGCTTGACTTTATAAATGCCTTATTAACTGCTTACAAAGAGGTTGAAAGTGGATTAGATTCAGATTTAACCTCAAACGAATCTCTAGATATCATAAATCAGAATATTTTATTATCTGAAAGTATTTATACAACTACACTTGAAGGATTTATAAAAGGATCTTCTACATTCGAGGATGCAATAAATGCAAATAACGCGCTTTATGATAATCTGGATTTGAAAGCAAGAATAGAAAAGATTCGCATAGAACAGAGAATCAATTTAATTTTAGCTCTTGGCGGAGGATTTAAATATAAAAAATGATTAAAAAATTAAAACCACTATTTATTTTATTAGGAGCAATGCTTTTGTCTTATATACTTTGGTTTTTAGGACAAGTTCAACCTGATCCCGTAGAAGAATCTCCAGCTCCTGATGTAATCGTTGAAATTTTGACACCGAAAGATTTTCAAGTAAAAATTATATCTAGCGGTACCACTACCCCTCTAACACAAACAATTCTCAATGCAGAAGTTGGTGGAGAAGTAATTTATCGTTCTAAAAAGTTTTCGGAGGGTTCTTCAGTTATTGAGGGTGAAATTCTTGCAAAAATTGATGATACAGATTTACAACTCCAATACAAAAATGCTTTATTACAATTAGCAAATGCAGAAGTGCAGTATTCTCTACAATTAGCTGAAGCTGAAGTTGCAAAAGAAGCCTGGGAAAAAATGGGCGATGGGATAGCTAGTGATTTGATGCTTAAAAAACCTCAACTGAAACAAGCTGAAGCATTGCTAGAAGTTGCTAAAGCGCAAGTTAGCTCTGCAGAAAAAAAATTAAATAAAACTGAAATTGTTGCTCCATATGCTGGAAGAATTCAAAATGTTAATATTGACTTAGGTACTACTATTATTCCTGGTCAACCTGTTGGCGCAATGTATACATCTAGTGAAATTGAAATTACATTAGCTATAAAAGATAATGATTTACAATTCTTAAGTATACCGATGGATGGAAGAAAACTAGATTCTAGTGAACAAGCATTGGTTGAAATAGAAAGTTTTTATAAAGGCAAAATTCAATCATGGCAAGGCAAGCTTGAACGAGTTGATGGAGTTATTGATCCCATAACAAGAATGATAAATCTAATCGCAGTTTTTGAAAATGATTTTATTGAGACAAATCAATCTAATCTTCCAATTGGTTTATTTGTAGAAGCAAAAATTGATGGGATAAAGCTAAATGATGTTTTTCAAATTCCTGTTACTGCTATTTCAGAAAATAATGTAGTATATATTGTTGATAGCAATAATGAATTAGAATTAAGGGAATTATCTATTTTAAAAAAATATAGTGACTTTGTAATTGTCAAAGAAGGTATCAGAGCAGGTGAAAGAATTGTGACATCTAAACTTTCTACGGCTTCTAATGGAATAAAAGTTAACCCAGTTTATAAATAAATGCGTGGTATAGTTACTTGGTTCGTTAATAATAGTGTTCCAGCAAACCTATTTATGTTTTTTCTAATAGTTGGAGGATTTTTTATATCTTACCCTTCAATTAAAGCTGAATTTTTCCCGACACCTGACCCTAAAGTTATAACTATTGTTGTACCTTATCCTGGAGCATCTGCATCGGAAGTTGAAGCTTCAATTTCTTCTAAAATTGAGGATAGGCTAGAAGGTGTTTCTGGAATTAAAAAAATAAGTTCAAATTCACTAGAAGGCAGAGGTGTTGTAGGTGTTAGAATTTTTGCAAGTGCAGATTTCGATAATACATTTGAAGAAATAAAAACTATTATTGATGGAATTACAACTTTCCCGGAGAATAGCGAAGAACCAATTGTCAAAAAACTAGAAATCACTGAAAAAGTATTAGATGTAGTAGTTCATGGTGATGTTGATGAAAATGTTTTATTGAGTGTGACAAAAAGCATTAATGAGGAAATAAAAAATCTTAGCGAAGTTTCATTCACTGAGATCTATGGTAATAGAAATAGAGAAATTTCAATTGAAATTTCTGAAAATAACCTTGAAAAATATAATCTAACATTTGATGAAATTGCCTTTGCTATCAATATGGGTTCAATAGATTTGCCTGGAGGTGTGATTTCAAGCACAAAAGGTGATTTATTAATTCGCACTGTTGGTCAATCATATAAAGGTAACGAATTTGAGAATATTGTAATTAGAACCAATGCTAACGGGAGTACTCTTCTTTTAAAAGATATCGCCATAATAAAGGATACATTTGAAGAAGTTGATAAATTTTTTAAATGGAATGGTACTAGTGCAATGTTTATAAGTGCAAATCTTGTTGGGAATCAAGATGTTTTGACCGCAGCAAATCAGCTGAGAAATTTTGTAAAAAATAAGAAAAATGATATGCCTGAAAATATTCAGATTGATTATTGGTATGATCAGGCAAGATTTTTAGAAGATAGAATTAATATTCTATATAAAAATTTTGCAATAGGGATGTGTTTGGTACTTATTCTATTGACAATGTTTTTAAGACCATCTGTTGCATTTTGGGTTGCCATGGGAATTCCAATTTCATTTGGCGGGGCATTATTATTACTACCAATGTTAGGGGTTACAATTAATGTATTATCAACATTTATGTTTATTGTGGTTCTTGGAATTGTAGTTGATGATGCGATTATTGTTGGTGAAAACGTTTTTAGGAGAAGAATAAAACTTAATGAGGATAACTTCACTTCAACAATAAAAGGTACAATGGAAGTTATGCTTCCTGTATTTTTTGGTATTCTAACTACAATAGTAGTTTTTGCGCCTATGCTTGATTTAGCTGGAGATACAGGCCCAATTTGGAGAACATTTCCTTTAACTGCTATACCAATTCTGGTATTTTCTTTAATTGAATCAACAACGATTTTGCCAGCCCACTTAAATCATGCTGGCGAATGGTTCCAATATAGATTTGTGAAGTTTGGGAAAATGCTAAGTATTCTAAGAAATTATTTTTCAGAAAAATTATATCAATTTATAGATAATAGGTGGCTTCCATTAGTTAAAAAATCTATTATAAATCGTTATCAAACTATTTCAATTTTTGTTGGAGTGCTTCTAGTTTCCTTTTCTTTGCTTGCTGGCGGTTGGGTGAAATGGCAATTTTTTCCTGTTTTAGAGGCTGAAGAAATTGCAATTGTTCTAGACCTTCCTGAAGGAACACCAATTAGTACTACCGAAAAAGTAACAAGAATGGTTGAAAGCGAAGCTCTTAAGCTTAAAAATGAATTAAATTCGGAAAACAATAAAAAAATTATCTCTCATGTTTTGACAACTGTGGGAGATCAATACTTTAGTGCTCAGGAAGCTGAAAATAGCCCAACAGGGCCTACAGTCCAAGCAAGCTCAACACCTCACTTAGGAGAAATAGTTATCATTTTAACACCAGCTGATAGTAGATGGGGCCTAACTGGAGCATATGATATTATTAATATTTTAAGAGATAGAATTGGTATTATACCTGGTGTTGAAAGATTGAACTTTAGTGCAAACATCTTTAGTGCTGGTAAACCAATTCATTTTGAATTTTCTGGTAATAACTTTGATGACTTGAATCGAGTCGTTAGTCAAACTAAATCTTTATTAAATAATTATGCTGGTATATATGATTTAACCGATTCAGATAAAATTGGTAAAAGTGAACTTCAAATTGAACTTTTACCAGCAGCAGAATCATATGGACTAACTACTGCAATGATTGCAAAACAAGTCAGGCAAGCCTTCTATGGTGAAGAAGTCCAAAGAATTCAACGTCAAGATGATGATATAAAAGTAATGCTCAAACTAACTAAAAGTGAACGAGATAATGCTAGGACGCTTGAAAATTTAAGAATTAGGACCAATACAGGTATTAAAATTCCATTGTATGCAGTTGCAAAAGTAAAAGAAATTCCTGGAAAATCAGCGATTCAAAGAATTGATGGAAAGAGAGTTGTTGAAATCACTTCGGATGTAGATATTAGTAAAAATACATCGACAATGATTTTATCTTCAATGCTTGGACCTGAAGGAGATCCTATCAAAGACTTTAAAAATATTTTAAATAAAGAGCCTAATGTATCTTTTGCTCTGGCAGGAGAAGCAGCTGAACAAGCTGAGCAACTTCAAGATATATTTGTAAAATTTGGTTTAGCAATTTTCACCATTTTTGTTTTGTTGGCTATTCCACTGAAATCATATTTTAAGCCATTAATTATTCTTTCAGCTATACCGTTTGGTATGGTAGGTGCTATCTTAGGACATCTAATGCTCTTTCAACCAATGTCTGTTTTATCAATTTTGGGAGTAGTCGCACTTTCAGGAGTTGTAGTTAATGACAGCTTATTATTAGTTGTATTTGTTAATCGAGCTAAAGAAAAAGGGGATAGTACTTTAAAAGCAGTAATTGATGCTGTTCGATCAAGATTTAGACCAGTAATATTGACATCTCTAACAACATTTTTAGGAATTGCTCCTTTACTATTTAATCAGTCAACACAGGTACTATTCCTTAAACCTATGGCAATTTCGTTAGGAATTGGGATTCTATTTGCTACATTTGTAATTTTACTTCTTGTGCCAGTATCTTATGTTGTAATTGACGACTTTATTAATTTGATATCAAGCAATAAAAAGAAACGAGCTTAAGCTTCAAACTGAGAATAATTATGATACCCAACTTTAGCTGGATCATCATAATCAATTTTAACAATCGCTTTTTTTAAAATTCTTTTAAGAATGATAAGTCTATCTTTTTCAGATTGACTTTTTAATAACATTTTTTTTGCACGTTTGTCTATATCAAGCATTGATGCTATTTCAAATGCAGCGTTAGGCATATTTATTTGAGAAATTTTTGCAGAAGCTCCCAGCTTCATCAGAACTTCATATAAAAATACATTGGTTTCTTGAAGTAAAGTTTCATCGATTGAATCATCTATGTCTTGCCAAGTTTTAACATATGCTTGCTTATAATCTTTTGAATAGTTATAACTTTTAACAATGAATCGTTCAACGCCAGTAACTAATATGTCATACTCTCCAGTATCCCCTTCTGCAGCAGTAATTTGAGTGATTTCAGCTGTACATCCTATTGAAAGGGTATCATTGTTTCTGGAATTAACGATACCGAATTTTTGGTTATGCTTTAAACAATATTCTATCATCTTTTTATATTTTGCTTCAAAGATATGTAGAGGTAGCTTTTCGCCAGGTAGTAAAACTAGAGGTAGTGGAAAAATTGGAATTTTATCATTCATAGTATTATCAAAATACATATTGTTTTATTAATTTTCACTATCAAAATTTTATATTTCAATTAAAAAGAGGTAAAATGAAAAGAGATATTTTAGATCATGTTGCAATTTGTACAGACAGTATTGAAAAATCTGTTATTTGGTATACTGAGAATTTTAAATGTGACATTTTATATCAGGATGAAACATGGGCAATGCTTGAATTCGAAAATGTAAAACTTGCGTTAGTATTGCCAGATCAACATCCATTTCATTTTGCTATTCTTAAAGATAATGTAGAAGATTATGGAGAACCTGTAACACACCGAGATGGTTCTGTATCTGTATATATAAAAGATAGATCGGGAAATAACATAGAAATTTTAAGGTATTAAAATGAAAAGAATTATCATCATGAACTGTATTACTATTTTACTTATTGTAATCTTGTCATACATATCAACACCAAACAATCAAATCTTATCTAATCACCACCTGCTAGTTGGATTCAGTTCAGTCGTTGCATTTATGACGGTGTTATGGATCATTAGCTTAATTGTAAAAGACGCAAGCATTGTTGATATATTTTGGGGTCCAGCTTTTGTAGTTCTTGGTTCATCTTTAATAATATCAATGGATCAAATTTATTCCGAAAGATCATTGTTTATCCTTTTCTTAGTATCACTTTGGGCGATAAGACTTGCATCACATATTGGATTTAGAAATATTGGTCATGGCGAAGATTTTAGATATATAGAGTGGAGAAATGAAGGTGGAAAAAACTATTGGTTGTTGAGTTTTTTTAGAGTCTTTTTACTCCAAGGAGGCTTATGTACCTTGGTAGGAGTATCAATTTATTTTGGATACCTAAATGAAAAACCTTTATCATTTGTGGAAACTATGATTTCTTCGTCCATTTTTTTTGTTGGATTGGCATGGGAATCAATTAGTGATTTACAATTAAAAGCTTTTAAGAAAAATCCAGAAAATAAAGGTAAAATTTGTAAAAAAGGTTTGTGGAAATATTCAAGACATCCAAACTATTTTGGAGACCTTGTTGTTTGGATTAGTATTTTTACTTTTAGTATTTCGAGCGAAAATTTACTGCTCATTTCTGGCGCATTTTTAAGTCCATTGATTATGGGGTCAATTTTTTATTATATTACTGGCCCTATAATGGATCAAGCAATGATGCAAAGTAGGCCAGATTATAAAAAATATATGGAAAATAGTAATTCACTGATTCCAAAATTAAAATGAAAGAGGGGAAATAATGTATAACAAATTATTGTTAATACTTTCAGTATTCATATTTATTGCATGCGGTGGTGGAGCTCCACAAGAAGCACAGGTAGTAAATATTGGATCATTAGGTTCTGAGATGAAATACGATGTTGAAGAATTCACTGTAAAAGCGGGTTCAAAAGTAAAAATTGTTCTAAAAAACAATTCACCTTTAGACTTTATGGGAGAAATGCAGCATAACATTGTGATTTTTAAAGATGAGTCAGCTGCTCCACAAATAATTCAACTTGCTGAAGGTAATGGTGGAGATCCTTACGACGATAGTCGTATTTTAGTAAAATCTATATTGATAGATAAACAAGAAGAAACAACCATTGAGTTTGAAGCACCTAAAAAACCTGGTAAATATTTGTATGTATGTACATACATTGCGCATGCAGGTTCAATGCGTGGCTACATGATTGTTGAATAATTCTTTTTTATTACATCAACTCAACTTGAATGAATTAAAAATTCTGTATATATTACACTCCTAATATTGAGACTAAATCTCAAAAGGGGAAATTATGAGTGAATTTTTAATTATGTTTAGAGAAGTGCTTGAAGGAGTTCTTGTTGTTGGAATTCTATATACCTTCATTGTAAAAACTGGTAGAGAACACCTTAAGAAAAGTATTATTAATGGAGTAATTGCTTCCTTTATTGCTACTGGAATATTCGCAGTAATATTTCAAATAGCTTATGGTGGATTTGAGGGAAGGCAGGCAGCACTATTTGAAGGAACAACAATGCTTATAGCTGCATTTCTTCTTTCTACAATGATTATTTGGATGGGAAGAAATAAGAATGTTGCTGCTAGCCTTGAAAAAGAAGCTTCCGATATTATCGAAAAAGATAAAAATGTATCATTAGGTCTTTTTGCCCTAACCTTTTTTGCAATTTTTAGAGAAGGTGTAGAAGTAGTGCTATTTATGTATGCTATTGTCATTCAATCTGATGGTCTTTCTATAAGTGGATCTATTATTGGATCATTGGTAGCTCTTATGATTGGATATTCAATATTTGTGCAAGGTAAAAGGGTGCCTTTAAAACAATTTTTTAATGTAACATCTATTCTTTTAATTTTTGTATGTGCAGGCTTAGTTGCTTATGGTGTTCACGAATTTGAAGAAGCCTTCTATACCAAGGAAGAAATGAAACAAATGGAAGTATGGAATGTCAATGATAAGGGTCCTGTTTTTGGATTTAATATTGATAATAACGGTACACCAAAACCATTACTGAGTGATAAAGGTGCAATAGGACAACTGTTTAAAGGATTCTTTGGATACAATGGTAATCCGACTTCAACAGAACTTATTAGCTGGTTTCTAACTCTTAGTTTAGTGACTTATTTTTGGAAAAGAGCTTCTAAAACTACTTAACTCTTACCTGTTTGATACTTCATTTAACAAGTCTTTTAGTTCAGTTAGAATCATAGCAGTTGCCCCCCAGCAAATGCATTCATTAAAATGGTAAGCAGGAACATTTATTTTCATTCCAGATTTATAAATTGGAGTATGAGATACCAAATCATTATTAATTAATTCATTAAAACTAATTAGATAAACTTCTTCGACTTCGTTCTTATTTATTTCAATTTTTGGTTTGTTTTTTGAATGCCATAAGAAAGTATGAATGTTAAAATGTGATACCGGTGTATACAAGCTCGTTAAATTTCCTAAAAATTTTAAAGTTGATGGATCTACGCCAATCTCTTCTTGAGCTTCTCTTGTTGATGCATCTAATGCCGATTCGTTGTTATCAATTGCTCCACCGGGTAAAGAAACTTGACCTTTGTGATGTTCAACATTGCTTGTTCTTTTAGTTAAAATAAAAAATAATTTTGCGTTTTCTTCAAATAGAATGATACTTACACTAGCTTGTTTAGCATCTTTAGGAGCAATGAATGCTTTCTCAGTTATAATATTGATGGGAATTACAGCCATTTTTTTATGACTGTTCCAACCTGGTAGCTGAGCTTTATCAGCAACTCTTTCCTTTATTAATGTAATTATTTTGTCTACTTTCAAATCCATGAAATATAAGCACATAATTTGGGATTGGAATGGAACTTTGTTGAATGACACAGCGCTCTGTGTTAAAATGCTTAATAACTCTTTAGACAAAAGAGGGTTAGAAAAAATTTCAATAGATGATTATAGGAAAAAGTTTTTATTTCCTATCAAAACTTTTTATGAATCAGTTGGTTTTGACTTTTCAAATGAAGCTTTTGAAATTACCAATAAGGAGTTTCATGATGGTTTTGAAAAAAATTTCAAAAAATTAGCACTCCAACCTCATGCATTTTCAACAATTAAAAAATTGAATAGTAAAGGAATAACCCAAAGTATATTATCTGCAACGATGCAAGCTAAGTTAGATGAGCAAGTTAAGTTTTTTGGTTTAGATATTTATTTAGATAATATTGTAGGACTAAGTAATACTCCGTCTGGATTTGGGAAAGAATTTGAAGGCAAGGAATTATTATCTTCAGTTGATATTTCAAAAAAAGAAACGATTATTATCGGAGATAGCATGTTAGACTACTCTGTTTCTAATGCACTAAATATTGATTGTGGTCTGGTATATAACGGCCATAATAGTATGGAAAGGTTAGCTGCCACAGGATCTAAAACATTTTCTAATATTGAATCTTTATCTAAATGGATTATTCAATAGACTTTCAAGTAGTGATTCCACCATCAACAGTAAAGATTGAGCCTGTTATAAAATCAGATGCATCTGATGCTAAGTAAAGTGCCATTCCTGAAATATCTTCAGGAGTTCCCATTTTCCCCTGTGGAATAGATTTAACAATTTTATTATAAGTATCCTCATCTTCCCATAATGCCTTACTAAAGTCAGTTTTGATTAATCCAGGAGCTAATGTATTTATTTGAATATTATGCTGTCCGAGTTCTTTAGCTAATACTTTTGTAAGCATCACCACAGCAGCTTTACTAATATTATAAACTCCTAATCCTTCAAGCGGTGTTTTAGCTGCAATAGATGCTACATTAATTATCTTTCCGTAGTTATTTTTAATCATAGAAATACTACAGGCTTTTGCAAAGTTAAAATATCCCTTTACATTTACATCAAATATTTTATCCCAATGAGAATCTTCAGAATTTAAAATTGGTCCATAATAAGGATTCGTTGCTGCATTGTTTACTAGAATATCAACTTTGCCAAACTTATCCATTGTAAGATCAACTACTGATTGAATAGAATCAAAATTACTTGTATTGCACTCAAAAGGAATCAAAGAAAAACCATTGGATTCTGCCTCGATCACAGCGGCTTCTAAATTTTCTTTTCTTCTACTACAAATGACAACATCTGCACCTGCTTGGGCATATTTTAAAGCAATAGCCTTACCTATACCCTTTGAACCTCCAGAAACAATAGCAGTTTTTTTATTTAACCTAAACATTCATTTTTTCTTTCTTCTTTCAGCCATTGCTTTCCACATTGAATCAGGTAATTTTGTTAAATCAGAAAACTCACCTGCACCAGCCAACCATTCACCACCATCAATAGTAATCACTTCACCATTTATATAAGCAGAGCCATCACTCATTAGATAAGATGCTAAATTTTCTAATTCATGTCTTTCACCAAATCTCTTCATAGGAATTTTATTTTTCATGGTATCTTCAAAGTCTTCAAATCCTGGAGGCATTAATCTAGACCATGCTCCTTTAGTTGGAAAAGGTCCAGGAGCAATAGCATTAAATCGGATATTGTGTTTACCCCATTCAACTGCCAAGGATCTTGTCATTGCTAATACGCCAGCCTTTGCAGCAGCAGAAGGAACAACAAATGGTGATCCCGTCCAAGCATATGTGGTTACAATACTTAAGATATTACCTTTTTTATTACTAATCATTTCTTTGCCAATCACGCTAGTACAGTTCCATGTTCCCATCAAAACAATATCTATAACCGCTTTAAAAGCGTTTTGACTCAGCATCTCTGTTGGTGAAATAAAATTACCTGCAGCATTATTTAATAATGCATCTACCTTACCAAACTTATCTAAAGTTTGTTTTAACATATCCTCAACATCTTCTACTTTTCTTACGTCTCCAGGACATGTTAATACATCAATATTTTTCCCCGAAAATTCATGAGCAGTCTCTTCAAGGACCTCTTTTCGTCTTCCGCTAATAACCAAATTGGCGCCTAGTTCACCAAATCTTCTGGCCATGCTTTTACCTAAACCAGTTCCTCCACCAGTTATTATAATAGTTTTGTTTTCTAATAGATTATTTTCAAACATATTTATTTCTCCCCTTTTATTGTAAGGCGTCTAAATTATTTTTAATAGTTTCTGTTTTTTCTTTTAAAGGATCTAAGACTGAGTCCTCAATAACATCACTTATTTTTTCCTCACTATTTTCAAGCTGTACTTTTAGTTCATCCATATTGGGCAATGGTTGATTTGTAAACAACAAGTAAGCACAATATAAAATAAATAATGTGATACCAAGTGTAACAATTTTAAATAGTTTTTTAATGACACTAAAAGTAATCATTGTAATTAAAACAATCGCTACAGCAAGGTAAGCTGGATTATCTGAAATGCTATTTAACAGATTTTCTAACATTATATCAATTTATACATTACATTTCTACTTTACAAAGATGAAACATAAATCAACAAAAAACGTTAATAGTAATGTGATTAAAAAAGTATGTGTTTTATTTTTTTTACTTAATTTTGTTTTATCTCAAGACAAGCTTGAGCTGAAGCAAGCAGATTCATTATCCTCAAAAGAACTAAATAGTGAAACTACTACCATTCTAAGTGGCAATATAATTTTCCAAAAAGGGGATACTTTTCTCTATGGCAATAAAGCCATTCAATCTAATAAAAATAGCCTAGTAAAATTATATGACGATGTTAAGGTAAATGATAAAAATAAAACTGTATTTTGTGATTCACTGTTCTTTGATACTGAGAAAGACCAAATAGAACTTTTCGGATCAGTTACTATTAAAAATGAAAATCAACTAATAACTGCTGATAAAGGACTGATAAATAATATTGATGGAAAAATTAAATTATTAGAAAACGGAAAGCTCTTAAGTAAAAATCAAACGGTTGAGGGAGATTTGATTGAAATATTTTTTAAAGAAAATCAAATTGAATCATTTAAAGTTTTAGAAAATGGTATCATTTTTTCAGAAAATTCTGGATATGAAAAAGACGTAAATAATCAAAATCAATTCATTGCCAATCAAGATATTCTAAAAGCGCAAGTTATAGACTTAAAAATTGATGAAAGTGATGTATCTGAAATTGAATTAATTGGAATGGCTTCAAGTTTTATTCACTTATACGAAGATTCATTATATCAAGGCACAAATGAAATATCGGGAGATAAAATAATCTTAAAACTAATTGATAATAATGCTACTGAACTAGTTTCAACTGGTGGTGTTATTGGTCAATTTATTCCGTCTTCTTCAAATACATCAGGACAAGAAAAAGTTAATTATAAAGGAGCAAGAGTTGAATTTGATACAAATTCAAGATCTTCTAAAATGTATGGTAACGCTAATATAATCCAGACTGGAATGGATTTATCAGCTGCACAAATTAATATTGATTGGAAAAGCAATATTCTCGAAGCATTTGAAAATAATATCTATAATAAAGAAGAAAATCTTGAACCTACTTTAATAGAAAAAGGTCGGGAACCTGTTTCAGGTAAATCTATGGTTTACAACATTAAATCTAGAAAAGGTAAAGTAATTGCAGGTACAACAAAAGTACAAAATAATATGTACACCGGATCACAAATTACTACAGTTTCTGATAGTACATTTTACATTGATGATTGCATATTTACTTCATGCGATCCCGCAAAGTTTTACATAGGGAGCAAACAGGCTAAAATAATTTATGGAGATAAAATCATTCTTAAACCTTTGAGTATTGTAGTTGGTGGAGTTCCTATTTTTGGTATTCCAAAAGCAATTTTCCCCCATTCAAACAAAGAACGAAAATCTGGTTGGATTATGCCATCATTTGGTTCCTCGGATAATAGAGGTAATTACTTAGATGGCTTAGGCTACTATTTTGCTCCAAGTGATTATTTTGGATCAGAAAATTCAATCATATTTGCTGATAGACAGGGATTGATTCTAAAGTCCAAAAACCAATATAAAAATCGTTACAAATTTAGTGGAGGTTTTAACTTTGAAATTCGAAAACATTTAAGCTCAACGGAACAAGATATTGCAAAACTAAACGAAAATAATAAGACAGATTTTTCTTTAAATTGGAATCATAATCAAATTCTTAGAAATGACCAAACATTGAGATCAAATGTAAGCTATTACAGTAATGGCGAATACAATCGTGAGACTAGCATTGATCCAATTAAAAGATTAAATCAGCAAGCAATTTCTAATGCTACATATTCTAAAAGGTGGAAAGATAAAAATCTTTCAATAAGTGTAAATGTATCCAATAAACAGGATTTGATGTCTAAAAATAAAGTCAGTAGCTCATCTTCCTTTTATCAAAACCCTACTAGTCTTTCTTCCTCAATCACGGAGAACACAAGCACACTTCCATCCTTAAATTTTCGAGTTGGAAGAAGAAGCTTATTTCGTAACTCAAACGAATCTTTTTTAAATAATATTCAATGGGATTTTAATTCAAGAATTTTAAATAATTCTAAAAACTATTATCGTGTTCAAGAATTAATTGACGAAGAAGGAATAAGTAGCCTTCAATGGGAACAAGATGATGATGGAAATGCTATTACTTTTAATCAAAGCGATATGATGTTAAGAAATAAGTTTAGCATTAATGCTCCATTTACTGTTTTTAAGTATGTAGCAATTAACCCAAATATTAATATTAGTTCTGACTTTGTAAACAGATTTCAGGAAGCATCTATTAATGAACAGAATGAAGTAGAATTGAATACAATTGATCGTTTTAAAAATAGAACTACTTCAAATTTAGCTTTATCAATATCTACCAAAGTGTATGGTATTTTACCATTTAAAATTGGAAGTTTTCAATCTATAAGACACGTAATGACGCCAAGGATTGGATTTTCATTTTCTCCAGATTATCTAAAAAATGATAATTATTTTCAAGAATTTAAT
Organism: uncultured Fidelibacterota bacterium; assembly: GCA_902578385.1. GTDB lineage: Bacteria > Fidelibacterota > Marinisomatia > Marinisomatales > Marinisomataceae > Marinisoma. Next base: position 150,023 of record CACHCR010000001.1, on the reverse strand, counting down.
GATGAATACTATGATTATTTCTCTGGGACTCTTCTTGGATCGACGCCAAGGACAGGTAGTAAAAAAATTAATTTATCACTCGGAAATGTATTCCAAGCAAAAAGAAATAAAAATGATGATGAAGAGAAAATCGATCTTTTTTCATTGCGTATGAATACTGGATATGATGTGAACAAGGAAGAATTCAAGCTATCTAATTTAAGTACTTCTTTAAGAAGTAGCCTAAAAAACGGAACAAATATTGATATGAATTTTACTCATGATTTTTATGAGTTTGACAAAGAAGAAAATATAAGAATGAATGAACTTCGATCAATCCCAAGGCTTACTGGTATTAGGCTTTCAACAAATTTTAGGTTAAAGGGTAAAAATAAAGAGACTCAAACCGAAAATGAATTATCTGAAGAAACAAAAAATTTCCTAAATGATTTTTCATCGAATGTTTGGCAAAGCAGGATAGGATTAAGTTATACGGTAAACAAAATTAATCCAGGAAATAAAATTGAGAACTTTTGGCTTAATTCTAATACAAGTATAAATGTTACAAATAATTGGAAATTAAACTATAATGCTAGATTTAATCTTATAGATAATAATATTGTTCGTCACAATTTGACACTTTATCGAGAAATTGATTGTTGGGAATTATTTGTTGATTGGACTCCTAATGGATATGCTAGAGGACTATATTTTAGATTAAACTTAAAATCAGATATTCTACAAGATCTTAAAGTTGAACAAAAAACTGGAATCTATACTACTAGGCCAAGTTTTTAGGTGTTATTACTTAAAAAAATTATTAAAGTTGTTTTATGAAATCAAAATTCCAGAAAATTAAAGGAACTTATGATATACTTCCACCAGAAAGTAAAAAATGGAATGAAGCTATTTCAATTCTTCAATCAATAAGTAGTCAATTTGGATATGAAGAAATTAAAACTCCAATAATTGAAAATATTGATTTATTTAAGCAAAATATTGGATATGAAACTGATGTTTCAAAAGAAATGTTTTCTTGGGAAGATTCTTCAAGTAATCAATTAGTTTTAAAACCTGAAATGACTGCTCCAGTTGTTAGAGCGTATATTGAATCAGGGTTTTTCAGAAGTAAACCTTTATGTAAACTATTTTATATTGACGCTTTATTTAGAAGGGAAAAACCGCAAAAAGGTAGACAAAGACAATTTCATCAGTTTGGAATAGAGGCATTAGGATCTTCAGAGGTTGAACAAGATGTCGAGGTAATCCTATTAGCTACAAAAGTATTATGTCATTTGGGCATTACTAATACAACTCTTCAAATAAATAATATTGGTAATCATGAAACTAGAAAAAAATATGAAGAAAAATTGAATGGGTACTTTTCTGATTACAAATCTAAACTATCAAAATTATCTCAAAATAGATTAGAAAATAATTCTTTACGCATTCTTGACAGTAAAGAAAAGGAAGATTTAGAAATTATTAAAAATGCTCCATTGATTAATGAATTTCTAACAAAAGATGAGCTAAATAATTTTAAAACACTTTTATCACACTTAGATGCATTAGAGATTTCTTATAAAGAGAGTGGTCATCTAGTGAGAGGTCTTGATTACTATAATGGAACTACATTCGAAATTTCAAATATGTCATCAAGATCACAAAATGCTCTACTTGGCGGTGGAAGATATGACTATCTAGTGGAGAGTATGGGAGGACCATCAACTCCAGCTGTCGGCTTTGCTGCAGGAATTGAAAGGCTCTTAATTGAATCATCAATGCATGATAAAAATGAAGAAATAGACTTTTTCATCGGTTTTGATTCTCATGCTGAAAAGGCAATCAGGATTGCAAATCAGTTAATTGATGAGGGTTATTCTATCCACATAGATACATTAAAAAAATCTGAAAAAAATCAGTTAAAAAATGCAATTAAGATGAATGCTAGTTTCTACTTAAGATGTAATGAATTAATTGAGCTAAAAAACCTTAGTTCAAAAGAAGAATGTGTTATAAATAATATCACAGATCTAAAAAAATTCATAAAATCATAAACCAATAATTTATATTTATATATAAATATAAATTTTTGACAAATACTAATCGATGTGCGTAAGTTGCCAACCAATATGTCAAAAAATGAAAAACTATTAATTATTGTTGAGTCTCCGTCAAAGACCAAAACAATATCAAAATATGTAGACAATGCGTCAGTGATTGCTAGTGTAGGTCATTTTAAAGATCTCCCAAAAAAAGATATGGGAATAGATATTGATAATGATTTTGCAATGCAAATAGAGAGCATGCCTGAGAAAAAAAAATTTCTATCTCAATTAAAAAAGGAGGTTAAAATAGCTGATCGTATTTTAATTGCTACAGACCCCGACCGTGAAGGTGAAGCAATTGCAGCGGATATCGCATCTGAAATCAAAGGAGATATTGAAAGAGTTGAATTCACTGAAATAACAAAGCAAGCAGTCTTAGAAGCTGTAAGTAATTCTCGAAAAATAAATTATGATTTAGTAGACGCTCAACGTGCCAGAAGAGCTATTGACCGTATAGTTGGATTCTCATTTTCTCCAGTACTTTGGAAAACATTGAGATCTTTAAAAAATAAGGGTTTATCAGCCGGTCGTGTTCAGTCAGTTGCTCTAAAACTATTGGTTGATCGTGAAAAGCTTAGAAATAAGTTTATAGAAAATAAATTTTATTCAATTGATGCAAGTATTTTAGATGATAAAAGCGGTGAAATTTTTAAGGCATCATTAATTTCTTATGACGGAAAACCAGTTGCTAAGAGCGACGACTTTGGAAAATTTGATGTTGGATTAAAAGATAATAATATTATTCAAGTTGATCAAAAATTAGCAAAAAAAATTAAAGAAGAGTGCGATGCTAATGATTGGCTAATTAATAATATTGAAAGTAAACCAACCTCTAGCTCACCAGCACCGCCATTTACCACAAGCACATTGCAACAAGATGCTTCAAGAAGATTCGGGTTTTCTCCAAAAAGAACAATGGTTGTTGCACAGAAACTCTATGAACAGGGATTTATTACTTATATGAGAACTGACTCTACTCTTCTTTCATCTGAAGCATTGAATGCTTCTAGAAAATTTATAGAAAGCAGTTTTGGGAATGATTTTTTATCAGAAAAAACGAATATCTATAAAAATAAAGTTGCCAATGCCCAGGAAGCTCATGAAGCTATTCGCCCAGCAGGTACAACATTCAGGAAAGTTGAAGATGTTCAAAAAATTGGTGCTGATGAAGCAAAACTTTATGAACTAATTTTAAATAGAACAGTTGCTTCTCAAATGAAACCAGCGCAATATATTCGAACAAACGTTGAAATTCACAATGGAATATCTATCTTTAAAGCAAGTGGGAATGTTACAGTGTTTAAAGGTTATACTTTAGCTTATGAGCAAGCTTTGACTAGAAAAGATAAAGGTAGACCTGATAGCCTGCCGGCTTTAGATAAACAATCGAAAATTGAAAGCAAAGAAGTATTAATTGAAGAAAAATCAACATCTCCACCCAGAAGATTTTCTGAAGCTATGTTAGTAAAGGAAATGGAAACGAGAGGAATTGGAAGGCCCTCTACCTACTCTGCTATTATTGAAAAATTATCACAAAAAGAATATGTGGTGAAAAAAAATAAAACTCTTATTCCAACTTTTGTTGGAATAGCTGTTTCACAACTATTGGAAAATCATTATTCTGCATTATTCAATGAAAGTTTCACAGCTGGTATGGAGAATCATTTAGATGAAATATCTAGATCTGAAAATTCATATTTAGATGTATTAAATGAATTTTATTATGGTAATGCTGATTACAAAGGAGTAGCAAAGTTATTAGATGAAAAAGTTGATATTGCAAAAGCATGTACAGTCAATGTAGAAAAAGATTTAGATATTAGAATTGGTAAGTTTGGTCCTTATGTGCAAAAAGATGGAAATAATACTACTATTCCTGAAGATTTATTTTTTGGAGAGCTAAACAAAAAGAAATTAGATGAACTTGATGACATGCAGAAAGAGGATAATGTTATTGGAGTACACTCTAATGGAGAAAATATTTTATTAAAAATTGGCAGGTATGGACCATATGTCGAGCTTGAAAAAAGTAAAAAAAGGAAGTCTGTCTTAAAAAGCATTGGAGTAGAAAATGTTACCCAAGAAATAGCTATTGAATTATTAAGCCTTCCAAAAAAATTAGGGACTCATCCAGAAACAAATGAAGATGTTTTGGCTGATTTTGGACCATATGGTCCATATGTTAAGTGTGGTAAAATAAATGCGTCAATGAAAGCAGATGAAAGTCCATTATCAATCACACTAGAAAATGCCTTAAAGTTAATTAAAGATAGAAAGCTAAAATTTGAACCAAAAGTACTTGGTGAACATCCTAAAACTAAAAATGAGATATCAATTAAAAGAGGGCGATTTGGGCCGTACGTGACTGATGGAAAGAAAAATGCCTCTTTAAAAGGATATGTAGTTGATGAAGTTACTTTAGATCAAGCAGTGCAATTAATTGACGAAAAATCATGACAAAAAACTTATATTTATTATTTATAAGTACAGTTTTATTGCTTGGATTTCAATCTTCTATTGAAGAACGTTTATACACGCTTAACAGAGATCTTATGTGCCCAGTTTGTGATGGACTTACCCTAGAGCAATCTCAAGCAACACCAGCATTAGAAATGAAAGAAGAAATAAAAAAAATGGTTATTCAAGGTATGTCCGATAAAGAAATAAAAAACCACTTTGTTGCAAAATTTGGAGTGGAAATATTGGCTAATCCTCCTAAAAAAGGTTTTGATACGCTAGTTTGGTTGGCCCCGCTTGTTTTTGGTTTTTTTGGAATAGTTTTTCTGTACAGATATATTTTTTCTTAAACTCTATACAATATGAGTAAAAAACATTTAGATAAAATTGTATCTCTTTGTAAGCGTAAAGGTTTTGTATTTCCTAATTCTGAAATTTATGGAGGATTAAAAGCATCTTACGATTATGGCCCACTTGGTGTTGATTTAAAAAGAGCAATATCTGAAAAATGGTGGAAGGTAATGACTCATAATTCGAATATTGTTGGTTTAGATAGTTCAATAATGGTCCATCCTGATGTCTGGGAAGCAAGTGGTCATGTGGCCAATTTCAATGATCCTATGACGGATAATAAAGATAACAAAAAGCGTTATAGGATCGATGATTTATTATTGCAGCAAAAAAACAAAGTTATTGATGCTCTCTGTGAAATGATATCAATTGAAAATAATAACGATAATAACACAATTGATAAAATTAGTAGTACACTATTAAATGATGCAAATAAATATAACGATGCTTTAGAGTCTGCGGGGGTTGTTGATCCATTTTCTGGGAATGTCGGTAAATGGACACAAGCTACCCAATTTAACTTAATGTTTAAAACTAATGCTGGCCCCTCTGAAAAAACTGGTAAAAGTATTTACCTAAGACCTGAAACAGCTCAGGGTATTTATATTAATTACCTCTTAGTTCAAAATTCCATGCGTTTGAAGGTGCCTTTTGGTATTGCTCAAATAGGAAAAGCTTTCAGAAATGAAATCATTGCAAGGAATTTTATTTTTAGAACTAGAGAATTTGAACAGATGGAAATGCAATATTTTGTGCATCCTTCCGAAGATGAATCTTCTATGAACTTTTGGAAAAAACAAAGAATGGATTTTTATTCCTCAGAACTTGGCATAAGTAATAAAAATTTAAAATTTCATCAACATTCAAAAGATGCATTGGCGCATTATGCTAAAGATGCATTTGATATTGAATATAACTTTCCATTTGGGTGGGGTGAAGTTGAGGGAATTCATAATAGAACAGATTTTGATTTGAAAGAACATGAAAAGTTATCTGGTAAAAACATGATGTACTTTGATGCCATTAAAAACGAAAAATATCATCCTTATATAATTGAAACATCTACTGGTTTGAATAGATTATTTTTAATGGTTCTTTGTGAAGCATATCATGAAGATACAGAAAATAATAGAATTGTGTTGAAGCTTCCGTTTGATTTAGCCCCTAACAAAATTGTTGTATGTCCGTTATTAAAAAAAGATGGTTTACCAGATAAAGCTAAAGAAATATTTGATATTGTCAGCTCTGACCACAAATGCATCTATGATGAACAAGGATCAATTGGAAAAAGATATTATAGACAAGATGAAGCGGGTACACCTTTTGGTATTACTATCGATCACGAAACACTTGATAATAATACTGTAACAATTAGAGAAAGAGATTCAATGGAACAACATAGAATATCTCTCGATAAAATTTTAGAATTTGTATCAAAAAATAAATAATTAAAAATAGGAGTACTTTTATGCGTTCTGCTAACCCAGCATTAAATAATAACACTTTTAGAAATACAAGAAGAGTAAGTGGTGAACAGGCAATGTCGATTGACGGCACCGTTAATAAAACTGCTCTGGGTCTTTTGCTCGTTATGACGTCTGCAATTTATACCTGGAATAATCCAGAACTAGGACTAGCTCTTTTCTGGCCAGTAACAATTTTTACCTTCATTCTACTAATGATTACAATATTTAATAAAAAATCTGCACCTATCACGGTACCATTATACTGTTTAGCAGAAGGATTAATTCTAGGAGGAATCTCTGCTTATGCAAATGCATTATATCCTGGGATTGCTAATCAAGCTATAGCATTAACATTTGGAATATTAGCAGCTTTACTTTTTTTGTACAAAAGTAGGCTAATTGCTGCGACTGAAAATTTCAAATTAGGGGTGTTTTCTGCAACTTTTGGCATACTGATTGTATATGTTTTAAATCTGATACTTTCCTTTTTTGGAGTATCTTTTATGGGGCCACTTTTTGGTAATGGATTAACAGGAATATTATTTTCAGTTTTCGTCATAGGAATCGCCTCTTTAAACCTTGTTTTGGATTTCGATTTTATCGAAAATGGAGCAGAACAAGGCGCTCCGAAATATATGGAGTGGTATGCTGCGTTTGGACTGATGATTACTCTTATTTGGCTATATATAGAAATTCTAAATCTTCTGATGAAACTACGAAGTAGACGGTAATCTACCCCCTCTCTTTAAATTATTGACATAAAGTACACTTTCTCCTAGATTATGCAAACTAAGGGTATATTTATACCTCATAACAGAGGTACATACCAAGGATTTATTAATATGTACATAAACAAAGGAAAAACAATGAGAAAGCTATATAACATGATAGCACTAGTATTATTTTCTAGTTTAATGTTTGCTCAATCAGTTTCAGGTACAGTTACTGATGCAGATGGTAATGCACTATTTGGAGCAAATGTTACAGTAGAAGGTACTTCGTCTGGTGCTGCAACAGGAGCTGATGGATCATATTCAGTCGACGGTGTTGCGAGCGGAACTTATACAGTTACTGCTTCATACATTGGATATGAATCTGCGAGTGTTTCTGTAAGTGTAGATGGTGCTGCTACTGCTAATTTTTCATTAGCATCAAGTGCAGTTGCTGGTAATGCAGTTTCTGTTCTTGGTTCACGTTTCGCAAGAAATGTTGATGAACAAGCAGTTCCAGTAGAAGTCATTACTGAGCTTGAAATTCGTGCAGCTGGTTTCACTGAAACTAATGAATTGCTGCAATCTCTCGTTCCATCTTATAATGCACCGCGTGGTTACATTACTGATGGTTCTGACCATATGAGACCTGCAACATTACGTGGTATGGCTCCTAATCAGACTCTTGTACTTGTAAATGGTAAAAGACGTCACCAAGGTGCTTTAGTTCACGTTAACGGTTCAGTTGGTCGTGGTTCAACTCAAGTTGACTTAAATGCAATCCCAGCTAGCGCTATTCAGAAAATTGAAGTGCTACGTGATGGTGCTGCCGCTCAATACGGTTCAGACGCTGTTGCAGGGGTTATCAACATTATTTTAAAAGAAGCTGGCGGAGCTGACTTAAGCGTAACTTATGGTCAAAACCTATCTTTCTTTGAGAGAGGTTATGCTGCAGGAGAAGGTCTAATTGACGGTCAAGATGCTTCAACTTATGGTTGGGATCTTGATGAAGATGTCGAAGGTACTGGTTATCTTCCATATTCTGCTGATAGAGGATGGGCTCGCTCAGGTCTTGAAACAGTTCTTAAACAAGATGGTAGAAACTTAATTATTCATGCTGGTAACGGTCTGAATCTTTTTGGTGGAAACCTATACATTAGTGGTCAAATTCGTGACGGTGGTCGTACTAACCGTGCTGGATTAGACCCAAGAAGACAGTACTTTGCGGGAATGGATGACAAAGAGTATGCATTCGATAGAGAAAATCACCGCATAGGTGCTGGTTCATTTGAACAAGTTAGTCTTATGTTCAACGGTAGCTTCCCAATGGAGCAAGGTGGTACATTCTACGCATTTGGTGGAATGAATTCACGTGATGGTGAAAGTGGGTGTTACTATAGAAGAGCTCAGGATAACCGTACACTACGTGCATGGTACCCAGACGGGTTCTTGCCATTAATTAGCCCTACTCTAACTGATACATCTCTTGCCGTTGGTATGAAAGGTATCATGGATGGAGCAGTATTTAATGGTTATGCTTATGACTTTAGTGTTAACACAGGTAGTAACGAATTTGCATGGGGCATGCAAAACAGTCACAATGCTACTGCAGGAACAAGCTCTAATCAGCAAGCTGAATTTGACCTTGGTACTCTAGGGTACAGTCAAACTACTGTTAACTTTGATCTATCTACTCAAATAGAGATGGATGGTTTTGAAGGACCAGTTAGCTTAGCGATGGGTGCAGAAATGCGTATGGAAAATTACACTATTGAAGCTGGTGAAGAAGCAGGATATGCTGACTTCGGCTTTGATGTGTTAGATGGACCAAACGCTGGTGCATCAGCTGCAGTCGGTTGTCAGTGTTTACCTGGATTAGCTCCAGCTAATGAACAAGATCGTGATAGAGACGCTATCAGTGTATATGCTGAAATGAGTGGTAATCTAAACGAAGACTTGCTAGTTGATGTTGCACTAAGAACAGAAAATTATAGCGACTTTGGTTCAACAACCAATGGTAAAGTTGCAATGAGATATCAAATTGATGAAGGCGTTGCTGCAAGAGGTTCTTTCAGCACAGGCTTTAGGGCACCAGCTCTACAAGAAGCATACTTCTCATCAATTGCTACTAACTTTATTGATGGAATACCTTTAGAAGTAGGTACTTTCCCTGTTGATACTGAAGCTGCAAGAGCTCTTGGAGCTCAAGACCTAGAACCAGAAACATCTGAAAATCTGTCACTTGGTATGACATATAAAGATGATAAATTCTCACTATCTGTAGATGCTTATATGATTACTGTTGAAGATCGTATTAGCATGAGTGAGACATTTAGAGGTTCAGGTGCAACTTCTGATATGGTTTCTTTCTTTGCTGAAAGAGGTGTTCCAGCTGCGGCAGGTAGATACTTCTTTAATGGTATTGATACAGAAACAAACGGTTTAGACATCGTTGCAACAATGAGAGAAGATGTTGCAAATGGTTCATTATTGCTTAAAGCAGCAATGAACTTTAATGATACCGAAGTTACTAATAAAGGAGATCTTGAAACTCCATCTGAATTAGCTGCGTATACTACAAGTCTATTACTTGGACGTGCTAATACAGTGAGATATGAGAGTTCATCTCCAGCAGAAAACTTCCAGTTCTCAGCAACTTTACAGAAACCAACATCTACTTGGATGTGGAAACTAAATCGTTGGGGTGAAGTAACTATCCCAGCAAGTTCTGTTGAAAGAGAACAGGTATTAGGTTCTAAATGGACAGTTGACATGGAATACTCATGGCAGCTAAATAGTCAAGTAAGAATGGCACTGGGTGCTAATAACTTACTTGATGTTTATCCTGACAAGACTATTAAAAGAAATAGTTTCAATGGAATTTTCCAACATTCAGGATACAGTCCATTCGGATTTAACGGACGTTATATTTATACACGTCTTGATATGACATTATAAACAAGTTTATAAGTCATAAAATAAATAAAAAGCCTCTACTATTTGTAGGGGCTTTTTATTAGTTTAAGTAGACAAAAATGAAAAAAATTTTAAATCACCTGTCAATAATTTTAATAATGCTTTTTCTAATGGCATGCGAGTTTGGTTCAGACTATACGCAAAATAGTAAAAATCTTGAAAATAAAAATGGTGCTGTATCCTCTACATCGAGTCTGGCATCTGCAGCAGGTGTAGATATTATGAAAAAGGGCGGAAATGCATTTGATGCAATTGTAGCAACTGGATTTACGTTGGCTGTAACTTCTCCATCAAACGGTAATATTGGAGGTGGTGGATTTATGGTTGCCAGAACTTCTGAAGGTGAAATAATAACACTAGACTTTCGTGAAAAAGCTCCTACTCTTTCATATGAAACAATGTTCTTAGATCAAGATGGTAATTATAGTAGAAATTTGGCACTATTATCACATAAATCTTCTGGTGTTCCTGGAACTGTTGATGGATTAATAAAAATTTTTAACGATTACGGTTCAGGAAATTTTTCGCTAGAAGAAATTTTATCATATTCAATAGACTATGCTGAAAATGGTCATCCTATTAATAAAAGTTCAGCATTCGGTTTTGATTTCTACAAACACCTCTTCTTAGAAGATAAAGGTTCTACAGAAATCTTTATAAAGGACTATTCCCTTGAAATGCGACAATTACAAGAGGATGTTCTCAATGGAACTATACCCGAAGAAGAATATATAACAAAGATGAAAAATCTGGACCAATGGAACGAAGGGGATATTATTGTTCAAAAAGATTTAGCAGAAACTTTAAAACGCATTGCTTTAAATGGAAGAGATGGTTTTTACAAAGGAAAAACTGCAGACTTAATTGTTAATGAGATGAAAGCAAATAATGGTTTAATTTCACATGATGATCTAAAAGAATATAATTCAGTTTATAGGGAACCAATAGTGGGAAATTATAGAGGGCATACCGTTATATCGATGGGCCCGCCCAGCTCTGGTGGTCCTTTAATTATCCAAATGTTAAATATGTTAGAAAATTTTGATGTAGCTTCAATAAAAAGAAATTCCACAGAATTCGTTCATATGCTTACAGAAGTTCAAAGGCTAGCTTTCGCGGATAGAGCTATTCACTTAGGAGACCCAGATTTCTATCCTAGTCCTGTTCCAATGCTAATTTCCAAAGAATATGCTAAAAAAAGATTAGGCTTAGTTTCAATGGATAAGGCAACACCGAGCGCTGATATTGCTGCTGGAACTTTATACCCAGAGTCAACTGAAACAACACACTATTCTGCTATGGATAAATTTGGAAATACAGTTGGCATTACAACAACAATCAATCTTTCTTATGGGAATAAAAAAATAGTAGATGGAGCGGGTTTTCTTTTAAATAATGAGATGGATGATTTTGCTACTGCACCAGGTGTTCAAAATGCATTTGGATTAATAGGATATGAAGCTAATTCAATTAAGCCAGCTAAAAGACCTCTTAGTTCAATGTCTCCAACTATTATTTTAAATCAGGATGGGGAACCGTTGATGACAATTGGAGCAGCAGGAGGATCAAGAATTATCACATCTGTATTACAAGTTATTATTAGTGTGATTGATCACAATTTAGATATTCAAGAAGCTATAAATTTAGGAAGAACACATTCGCAATGGATTCCTGATGTTGTAAGGTTTGAAGGTAAAAATGAAAATAATAATTCAACAAATAAATTTGTGCCATCTTTGACTACAAAGCAAATAGAGGAGCTCAAAAGCCTTAATCATAAATTTGAGGATGGTAATGTTGAAAATGGAATTTATTATTTGGCAAGAGCTCATGGAATAATGTATAAAAAAGGTCAATTCATTACTGGAGTTGATTGGAGGGGAAATGGAGAAATATCAGATGGAATTACGTACTAAAACTTTATTATTATTTTTATTATTATTTATTGGGTGTGGTGACTCAGATAGAGCAACGCAGTCAGTGCTACCAACACCTGAAGTAATATACACTCCGGGGGAAGTGGTCACTGACAGTCAAGGATATGTTTCTTACAGAGTTGGTAATACACCAATTATTATTACAGTTCCTCATGATGGTACTCTTACTCCTTCTACCTTCCCTGATAGAAGTGGCGCAACTACAAGAGCTGAAAATACAAGAAAAGTTGCTGAACAATTTGCATATTTTTTTAATGCAAACTCTGATGGGTTATTTCCACATATTATATATAACAACGTCAGTAGAAGTAAACTTGATCCTGATTTAAACCAAATGGATGGTGCTCAGGGTAACTCTTATGCAAACTTATCATATGGTACATATCATAGCTTCTTGCAAACTGCTATTGATACGGTAGAAGCACACTTTGATGCTGGAATTTTATTAAACCTTGTTGAACATAATCATTCTGATCAAAGAGTTGAGCTTGGATATTTGCTATCTGTATCAGATTTAGACCTTTCCAATCTTCAACTCAATAGTTACAGTGGACAGTCAAGTGTATCTCAACTTGCAAGTATTTCAAGTTCTTCTTTTTCTGAGGTAATTAGAGGATATAATAGTCTTGGTACATTGATAGTTGGAAAAAGCTTTTCAAGTAATGATGTGAACTATACCTTTGAAGTTGTACCTACGCTTGACAACCCTAATGTAGGAAGCTCTGATTACAATTCAGGAGGATATACTATTTCTCAATATGGTAGCTCAAATGGTGGAAGCATAAATGGTATTGATGTTGCGACTCCATTTAGTGGCTTTAGAGATAATGCAAATGCATATAGGGCTTTAGCGGCTATATTAGAATTATCAGTAAAAGATTTTTACCAAGAAAATCTTGGAACAATACTTTACTAATTTCCTCTAAGAGCTGTAGCTTTATTTAGATATTCTTGGGCATCTTCAAGACGACCTTCGCCAAAGTATGTTCTATAGACTCCATAATAATATTGCGCGTCGTTAGGATCTTTATCAATTAATTCCATATAGTAGTTTCTTGATTTTCTCCACCTTTCGGCTTGCTCAAGTGCTTTTGCTAAACCTAACAATGCTTCAGTGTCATCAGGAGCTAAAAAGTATGCCTCTTCAAAATTATATTCGGCTTCTTCGAAGTTATCCATTTTTAAATAAACCAATCCTCTATTAAAAAACAAATCAACAAGCTCTTTATCTTCGGAAGTATTTTCAATGGCTAAATCTAGATTTTGTAAAGCTGCATCAAATTTATCTTGAGCCAAATACAATGCACCTAAACTTTTTAATGCTGTTGGTTCAAGAGGCTCCATTGCAAGTGCTTGTTCATAATATTCTAAGCCCTTATCGAATACACCCAACCTAACAACACTCTGTCCAGCACTAACAAGAAGAGCAATTTTTGTTTCGTCAGGAATATCATCTAAAGATAGTCCCATATCTAAATATTTGATGGTATTCTCTTTATCTCCTTTAACTGATGAATATAATGCTGCAAGAGCATATGATCCTGGTTGTGAGGGATCTAAAGCTTTAGCATCTAATGAAGTTTGAATAGCTTGATCAAGGAGTGCATTTCTTTGCTCTTCATTAGTAGCCCTATTAAGAAGAGCTAAAAACCCTGAAGCTTTGTAATATATTAAATTATAGCTTTTTGTTACTGATGCAGTAATTGCTTGATTAATAGGAATTCTTTTATCATTTCTTGTCGGACGTATTTTTAAGTTACTTGGGGCTGTCCTTGCAATATCCATATATTTTTTTACGGATGCCCACTCCTGCTTTCTAGGATAAATTTTATCACCTAGATGAAATGCAGCCTCCCATTTATCTTTTGGATGATCTAAGGCTTTTAATAAATATTTTTCTGCTTCACCCCACTCTTTATCTTTAATTCTAATTTTTGCAGATTCTAAATCTTGTCCAGCAAATAAGGTGGTAGCTAAAATTGCTGATGCTATAAAATGTTTAAAATAAGTCATGCTAATAATTCTCCTTCTGTTAGTTTAGCAAGTTAGTATTATTATTAAGAGTTTTCAAGAAGTATGGTTGCTATGCATCCAATCTAAACGCTTGTCAAATTCATCTGAAGTAATTTTTAATAAACCATCAACTCCAATGCCTTCTATACAAAATGATGCAGTTACAGCACCTATTTTCATTGAATCTAATATACTCATACTATTCATTTTACCCATTAAAAGACCGCCAATGTAAGCATCTCCTGCTCCCGTTGTATCAATAACCTCTTTAACAGGATAAGCCTTAATTGAAAATTGATTGTTTGAATCAAAAAAGTAAGACCCTTTTTTTCCGTCCTTAATAATTAAACTCTTTGGCCCTAAATCTAAGATTGCTTTTGACATTTCGTTTATATCAGAACCGCTTTGACCTGATAAAGCAATTGCTTCATTAAAGTTAATACAAAAAAGGTCTACCCTTTTGATTAAATGCTTTAACTCCTTGTTTGCTATATCTATATACAGCTTAAATGTGTCCAATAATATAAAAGGTTTGTTATCCATTTGATTTAATAATGCAGTTTGTAAATGCGGTGCAGTATTGCCTAATAATAAAAATGGACAATTTTTAGAATTTTCAGATAAGTCTGGTAAGTATGTTTCAGAAACTCCTGGATCAACATATAGAGTTTTTCTAGATGAAAAATCATGTTGATACTCTCCGCCCCAGCAAAAAGTATTTCCATTTAATTTTGTTAATGAATTTGTGGATATAGAATGATTAGAAAGTAAATCAAAGTGATAATCTTGGAAATCATCACCAACAACTCCAACTAATTCGCATGTATTTTGCTTATTGGCGAGAAGTGCATACGCAGCAGAACCTCCAAGAACATCAGAATATGAACCGTGCCTATTAACAATCTTATCAATACTAATTGAACCAAAAACAATTGATTTATGTGATTGATTTGAACTCATAATTTTTTTTATTAAGATAGTTATGTAATCAAAATGAAGAAAGAAAAAATAGTTCTTGGAATAAGTGGTGGAGTTGACAGCTCAGTCGCTGCTATATTGTTGCAATCTCAAGGCTACGAAGTTCACGGCGTTTTTATGAAAAATTGGGATGATAAAAATGCAATTTGTAATGCTGAAGACGATTATGCAGATGCATTAAGTATTTGTAATAAATTAAATATAGCATTGAAAAAAATAAATTATACCAAAGAATATAAAGAACGTGTTTTCAATCAATTCTTAAAAGATCATGAAATTGGGGCAACACCTAATCCTGATGTACTATGCAATCGTGAGATTAAATTTGATGTATTTCAAAAACATGCTAAAGAGATAGGTGCAAAAAAAATTGCATCTGGCCATTATGCAAAAGTCATTGAGAAAAAAAATAAATTTTGTATAAGTAAAGCATCTGATATTTCAAAAGACCAATCATATTTTTTATATCAATTGAATAGTGATTTATTAGAAAATATAGAATTTCCGTTGGGTGATTTATTAAAAAGCGAAGTAAGGGAAATTGCTGAAGATTATAAATTAATTAATGCTCAAAAAAAAGATAGTACTGGGATTTGTTTTATAGGAGATAGAAAATATAATGAATTTGTTGGTAAATACCTGAAGTCAAAAAAAGGAACTATTTTATCCATTGATGGAGAAAAATTAGGTACACATACCGGGCATATGTATTTTACTGTTGGTCAAAGAAAAGGATTGGGAATTGGAGCACGTAATTCTGCTTTTGACCAGCCATGGTACGTAATTAAAAAAGATATAAATAGAAATATTGTATATGTTGGTCAAGGAGCAGAACATCCAGCTCTTTTTTCTGATGAATTGTTGGCTGATAATATGTTTTGGGGAATTAATATTGAAAAAAATATACCATTAGAATGCAATGCAAAGGTCAGATATAGAGATGAGGATAATAAATGCAAAATTTTATCATTAAATGATGGTAAATGTTATGTTAAATTTGAAAATAAAATTAAGGCAATTACTGCTGGCCAATCTATTGTATTTTATGACAGTAATGGTGTATGTATTGGTGGTGGAATTATAAGAAAAAGAAACATACCTTTTTTAGGTGAGGAAATAAATGAATAAAGAATTAAGAATTGTTATTTTAGCAGCTGGAAAAGGCACCAGAATGAACTCTGATTTACCTAAAGTATTACACAAATTGAATGGTAAACCCCTTTTAGATTATGTGCTTGACGAAAGTGAGCTTCTAAACCCAAGAGAAATAATTCTAGTAGTAGGATTTAAAAAAGGAAATGTTATCTCACATACAAAAAATAGGATTAATCTCAAAAATGTCACTCAAATGGAGCAACTTGGTACTGGACATGCTGTTTTACAAACAGAAGAATTCTTAAAAGATAAAAAAGGTCATATATTAATTTTATACGGTGATGTTCCGAATATCAAAGCATCAACACTTAAACCAATTATTGATGATCATGTTAAAAATAATCGTGATTTAACTTTAATTACTGCAGAGATTGACAACCCTACTGGGTATGGTCGAATTATAAGAGATAAAAATGGTAGATTATTAAAGATAGTTGAAGAAAAAGACTGTAATGAGATCGAAAAAAAAATTAAGGAATGGAATCCTGGCATATATATTTTTAAAATTCCAAAAGTGTTTGAAATTTTAAACAGCATTAATGCAAATAATGCTTCCAAAGAATACTATCTCACTGATTCAATTGGATTAGCACAACAATCTAATATGAAAATAAAGGCTATTAAAATTGCAAATTCAGATGAAGTGTTAGGGATAAATACTGCTGGTCAACTGGAAGAGCTTGAATCTTGAATTACTTTTTAAACATAGTTATAAGTTCTTTGATCTTGGTGATTTTAGGGTTTGCTTGGTCATTTAATTTATACATCAATCAAGAGAGCCCCACAATTAATGTAAATTCAAAAAATAATTTATCAGAGAATACAAATAAAATAAAATTGTTTGAAAACTATTCTAATCAAACCTTAAGAATAGCAGTATTAAATGGTTGTGGAATAAGTGGTGTTGGAAATTCGTATGGGAATATCTTAACAAATCGGTATGGTCTTCAAGTAACAAGGATTGAAAATGCTGATAATTTTAATTACGAGATGACAATGATTGTTATTTTAAGTAAGGATAATCCTAATATTGAAAATTTATTAACCATTTTAGGCACCAACATTAATTCCGGTAATGTTGAATTTGATGCAACACTCAATCCAAATGAAGATATTCAAATTATTATTGGTAAAGACTATCAAGAGTTTCTTAACTTGAATCAATGACTTCAAAAGCACTATTAAAAAAAATTGTTTCTTTAGCAGATGACAAAAAAGCTGAAAATATTGTTGCAATGGACGTTTCAAATATTACCTCCCTTTCTGAGTATTTTGTTGTTTGCTCAGCTTCAAATCTAATTCAAGTAAAAGCAATTGCAGATAATATCAAAGACAATGTTTCTGAAAATCCTTGGAAAACAGAGGGATATGAAAACGGTACATGGATTATTTTAGATTACGTAGATATTGTAGTACATATTTTTTTTGAAGAAATGCGATCATATTATGATTTAGAAAGAATTTGGTTTGATGCTAAAGTGGTAAAAATATGAAACTTAAAAGTCTCATGAATGATTTTATTCAAAACTATTTGGATGAAAATGCTATAAAATTTGAAGATTGGAATATCAGTATGAATAGTCAAGACGGATTTGGAGATTATTCATCAAATGTTGCTTTAAAATTAACAAAGCAACTAAAACAATCTCCTATATCTATTGCCGAGAGTATTGTTAATCATAGCAACCCATTTAGTGATACTTTTACTCTAAGTGCATCGCATCCTGGATTTGTTAATTTCCATATAGCAGATAATCACTATCATCAAATGGTAAATAAAATTAACGAAGAAAAAGAAAATTTTGGAAAAAAGAAAAAGCTAAATAAGTCTGCAAATGTTGAATTTGTTAGCTGTAACCCAACAGGACCACTAACTGTTGGACATGGTAGACAAGCCATTCTAGGTGATATGGTTTCAAATATTTTAACATGGAATGGATATGATGTTAGCAGGGAATACTATTACAACGACGCTGGAAAACAAATGCGAGTACTTGCGGAATCTTGCTATGCAAAATATGCACAACAAATTGGATTAAAGGTACCAACTCCTGAAAACGGATATGTTGGAAATTATTTAGATGATATTGCTTTAAAAATTATTGATAAGTATGGTAAAAATTTAAAAAGTGATAATAAAATATTTAGAGATTTTACGGAAAAAGAAATTTTTTCTAACATTAAAAATACTTTAGATAGTATTGGGATAAAATTTGACATTTTTACAAAAGAAGGTTCCTTTTATGAAAATGGTGCCATCGATAATGTTCTGAAAGAATTAAAAGATAAAGAGTTGTCTTATGAAAAAGACGGAGCTGTATGGTTTAAAACATCGAGTCTTGGAAAAGAAGAAGATAAGGTTTTGGTTAAAAGCTCTGGTGAACCAACATATAGGTTGCCTGATATAGCCTATCATGCGGATAAAGTTGATAGAGGTTTTGATTTAATAGTTGATATTTTTGGAGCTGATCATATAGATACATACCCTGATGTTATATTAGGTCTTAAATGTCTAGATAAAAAAACAGATCATATAAAAGTAGTAATTCATCAGTTTGTAACTATTAAAAAAAGTGGAGAAATAGTAAAAATGTCAACAAGGAAAGCAAATTTTGTAACTCTTGATGAATTAAATGATCAATTAAGCTCAGATATTATTAGATATTTTTTTATCATGCGAGGAGCAAACAGTCACCTTGACTTTGATTTAGATTTGGCAAAAGATGAATCGGAAAAAAATCCAGTATACTATCTTCAATATGCTAATGCTAGAATATCCAACCTTCTTAAACGATATGATAAAGAAATCACAGAAAAAGTAAAAATCAATCTTAGTCTTTTGAAAGAAAAAGATGAAATTGCATTAGCTAAACTACTTTCAGAATTCCCAAACAAAATGGAAGAAGTTTTAAAGGTTTTGGAACCAAGAAAACTTGCAACTTATTTGGAAGAAGTTGCAGCTGCGTATCATAAGTTTTATGGTAACCATAAAGTAATTGATCCTCAAAATCTTGACCTTTCTATGGCTAGAAAGAAACTTTGTGAAGCAACTAAAACCATTTTAATGAATGGCTTATCAATTCTTGGGATCAGTGCTCCTGAAAGAATGTAATAATGTCTGACATTACTAGACGCGAGTTTATTAGAAGAAGTATTATACTATCTATGGGAGCTTCATATATTATTTCCTGCGCAGATAATGAAATGTCAACAAACGAAGAATTACCTGATACTCCTGGTGGAATGGATGGTAATGAAAATCATAAAAAAATAATTATTATTGGTGCAGGAATATCAGGTCTAGTAGCTGGATACGAACTGTCTTTAGCCGGACACGATATAACAATACTCGAAGCTAGAGATAGAATTGGTGGAAGAGTTCTTACAATAAGATCTCCCTTTTTAAATAACCACTATGTTGAGGGAGGTGCTGCAAGAATTAAACCAAGTCATAATTTAACTATTGATTATGCAAATCATTTTAATCTTGAGCTAGACCCTTTTTATGCAACTACAGGAAATTATGTTAATGTTTCAAATGGAGCTAAAACGATAATAGATAACACTACATATCTAAATACATCTTATGGATCTACTCTTAGAAAAAATTATCTTAAAATAAGAGGTGGCTCTGATAGACTAACTAACGCATTTGCGAATTCAAATGAATTATCGAATAAAATATACTTGAATAACCCTGTTACTTCAATTACACAAAATAACGATAATATTGTTGTGAATTCTAACGGTAATCAATTTCAGGGGGATAGAGTTTTGTGTACTGTACCGCTAACAGTTTTAAATAAAATAAATTTTACACCCGAATTATCTGCAGAAAAACAGTCAGCAATGAATGGAGGATTTAGATATGCTCCAGCCACTAGAATTTATATTCAATATAAAAATAGATTTTGGGAAAACGATTCATTGAATGGTTGGGGAAATACTGATCTTCCTGAAGAAATTTGGCAACCTTCTTGGGATATGGATGGTAATACTGGCATCATTATGTCTTATCTAAGATGGTCCGCGGCAGAAGATATGGATGTACTGAGTATAGAAGAACGTAATAATGCTGTACTAAACAGATGGGAGAATATATTCCCTGGATCAACAAGTAATTTTGATATTGGAGTATCAAAATCTTGGGTACAGGATGAATGGTCAAAAGGAGCTTGGGCATCTCCAACCTCATCTCAAAACGAAACCTTAAACGAAAGCATATCACAACAAGAAGGTCGAATTCATTTTGCGGGAGAACATGCATCAAGCGATAGAGGTTGGATGCAGGGAGCTTTATTCTCAGGTTTAAGAGCAGCATCAGAAATTAATAGCTTAAGCTAATGCATAAATATATCAGAATTAAAAAATTCATTTATTTTTCTGTATTTTTTTTATTTTGTATAGTAATGAATTCATGCTCAAAACATAGCACATTAAATATTGGTCACCGAGGTGCAAAAGGACACATTGCAGAAAATACCTTAGAATCAATTAATATGGCGATTGAATTAGGTGCTGATGGGATAGAAATTGATATTTTTAAATGTCAAAGCGGTGAATTAGTACTATTCCACGATAAAAATCTTAAAAAATTAACTGGAAAATCTGGAGAAATTGAAAAACAAACTTTAAAAGATCTTGAAGACTTTTTAGTAGAAGGGAAATATAAAATTCCTACACTTACAAGTGTGTTAGATAGTATTAAAACTCCTCTATTTGTGAACATAGAACTAAAAGGTTCTAATACATCTCAAATGACATCAACAATTATTATGAAGTATCTTGAAAAAACCAATTGGAAAATAGAAGATTTCATTGTTTCAAGTTTTAATTGGGAAGAACTTGAAGTATTTAGATCAATTAATGATAATATTTCAGTTGGTGTATTGGTAGACAAATCTATAGATATAAATGATGCTATCGAATTTGGTAGAAAAATCAATGCTCAAGCTATACATCCTAATTATACACTACTTGATAGAAATAGTGTAAAAAAAATTAAGGACAATGGATTTAAAATCTATACTTGGACAGTCAATAAAAATGAAGATATTGTTCTTATGAAAAGATTAAAAGTTGATGGAATTATAACTGACTTTCCAGATAGAATTTAGTTTGTATTGTGGAGGCGGGGAGATTCGAACTCCCGTCCAAAGTAGAGAAAAAATAGACATCTACATGTTTAGTTTCTTGATTAAGTTTCACTACATGACAGTACAAGAACAAACAGACATATAGCTATCTTCTAAGGATTCATTTATTAAACCGAAGCAGAAAAATAAACTATCTCATTTTTATGACACCATTCAGCGAACGATGAGAAACGTCTACTGATGATGGACTTTAGCAATTAAGCAAAAGCCATTTGGCCATTATCGGCACTTAATATAGTATAGAAGTTTTAAGAGTTACTAAGCTCTACATGCAATCTAAGATTTCATTCTAAAATGTCGAAACCGGTCGCCCCCAATTTTCAAATAGAACAGAAGATACAACACATTATGGAAACAAAAAAGGCCCTGTAGCGCCAACCCCAGAGCCTTTTCGATTGCTTGTATTTGCTTACAATAATCTAATTTTAGACTTACGCAAACTAATAATAATTTTTTCAATTGGTCAATATTTTTTATGATAATTTTAAAAAAAATTTTAAAAAATGACTTTTTAAGAGTATTAATTTAAATTTTCATAGCTTATATTTTAGGCTAGTTTTGCCTCCGTAGCTCAATGGTAGAGCAGGGGCCTTTTAAGCCCTTGGTTGTAGGTTCGAGTCCTTCCGGGGGTACTATTTTGAGAATTACCTCATAATTATGTCTGAATTTCATAAAAAACATATTGGTCCTTCGCAAAAAGAAATCGATGAAATGTTGCAATATCTTAATTGTGACTCCTTAAATGATCTTCTTGAAAAAATTGTGCCCAAAAATATTTTAGATATTGACGATATATCAATTGGAAATGACGTATTCTCAGAGAATGATATTTTAAATCATGTCAAAAATATTGGTAGCAACAATAAGGTTCATAGATCTCTAATTGGTCAAGGCTATTATGATACAATTACTCCAAATGTTATTTTAAGAAATATACTTGAAAATCCGGGATGGTATACTCAGTATACGCCATATCAACCCGAAATTTCTCAAGGTAGATTAGAAGCTCTTTTAAACTATCAAACAATGATTACTCAAATTACTGCTTTGCCAATTGCTAATGCTTCACTTTTAGATGAAGGAACTGCAGCAAGCGAGGCAATGTTAATGCTTTATCGTAAAAATAAATCTGAAAAAATGCAATTTTTAGTTGATAAAGAGTGTTTTCAGCAAACTATAGATGTAATTATTTCAAGAGCTGAACCATTAGATATTGAAATAATTGTAACGGACTTTAAAAATTTTAACTTTACCGATGCCTTTGGTTGTATTTTACAATATCCAAATAAATATGGGCATATTTCATCAAATGATGATTATAAAAACCTTGTCTCTGATGCACACAACTCAAACTGTAAAGTAATTTTTGCTAGCGATCTAATGTGTTTACAGCTTTTTGAAGCACCAGGTAATCTAGGAGCAGATATTGCTGTTGGTAATAGTCAACGTTTTGGTGTCCCGCTTGGATATGGAGGCCCTCATGCTGCATTTATGTCAACTAGTGAAGAATTTAAAAGAGATATCCCTGGAAGAATTGTAGGTGTATCACAAGACCGTAGAGGTAATCAAGCTTATAGACTAACACTCCAAACTAGAGAACAACACATTAGAAGAGAAAAAGCAACATCAAATATTTGTACAGCGCAAGTTTTGCTTGCTATAATATCAGGAATGTATGCATTATTTCATGGTCAAGATGATTTAAAAAATATTGCCAAAAGAATACATAGTCATACAAAAGAACTGGCTGATAAAATTTCAAAATTGGGTCACGAGATTGTAACTAATGATAATTCATTTTTTGATACAGTAGTTATAAAATTATCAAATATGAGTATTGATAGTTTAAAAGATAAGGCATTAAAGCATAATTTTAATTTAATGTACCATGAGAATGGACTTATTGGCATCTCTTTAGATGAAAAGACTGATTATAATGAAGTTGAGGCACTTGCAAATTTATTCGATGTAAGTAATGATTCTCAAAATACTTATAATATTTTTAAACCAAATAGAACAGGTGATATTTTGACCCACCCTATTTTTCATAGCATTAATTCTGAAACAGAAATGCTTAGGTATATCAATAAGTTAGAAAAAAGGGATCTCTCCTTAAACTATAGTATGATACCGTTAGGATCTTGTACTATGAAGCTGAATGCAACTGTTGAAATGATTCCAATTAGTTGGCCAGAATTTAATTCTATTCACCCTTTTGCTCCATTAAATCAGGCTAAAGGTTATAAAAAAATCATTAATGAACTGGAAGAAATGCTCTATAAAGTTACTGGGTTTGATGCTGTATCTTTTCAACCAAATTCTGGTGCTCAAGGAGAGTATGCAGGGCTATTAAGTATTAGAGAATATCATAAAGCAAATAATTCAAATAGGGATATATGTTTAATACCTGAATCTGCACACGGAACAAATCCAGCAAGTGCAATTATGGCAGGACTTAAAGTTGTAATAGTACAATGTGATGATCATGGTAATATAGATTTTAAAGATTTAAGTAAAAAAGTTGATGAAGCTGGTGATAGACTATCATCATTGATGGTTACTTATCCATCAACACACGGTGTATTTGAACATAATATCGATGAAATATGTGATTTGATTCATACAAATGGTGGATTAGTCTATATGGACGGAGCAAACTTAAATGCAATGGTTGGTGTATGTAAACCAGGAAAGTTTGGTGCAGATGTTATGCATATTAATCTTCATAAAACTTTTTGTATACCACATGGTGGAGGTGGGCCAGGCATGGGTCCAATTTGTGTAAATGAAAAATTAAAACCACATCTACCACAGCATAGTTTTACGGATAAAGATTTTTCCTACTCAGTATCATCGTCGCCATTTGGTAGTGCTAGTATACTTTTAATTTCTTATATCTATATGAAATTGATGGCAGCAAATGGTCTTTTAAAAGCATCTCAAGTGGCAATTTTATCTGCAAATTACATGGCAAAAAGATTAGAAAAAGATTATTCTATTCTTTATAAAGGTAAAAGCGGATTAAATGCACATGAGTTTATCGTTGATTGCAGATCGTTTAAATCAACAGCCAATATAACTAATGAAGATATTGCTAAAAGATTAATTGATTATGGTTTTCATGCACCTACTATGTCTTGGCCAATACCAGGAACATTGATGATTGAGCCGACAGAGAGTGAAGCAAAATCTGAGCTTGATAAATTTTGTGATGCCATGATTGCAATCAGAAAAGAAATTGAAGAAATAGAATCAGGTAAAATGCCACAAGAGGATAATGTTTTAGTTAATTCCCCTCATACAGTTCATGATATTTGTGATGATTGGAATCATCCGTATTCAAAAGAAAATGCGGTTTTCCCTACAAAATGGAATAAAGAAAATAAATTCTGGCCATATGTATCTAGAATAGATAACGCTTTTGGAGATAGAAATTTCTTTTGTGTTTGTCCAGATATTGATTCTTATAAGTAACTATAAATAATTATTTTTTAAAATATTCTTGCAGTGCCTTAACATTAATATCATTCAAATGTTTCATAGAATCAATAGCAGCTCTAGCTCCTGGAAGTGTGGTAATAGTTAAAATATTCTTCATTACTGATGTTTTACCAATCGCCTCTTCATCAAATCTTGATTGTGGTCCTTCGGGCGTATTGACCACTAATTGAATATTATCATTTAGAATTTCATCGACAACGTTTGGTCTTCCTTCACCAACTTTGAACATATCATCGCAAATAATACCATGTTCATTAAGAAACTTGCATGTGCCCTTTGTAGCTACAAGATTAAAACCTAAATCCACTAAATTTTTTGCTATTGGAACAAGTCCTTTCCTATCTGTTTTATTAACTGATAAGAAAGCTGTGCCTGTTTTTGGAACATTATATCCATCTGACTTCATAGCTTTTAAGAAGGCGCTACCTGTGCTCATATCGATACCCATTACCTCACCTGTAGATTTCATTTCAGGGCCTAAAAAAACTTTTTCATCTTTGAACTTATTAAATGGTAAAACAGCTTTCTTTACAGCATAATGTTCAAAATTATTTTTTTTGAGTTTAAAATCTTTTAATGATTTACCTACTGAAATCTGTGAGGCTATGTTTGCTAATGGAATGTTACTGTATTTACTAACAAATGGAACTGTACGACTCGATCTTGGGTTTACCTCCAATACATATACTTTTTCATCTTTTACAGCAAATTGAAGGTTAATCAGACCTATTACTTTAAGCTCTAATGCTAATTTAGTTGTGATTGTTTCTATTTCTTTTTTTACTGAATCACTAACTTCGTATGGAGGTATAACACATGAAGAATCACCTGAATGAACCCCAGCTTCTTCAATATGTTGCATAATCCCTCCAATGAAAACTTCTTCTCCATCACAAAGCGCATCTACATCAAACTCAAATGCATTTTCAATAAATTGATCAATTAAAATTGGGTGATCATTTGTAGCTTCAGCAGATCTAAATACATAATCAACCAATTGCTCTTTAGAATAAACAATTTGCATTGCTCTTCCACCTAAAACAAAACTTGGTCTAACTAATACAGGGAAGTTTGCAGTTTCAGCATAACTATAAATATCATCATAATTTTTTGCTATACAATAGTCAGGAGTTAATATATTTAATTTATTAATTACCTTTGCAAACTCTTCTCTATTTTCAGCAAGATTGATACTATCTGATGAGGTACCATATATTTTAACTCCAGCTTCAGAGAGTTGGTTTGCAATTTTTAAAGGTGTTTGTCCACCAAATTGTACTAATACTCCATCTGGCTTTTCAAAATTGATGATATTCATAATATCTTCAAATGTAATTGGTTCAAAATATAGTCTATCTGCTAAATCAAAATCAGTTGAGACAGTTTCAGGATTGCAATTAACCATTATTGATTTATAACCAGCTTCACGCAAACCAAATACTGCCTGTACACAACAATAATCAAATTCAATACCTTGGCCAATTCTGTTTGGTCCACCTCCTAAAATCATAATTTTTTTACCTTCAAGAGGTTGCAAATCGTTTTCTGATTCATATGTAGAATATGAATAAGGAGTTTCTGCTTCAAACTCACCAGCACAAGTATCTACTAATTTGTAAACTGGTGTAATTTTCTGATCAATTCTCATTTGTCTTATTTCATCTTCAGATAAATTATTTAAGCGAGCTATCTGTAAATCAGAAAATCCATTCTTTTTTAAAAACTGAAGATTGTCTACAGTATAATAATCTTTCTCAATATTAACTATTTCTTGAATCTCAGTTAAAAACCATGGATCAATACCAGTATTTTTATGAATTTCTTCAATTGAAAATTCCTGCTTTATTGCTTCTTTGACTTTTAACATCCTAAATGCGCTACCATCATTTAAAGATTTAATGTCTAGCTCTCTAAATCTTTTAATATCTAAATCTTCATCTCTTGGATCTTTAGTTTCAAATCCTGGTAAATTAAGCTCTAGGGAACGAAAAGCTTTTTGAAATGATTCTCTAAATGTTCTTCCAATTGCCATTGCTTCGCCAACTGATTGCATTTGAACACCAAGTTTTCCAGAAGCCGATGAAAATTTTTCAAAATCAAATCTAGGTAATTTTGTAACTATGTAATCAATTGTTGGCTCAAAAGCAGCTAATGTTCTGTTTGTTATATCATTTTTTAGTTCATCTAAAGAATATCCAACAGCAAGCTTTGCAGCAATTTTTGCAATTGGAAATCCTGTAGCTTTTGAAGCTAAAGCAGAAGATCTACTAACTCTTGGATTCATTTCAATTATCACCATTCTTCCATCAACTGGGTTAACTGCGAACTGAACATTCGAACCTCCAGTATCAACACCGATTTTTCTAATACATTTTATAGCCGCATTTCGCATTACTTGAAACTCTTTATCACTAAGAGTCATCGCAGGAGCAATTGTAATAGAATCACCGGTATGTATACCCATAGGATCAATATTTTCAATTGAACAAATAATTATAACATTATCATTTAAATCGCGTATAAGTTCTAATTCGTATTCTTTCCAACCGTTTAAGTATTCTTCAACAAGGACCTGTCCAGTTGGACTTTCTTTCAACCCTTTATTTACTGATGTCTCAAATTCTTCTTCATTGTATGCAACAGAACCGCCTGAGCCACCCAATGTAAAGGAGGGTCTGATAATAGCAGGTAGGGAAATTTTATCTAATAACTTTTTAGCCTCATCCAGTGATTTAACAGTATATCCATATGGCAAATCAAGGCCAATTTCTAACATAGCCTGCTTGAACATTTCTCTACTTTCAGCAGTTTCAATAGCTTTTCTGTTAGCCCCTATTAGTTCAACATCATACTTTTTAAGTATTCCTTCTTCATCTAGTTTCATAGCAACATTTAAAGCAGTTTGACCTCCAACAGTAGGTAAAATAGCATCTGGTTTTTCTTTTTTAATTATTGCTTCAACATACTCAGTAGAAATAGGCTCAATATAGGTTTTGTCAGAAAATTGAGGGTCAGTCATGATGGTAGCAGGGTTAGAATTAATCAACACGACTCTATATCCTTCTTCTTTTAAAGCTTTTATAGCTTGGGTGCCAGAATAATCAAATTCACATCCCTGCCCAATAACAATTGGCCCAGCTCCTATAACTAGGATAGTGTTTATATCGTTACGTTTTGGCATTGCTCTTCATCATATTGAAAAATTCCTTAAATACATACCTTGAATCATGTGGTCCTGGACTAGCTTCAGGATGATATTGAACTGAATATGCTAAAATATCATTACAGCTTATTCCAGCAACAGTATCATCATTTAGGTGTTTATGTGTTACAGTGACGTTCGATGGTAGAGTATCTTCGTCAACAGCAAATCCATGATTCTGGGATGTAATTTCTACTTTGTTTGTAATTAAATTTTTTACTGGTTGATTTATACCTCTATGACCAAACTTCATTTTGAATGTGTTTGCACCCAATGCTAAAGCTAGAATTTGATGCCCAAGACATATTCCAAAGATAGGTTTCTTACCTAGTAAATTTTTTACTGTTTCTATACCATATGTTACTGCGGCAGGGTCTCCTGGTCCATTTGATAGAAAAATACCATCAGGGTTAGATAAAAGTATTTCATCGTGTGATACATTTGCAGGAAAAATTTCAACTTCAGCCTTATGATCAAGCATAATATCATATATATTGCTTTTCATTCCAAAATCAATGGCTGCAATTTTATAAACAGGATTATTAGTGTTTGATAAAATAACTTTTTTATTTCTTGCAACTTTAATTGCTAAATCTTGTCCTTCCATTTTAGGTATATTCTCAATTTTGCTTGCCAAACTATCGAGATTAAAATCTTCAGTTGAAATGATTCCTCTCATTGCACCATTTTTTCTTATATGAATAGTTAATGCTCTTGTGTCAATGTCTTGAATACCAACTATACTGTGCTTTTTCAAAAATGATGAAAGAGATTCTTCAGATCTCCAGTTTGAAGGCTGTAAAGATTCACTCTTAATTATAAAACCTGTTGCATAAACTTTTTCAGATTCTGTATCGTTGTTATTAGTACCATAATTACCTATGTGCGGACTACTCATTACAATCATCTGATTAGAGTAGGAAGGATCAGTTAGTATCTCTTGATATCCAGTCATTCCAGTATTAAAGCAAACTTCACCAAAAGTTTCACCATTGCTACCAAGACTTTTCCCGGTAAAAAAAAGGCCATCCTCTAGAAATAGGATAGCCTTTTTTAATTTTTGCATGGCCTATTTTAAATCAATTAAACAAAAATTAAAACCTAATTTTTTTCCCTGTTGACATAAGTTGAACTGCCATTACTGTTGTACCTATAGTAAATAAGATTAAAAAGATTGATGCTGTAAGAAATGAAGCATCTGAAACACCAAGCGTTGCTTCTCTTAATGCGCTTATTGCATAATAGATTGGATTTACTTGACTTAAAGTCATGGCCCAACCAGGAAGCATCTTAATTGAATAAAATATTCCTCCAAGAAAACTAAAGGGTGTGATAACAAAATTTTGTATTAGTGCTAGCTGGTCCCATGAGTCAGACAACTGTCCTACAAAAAGACCTAAACTCGAAAATGACCAAGAAACTAAAAGAATAAAAAATAATGTAAGGGGGAGATTTAAAATGGGCATTCCTGCAAGCCAGCAAATTAAAAGAATTAAAATTCCATTAACAAATCCTCTGATAGCTCCACCAATTATGAACGATAAGGATAATTCAAGACTAGAAAGTGGAGTAATCAAAAGTTCAGGAAGTGTTTGAAGTAATTTCATTTGCAACATTGAAGAAGCGGAATTTGCAACTGCATTAGTAATCACATTCATCATTAATAATCCTGGTAAGATATATATCTTATATGAAACACCACCTATCTCACTAATCCTATTCTCAAGAGCTACTCCAAAAACAAATATGTATAATAGTGTAGTAACTATTCCTGGTATTATAGTTTGTCTCCATACAGAAAAAAATCTCATGATTTCTCTTGAAGAAAGAGTATAAAAACCAACCCAATTTTTAATCATTAATTTTCCTTCCTGTTAGGTCTAGAAAGACATCTTCCAACGATGTTTTTGGAATATGAATATCTTCAATTTGAATATTTTTTTCAGAAAATTTTAAAATTATTGAAGGTAATTCAAGGTTTGGTGTATCAGTAAAAATCTGAACAATTTTTTCATCAATTTTATAATCATATTCGCTCAAAAAACTTAGATCTTTATTAATATTGTCTTTTAATCGAATTTCAAGTGATGAGTTTTTAACCATTTTTTTTAAATTAGAAACAGTATCTTCAACAATTAACTTTCCTTTATCAATGATTCCTACTCGCTCACATAAAAGCTCTGCTTCGTCAATATAGTGAGTAGTTAGTAATATTGTTTTACCATCTTTATGAAGCTCTTGTAAATACAACCATAAATCATGCCTAAGTTCAACATCCACACCAGCAGTAGGTTCATCAAGAATAATTATTTCCGGATCATGTACCAAAGCTTTAGCTATTTGCAACCTACGTTTCATTCCCCCTGATAGCTCACGCATTTTTTTTGTTCGATGCTTTGATAAACCTAATTTTTCTAATAAATATTCAATTCTTTCTTTTGCATTTGATCGAGATACTCCATAGAAACCAGCCTGAAAATATAATAATTGTTCTAAAGGGAAAAACCAGTCCGTACTTACTTCTTGATGTGCAATTCCAACTTGAGACCTAGTAAATCTGAAATTATTTTCAATATTTTTGCCAAAAATTTCAATATCTCCATTTGATGGCTTAACTAAGCTTGTAATTGAGTTAATAGTAGTTGACTTTCCAGCACCGTTCGGGCCTAACAAGCCATAAAATTCTCCTTTATTGATTTCTAAATCAATACCTTGAACTGCTTTTACATTATCGTAAGTCTTAAAAAGATTGTTGATTTTAATTGCTAGGTTTTTATTCATTTGAGGGTACTATTTTATAAATACTTCCTGAAAATTCCACTATATATAATTCACCGTTTATATCTTCGCCAAAGGAAGAAATCATACTTTTCTTTTCCCCTAATAATTGTGTAGTTAAATCTTTTGTTGTACCGTCAACTGGATTCAAAGACCAAATTTTTCCTGTACAAAAATCTGAAAATAAGTATAATCCCTTTAGTTCATTAATTTTACTACCTCTATAAACATATCCACCGGTAACAGAGCATCCATATACATTTTTTTGGTTAATGTCCATCAGACTAAATGCATATGATGCATCACTTGGATATTCAAATATAGGCATTGTTAATCCGTCTTGGTTACATGCTTCATTTTCATAGCAATGTTTTCCTTCCATAATCTTCCATCCAAAATTAACATTTGATTGATTTGAGCTAATTCTATTAATCTCTTCCCATAAGTATTGTCCAACATCTCCTATATAAAGATCACCGTTTTGTCTATCAAAACTGAATCTCCAAGGGTTTCTTAAGCCATACACCCAAATTTCATCTAATTTATCTGGTTTATTTATATAAGGATTAGACTTTGGTATTAAATATCCGCTTTCTGTATTTACGTCAATCCTTAATATCTTGCCTAAAAAATTATCAAAATTTTGCGCATTATTTTGAGGGTCGCCTGATGACCCTCCATCTCCAAATCCTAAATATAGAAAATTGTCTATCATACCGAATTCAAGATGACCGCCATTATGATTCCCATAAGGCTGCTCAAAGTGAAATAATTTACTTTCTGATGTAAAATCTATTTTTTGTTTTATGTTGTCATAAAAATAACGAGCAACAACAGAAAAATTATTCTTGTCTACATAGGATACATAAAATAGTCCATTTTGTGCAAAGCTTGGATGAAGTGCCATCCCCAATAACCCTCTTTCATCTGGGATTGGCCCTGTCAAAACTAAATCTGATAAATCTATAAAAGTAGTTATCTTCTTATTTTCAATAAATTTAATTTTCCCAGTTTGTTCTACCACAAACATAGAGTTTGTTTCAGGATGAAATCTTACAAGTAGTGGTCTAGAAAACCCTTCAGATACTAATTGTGTTTGAAATGATAGATTATTTTCTGAAAAAATAAAACTAGTTATTAAAATTAGAAAAAGGCTAAGCTTCACCTAGAAATCCGATCAAATCTTTTTCTTCTACAATCCTAATATTTAGATCCTGAGCTTTTGATAATTTTGATCCTGGATTTTTACCAACTATAACTGCGTCAGTTTTAGAAGAAACTGAAGAAGTAACGGTAGCTCCTAAATTTTCCAACCTAAGCTTAAGATCGCTTCGCGATAAACTTTCGAAAGATCCTGTTATAACTATTTTTTGATTTAGCATTCTCATTGTACTAGTATCATAAGTGGTAGGTATAATCTTAACACCTAACTTTAAGCAACTTTCAATGATACTTTTATTATTATCATTTTTAAAATAATCTTCTATGGCTATAGCGACCGTTTCACCAATTCCATCAATTTCTTTCATTTCTTCAATCTTTAACTCGGTCAATTTTTCTAGAGATGAATTACAGTATCTATCTATTACCCTTGATATGTGTTGTCCCACATTAGGGATTCCAAGTCCAAATAAAAATCTTGGAAATGTTGTCTTTTTAGACTGATTAATTGAATCGATAAGATTCATGGCAGATTTATTTTTAAAACGATCTAATTCAATTAAATCTTCGTATTTAATTTTATATATATCATCAAAACTTATTAATAAGTCTGCTTCCAACAACTGTTTAACGATTTGAGGTCCCATTCCTTCAATATTCATTGCATTCTTTGAACAAAAATGTTCAAGGACACCCATTACTCTTGATTTACAATTTGGGTTGGTACATCTATAAGCTGCTTCTCCATCAACGCGCTCGATTTTACATTCCGGATCAGGCCAATTAAAATCACTAATTGAAAATTTTTTCGTATTTTTAGGTCTTTTTTCATTCAAAACTTTAGTAATTTTAGGAATTACGTCCCCTGATCTTTCAATTAATACAAAATCGTTAATTCTTATATCTTTCCTATCAATTTCATCTTGATTATGAAGAGTAGCGCTAGAAATCATAACACCAGATAAATCAACTTCTTTTATTTTTGCAACCGGCGTAATAACTCCCGTTCTACCAACTTGTAAATCAATACCTATTATCTGGGACTCTGCTTGTTTTGCTTTAAATTTTGCCGCAATAGCCCATCTTGGGGAACGTGATCTTAATCCTAACCTTTCTCTTTTTTGGTAATTATTCACTTTTATCACCGAACCATCAATTTCATAATCAATATGCGTTCGATTAGTCTCTAGAGTATGATGATAAGAAACCATATCCTCTGAAGAAGTAATTTTTTTAGATAAAGGATTAACTGGTAATCCAACAGATTTAAGATATTCAAGCATTTCAATTTGATTATCTAGCTTAATATCTTTGCTTCCACCAATTTCATAACAAAAAATTGAAAGATTTCTAGAAGCTGTAATATTTGGATCAAGCTGTCTTACACTGCCTGCCGCTGCATTTCTAGCATTGGCAAAGATTTTTTCATCTGATATTTCGCGATTTTTGTTTAATTGATTAAAGTCTGAAATATTCATAAAAATTTCACCCCTAACTTCAATAAAAGATGGTGTTTTCTTTTTTGATTGCCTTAATTCCAATGGGACAGCATTTATAGTTTTAACATTATGTGTAATATCCTCGCCTTTAAAACCATCTCCTCTAGTTAATGCTCTTTTTAGTAATCCATTTTCATATATTAATGACACACCCAAACCATCAATTTTAGGCTCTGCTACAAAGTTAACCTCTGAATTATTTAACCATTTTACTATACGTTTATGAAAATCATTAATTTCCTCATCATTAATTGCATTTGATAGAGAAAGCATAGGAATTGAATGTTCATAACTTTTGAAACCACTTGTTACTGGATGGCCAACTCTTTGAGTTGGAGATGTTTTAGAAATTAGGTTAGGGTTATCCCTTTCTAAGGTTTCAAGCTCACGAAATAACGCATCATATTCAATATCTGTTAATTTTGGATCATCTAAAACATAATATGCATAGTTATGATTATTAATTTCTGCGATTAAGCTATCTATTCTTTTTTTAATCGTTTTTTCCATATAAATCCTATAAAAAATAATACAATTAGTATAAAAAATAATTGTAATACTAAGTTATTAATAACTATTGAATGTGCATACATATTGAAATGATTAGTGGCAATGTCACTAAACTCAAAACTCCAATAAAGAGTATTATCTGAATCGCTAACTAATGATGCATTCGTACTTCTTAATTCTCCTGGTATAGCCACACTAAATGTGAAGCTATCCAGCATTAAATCGGTATTTTTTTTAAACTCCATTTCGAGCTCGTCTATAATTAATGTTATTTCAAAAAAGAAATTCTCTGGTAAGCGTTTTTTCATCGATGATAATGCATCTTTAAATATATCAGAAGATTTTCTACTAAATTCTTTTTCATACTCTTTTTCTTCAACATAGGAAATGTATGAGTCAATTTGATTGCTTATTCTATCAACAGTGATTTCATTAAGTTCATTTTGCGTTCGATAAATTTTAATACTTTCTGAAAAAATATATTTTTTAGCAGGAACAAGCCAAGATAGGTCGTCTTCATTGACATTTAAATATCTATCTATTTCTGGGTATTTAACATCAATTTCTAAGTTTTTAATGTTTGAGTTAAATGAGTAAGTATCCCAAAATATGAAGGAGCTTTTACTTATATCTATATCATATTGCAAGTTTGATGAATTAGTAAAAATTAATTTTGATTTTGTTGGTGATGACAAAATAGTTTCTTTTTCCCATACTTCGTTACTTTTACTTTCACTTTTTTTGTTTAACGATGTAATCCACTCATGTTTTTCATTGGTTTTTGGATGCACAAAATCACTATCTAATAAATCATCTTTATCTCCTATAGATGTATAATTCACTATATAACTTCCATTATCAAAAATAGAGATATGAATTAGATTTTCAACGCATGAGCAAAGAAAAAATATTAGAAAAATTGAAATTTTTCTGAACATTATGAAATTACTTGGAATTCTTTAGATGTTTTATTGAGAATTTCTGAACCATCTTTAGTAACAATTATGTCATCCTCAATTCTTACTCCACCTATATCTTTTACATATATACCAGGTTCAACTGTCATAACATAATTTTCTTCAAGGATATCTTTGCTTACCTTGCTGAATCTTGGCTCTTCATGAATCTCAAGTCCAAGTGAATGACCAAGTCCATGATCAAAAAACTTACCATAGCCAGCTTGAGTTATATGATCCCTTGCGATAGAATCAATTGACTTACAAGATGCTCCGGCTTTAATGCCATTGATGCTATTTATTTGTGCATTAAGAACAATGTCATAGATTGATTTTTGTTCTTCTGAAAATCCTTTAGTTGCAAATGATCTGGTCATATCTGCATGATAACCAGCAAATTTTGCTCCAGAGTCGATTACTAACAATTCGCCTTGTCCAATTTTTCTATCAGTCGGTGTATGGTGCGGTTTTGCAGAGTTTGGTCCTGTACCAACAATAGCTGCAAATGCGTCAGAATCTGAATCTCCATATTTTCTGTAAAGGAATGATAATTGATTTGCTATAACTTTTTCTTCTACACCAATTTTAACCATTGGTAATACTTCTGCAAAAGCTTGATCGGTAATCTCCACTGCAGTTCTTATAGCCTCTATTTCTTTGCTATCTTTTGACATTGCCATTTTTTCAATTACGCCAGTAATATTTTCTAATTGCTGATTTGATAGCACTTTTGATATTTGTTGATATGCTTGATGACTTACACTATTTCCATCAAAGGCAATTTTGGATCCAGGGGTTAATAGGTTTTGATTTTTAATTACTTCAATATGTGGAATACTATCAATAATTATATTAGCTCCTTTAACCTCTTTCTCGGATTGTACGACATATCTTCCATCTGTAATAAAATGTACTTTATCTCCTGAAATTAGCAATGTTGCACTTGAGCCAGTAAAACCACATAAATATCTAATGTGTGTCAAGTTTGTAACCAGCATACCATCTAAATTCTCTTTTGCTAGTTTACTTCTTAATTTATTATGCCTTCTTTGAAAATATTCTGTGCTCATTTTAGCCTCTAAAAATTATTTAATATATTTTTTGCTTTGTCTTGGTCTCTCTTATTTTTTGAATGCTTAATTATTAACCGTAAATTTTTTTTAGCCTGCAAGGTTTTACCTTGTGAAATCATAAGTTTTATTAATGATAAAGTTACCAATTCAGGCGTTCCCGTAACTGATTTTTTTCTTACAGTTATTGGGGTATGTTTAATTTTAATTTTTGGGTTTAACCTTTTTAGCTCCTTATAAATTGTATTTTTTTTGGGAGATTTTTTTTTATCATATATTTGATATAATAATAAATAAGCTGATAAAAAATCTTTATCGTGTTTGAGAACTTTATTTAGCAAATTTTGCGATTCATTAAAATTTTCATTTGTAAACGCTTTTTTTGCTTTTATAAAAGTGTTCGTAATATTAGAAATCATCTTCTATTGTCTTTTACCCAATTTTCTATATAATCCAATGACTCTTTTACTGGTGTGCCTGGTCCAAACAGCTTGCCAACTCCTAATTTAGATAATTCTTCAGAATCTTCTTCTGGAATTATGCCACCTCCAGTTACCAAAATATTTTTTAAATTATTTTCTTTAATTAACTTCATCACTTTTTCAAAAATAGTCATATGTGCGCCAGAAAGTATTGAAAGAGCTATTACATCGACGCCTTCTTGTATAGCAACTTTGACCACACTTTCAGGTGTTTGCCTAAGACCTAAATAAATTACATCCATTCCAGCATCTCTGTATGCTGCTGCTAAAACTTTAATGCCTCTGTCGTGGCCATCAAGACCTGGCTTAGCCATAAGTATTCTAATTGGAGGATTTATTGTCATGCTCATAATTTAATCAATCCAGACGTTTGATTCTCCTAATAAATCTCTTAATAAAATTAAAAATTGATTGTTGCTCGACACTTTAATTTTCTTAGATATAATTTTTCTTTCTTGATTATTTTCAGATGGAATATGTACTATAAATGAATGATCTCCTTTGTTTTGTTTTGCTAATTCAACAATATCATTCATCAGGTCTTTTGAAGAATTTTTTGGTAGCCTAATATTCACCTGGTTGAGCTTTAAAACTTTCTTTGCATGATTAATAGGAACAACCTCATCAACTATTAATTTTAAATCAGCAAAATCATTTTGAGTAGATGTATGACCTACTAGAAAAACAATGTTGTTATCTTTAATAATTTCTTTATACTTATCAAAAGCATCGTGAAAAATGATGGCTTCAGCTTGGCCTCCTAAACAATCAAGGTTAAAGAATGCCATTTGTTGATTTTTTTTATCAAAATGTAGTTTAAAATTTGTTATTGCCCCCCCAATTTTTACAACGGTATTTTCCTTAAGTATTTTCTTTTCAGAAAAATCATAATTACTTAATTCTTCTATTATATCAGCGTATTTAATAAGTGGATTTCCTGATACATATATACCAAG
This sequence comes from uncultured Fidelibacterota bacterium, assembly GCA_902578385.1. Classification (GTDB taxonomy): domain Bacteria; phylum Fidelibacterota; class Marinisomatia; order Marinisomatales; family Marinisomataceae; genus Marinisoma. The sequence continues at coordinate 112,622 of CACHCR010000001.1, read as the reverse complement.
CACTTCTTTTTCTTTTGAAAGTTTTTCCTGATTATCCCAATCTTCAATAATAGGCAACTCAGGTATCTTTACTAAATCCTCTTGGTCTCCAAATAAATTTATTTGGTCTTTATTGGAGTTTTTATCAACTTGGTTTCCATAGTTAATTGCTAAATCTACAGCTTCAAACAGTTGAGCTCGATTATTATTTAATGAATCAAATGCTCCAGCTAAAATCAAACTTTCTAATACTTTTTTATTTACAAGTCTTTGATCTACCTTAGAGATAAAATCAAACATAGACTTAAATTCTCCGTGCTTATTTCTTACTTCGATACATTGTTCTAATGCTTTTACTCCCACATTTTTAACTGCATTAAGCCCAAAAGAAATTTCTTTGTCATTCAACGGCTCAAAATTGATTCCTGATTTATTAATATCAGGGGCATGTACTTTAATATCTAGCTTTCTACACTCATTAATCAAAACAACCACTTTATTTGTGTTGTTCATTTCACTTGTCAAATTAGCTGACATAAATTCTGCAGTGTAGTGGGTTTTAAGCCAACCTGTCTGGTAAGCAATGTATGAATATGCTACAGAATGACTTTTATTAAAACCATACTGTGCAAACTTGTCAATTAAATCAAAAATCTGTTTGGCTTTCGCCTTCGATAAACCATTTTTGACTGCTCCTTTAACAAATTTTTCAGCCATTTTATCCATTAAAGAGCGTATCTTTTTACCAATTGCTCTACGCATTTCATCCGCTTCAGATAGTGTAAATCCAGCGATAATATTTGCAATTTGCATTACCTGCTCTTGGTAAACTATAATACCATAAGTTTCTTTTAGTGCCTCCTCAAGTAGAGGGTGGACATATTCAACTTTTTCTTTACCATGGGCACGTTTAATATACCTATCAATGTTTTGCATTGGTCCTGGCCTATACAATGCATTCATAGCAATTAATCCATCAATTCCTTTTGGTTTAAGTTTCTTTAAAAACTCTCTCATGCCTGCAGACTCGAATTGAAATATTCCTACAGTTAATCCTTTGGCAAATAGTTCATAGACCTTAGGATCTTCCATATCAATTTTATCAATATCGATATTTTTGTCGAATCTTTTTTTAATCAAATCAATGGTTTTATCAATAACTGTTAAATTTCTTAAACCAAGAAAGTCCATTTTTAATAATCCAATTGATTCTAGTTCCTTCATATCATATTGTGTAGTTACATCTCCTTGAGACGATCTATATAGTGGGACAAAATCAGTTAAATCTCCTGGAGCAACCACCACCCCCGCAGCATGAATTGATGCATGTCTTGTCATTCCCTCTAAAACTTTAGCATTATCTATCAAATCCTTATAATTAGTTTGTGATACAGTTCTTAAATCTGAATTCTGCTTTAACGCCTGATCTAAAGTAACTTTTGGTCCTTCTGGAATCATTTTAGCTATCTTATCAACCTCAGAGTAAGAGTAGCTCATCACTCTTCCAACATCTCTAATTACTGCTCGAGCATTCATTTTACCAAAAGTTATAATTTGAGTTACAGAATCTTCACCATAAACACTTTTTAAATAATCAATTACTTGGCCTCGTCGTTCTACACAGAAATCTATATCTATATCTGGCATACTTATTCTGTCAGGATTTAAAAATCTTTCAAAAATTAAATTATGTTTTAATGGATCTATATTTGTAATACCCAAAGCATAGGAAACTATACTACCAGGAGCAGAGCCTCTTCCAGGGCCTACAGGAATTTTATTTTTTCTTGCATACTCTACAAAATCTGCAGTAATTAAGAAGTAGCTGGCAAACCCCATTTTTTTGATAACGGATAGCTCATATTCAGCTCTTTCATTAATATTGCTATTAAGGTTTTCATATTTCTTCTCTAAGCCTGCAGTACATAAATTTTTTAAGTATTCATCTACATTTTTTGATTTTTTATCACCAGGAATTGAATACCATGGAAGATGATAGTCTTCCATTGGAATTTGTAAGTCTACAGAATCAGTTAAAGCTCTTGTATTTTCAAGTGCTTGTGGAAATTGTTTAAATAAAGAAAACATTTCATCTTGAGATTTAAAATAAAACTCTTTTCCATGGTATTTTAGTCTATTTTTATCTGATAATTGCTTTCCTGTGCCAATGCAAATATGCACATCATGAGCTTTATAGTGTTCTTTTTTAGCATAGTGTGCGTCATTTGTTGCAATGATAGGCAAATTCATTTCTTTAGCCAGCTTTGTTGCTAGTTGAATATTTTGTAGCTCTTCTGGAATTCCATGATTTTGTAATTCTATATAATATCTTCCAGGAAAAATACTTGAGTATTCTTCAGCAACTTTTTTTCCTGCTTCTAGCCCATTATAAATTAATGTTTCTGGTAAAATACCCTTCAAACATGCAGAAAGACATATAATACCTTCATTATATTTTTTTAAAATCTCTGTATCAACTCTGGGTTTGTAATAGAAGCCCTCTAAATACCCGTGAGTAACGATCTTCATTAAATTTTTATAGCCCTGATAATTTTGAGCAATAAGAACTAGGTGATTATACTGCCCCATTCCACTTGATCTATCTTTCGTGAAACGACTTCCTTTAGCTACATATACTTCACAGCCTATAATTGGTTTAATATTTTTATCTTTGGCCTTTTTATAAAATGAAACTGCCCCAAATAAATTTCCATGCTCTGTAAGTGCAACTGAATCCATACCCAAGTCTGTAATTGTTTCAAGAACAGATGGAATATTTTGAGCTCCATCAAGCAAGCTATTATCTGAGTGATTATGTAAATGAATAAATTCGCTTTTCATATATACCTAATATATCTTAATTACTCTTTTTTTTCCTTCTAAATCTTTGAAAAAAACAGATTTTTTATTGTTAAAATCAGTATTAAAAGAAATTATATTTTTTGTTACTTCAGAAAATGGAAGCTCCAACAACATGGCACCATTTTTCTTGATTAATTTTTCAAAATTTATGATAAGGTATTTATAAAAAGATGTTCCATCTTTAAAATCTGTAAGCGCTTCTATAGGATCGTGATTCTTGACTGACTCCTCTAGATTATCTATCTCATTTGTTGCTAGGTAGGGAGGATTACATATAATAAGATCTGCTTTAGGAGATAAATAATTAAAAATATCATCTTTAATAAATTGTACATTTTTTAAATCTAAAAATTGACTGTTTTTTTGTGCTACATCAATAGCAATATCCGATATGTCAATTCCAATATATTTATGATTTGGGAATTTTTTTGCAACACTTAGTAAAACACAACCGCTACCCGAGCAAAAATCTACAACTGTTAAAGAACTTTTTCTTTTTGATAAAAAATCAATTGCACAATCGACTAAAAGTTCGGTTTCTGGACGAGGAATAAAAACACCAGGCGGTGTTAAAAATCTATTATCATAAAAATAAGATTCACCTATAATATGTTGTATTGGCTTATTTTTAGAAAGCTCAGAAAACATTTTATCCATGACTTTGATGTCTTTAACTGAAATTTCTATATTTTCTAAATATAAATCTGCTTTTGATAATTTTAGATGATTTTGAACAAGAATTTCACTTTTGATTTTTATCTCTTGTACATTAGTACTTGCTAGTTTAGAAGTTTGTAATTTTAAATAATCTCTTAAAGTAATATTGCCGCTCATTTTTACTCAATTTGAGCGCTTTCTTCGGCTAGCTTAAGTTGTTCAATTAAATGATTTAGATCCCCCTCAAGTGTGGCCTGAAGTTTGTGGGTGGTATAGTTAATGCGATGGTCAGTTATTCTTCCTTGTGGGAAATTATAAGTTCTAATTTTTGCTGATCTATCACCAGTGGAAACTAATGATTTCCTCATTTCATCTCTGTCTTTGTTCAATTTTTCTTGTTCTAATGCAAACAACCTAGATCTTAATACCTTCATTGCTGAAGCTTTATTTTTATGTTGTGAACTTTCGTCTTGACAGGTTACAACTAAACCTGTTGGTATATGTGTTAATCTAATTGCAGATTCTGTTTTGTTAACATGTTGTCCACCAGCTCCGCTTGCTCTGTAAGTATCAATTTTAATTTCTGCATCATTGATTTCTACTTCAGCAGTCTCTGCTTCAGGTAAAACAGCTACTGTAGCAGCTGAAGTATGAACTCGACCACCAGATTCTGTTTTTGGGATTCTTTGAACTCTATGAACTCCGCCTTCATATTTATAAATTCCATAAGCTTTAGGGCCTTCTATACTAAATGTTGCAGATTTAAGGCCGCCAACACCAGTTTCGTGAATATCCATAATATTAACTTTTAAATTATTATCCTCTGCATACCTTGAATACATTCTCATTAAATCTGAAGCAAATAAGCCAGCTTCATCTCCACCAGTACCAGCTCTTATCTCAATTATAGCATTTTTATTATCATTTGGGTCGTCAGATATTAATATCTTTTTAAGTTTTTCTTCAACTGCAGCAATATGTTTATTTATAGTGACAGACTCTTCCTTAGCCAGCTCCTCATACTCTTTATCATCTTTCATTTCATCTACTTCGGACAATTGTTTATTTAAATCAATAAATTTTTTGCAAAGTTGATATGATTCCTCCAGTGCACTTTTCTCCCTTGATAGTGAAGTCATTTTTTCCTGATTTAGCATTATTTCACTGTCCATCATCTGTTGCATGATGTTATCATAATCAGAAACGATGCTATTAGCCTTTGATAGAATATCCATTATTTAATTAAATTATTAAAAAAAGAGGCTTTAAGAATCTTTTTTATTGTATTTGCGGTTGAATTTTTCAATTCTTCCTGCAGTATCAACAAGCGTTCTTTGACCAGTGTAATAGGGGTGCGATTGATCTGAAATATCCAGTTTAAATAAAGGATATTCATTTCCATCTTCCCACTTGATGGTTTTATCAGTTTTTACTGTAGACCTAGTTAAGAAGGAATAATTACAAGAACTATCCTCGAAAACTACCAATCTATAATCTTTTGAATGTGTATCTTTTTTCATTTAAGCTTTTCTAAACTTTTTCTTATTCTCTGAATGCCTTTTATGATTGTTTCTTTGTTTGTTGCAAAGGAAAATCTTAAATATCCACTTGCGCCAAATCCATCACCAGCTACAGTCACAACTTTAGCATCGGCGAGAATATAATCAGAAAGGTCGAAAGTGTCTTGTAAAATTTTTCCTTCCGGATTTTTTTTATTTAAGTAATATGAGAAATCAGGAAACATATAAAAAGCTCCTCCTGGCATATCACATTGAACATGCTTTAAGCTATTAAGCTCGTTAAACATTACAGTTCTACGGTTTCTAAATTTCTCTTTCATATTTTTCACCGGCTGTTGATCCCCCAAAAGAGCTGCAATTGATGCTCTTTGACCAATTGCATTGGGGCAGGAGGTGGTTTGACCCTGAATTTTTGACATAGCTTTAACTATATCGCTATCAGCTGTTGTATAGCCAATTCTCCACCCTGTCATAGCATATGTTTTAGACATGCTTCGAATAGTGATAATTTCGCAATTATGTTTATCTAAGGTTTCAATTGCTTTGAATTCATTATCATACACAAGCTCTTCATAAGTCTCGTCCGAAATAACTATCCAATTATTTTCTTTACTTAATTTTAACAATTTAATGATTGCATCATCTGACCAAACTCCTCCTGTTGGATTACTGGGAGAATTAATAATTACACCTTTCACAGATTCATCTATTTTGTTTAATAAATCATCAAAATCTGGTTCAAATTGTTTAGTAGGAATAGTATTAACAAATAAAGGTTCAGCTCCTGCTATTGTTACAAATTCAGGGAAGGATACCCAGTATGGACTAAAAACTACGACTTTATCTCCCGAATCAAACAAGGCTTGACATACAACTGATAATGACTGTTTCCCTCCATTTGATACAATAATATTCTCGGGGTTATAATTAATGCCCGTTAAATCTTTTAGCTTTGTTTGAATTGCTTCTTTCAGCTCAAGCATTCCTGAACCAGGTGTGTATTTTGTATACCCATCAACCATTGCTTTTTTCCCAGCTTCTATAATATGATCGGGTGTATTAAAATCAGGCTCACCAACACCAAAATTTATCACATCTTCACCTTGAGCTCTTAGCTCTGCTGCTCTTGCTGTCATTTGCAGAGTAAATGATGGTTTTATTTTTTCTACAAGATTAGAAAATTTTTTGGACATTTACTGACTCATTAAATCAAGAAATTCTTGGTTAGTTTTTGTTCTTCTCATTCTATCTGTCATAAACTGCATTGCTTGTTCGGTTGACATTTCACCCAACATCTTTCTCAATATCCACATTCTAGATAAATGCTGATCAGATAACAAAAGTTCTTCTTTACGAGTACCAGACTTCACAATATTAAATGCAGGATAAATACGTCTATCACTTAATTCTCTGTCCAATACTAACTCCATATTACCCGTTCCTTTAAACTCTTCAAAAATTACTCCATCCATTTTACTTCCAGTATCAATCAAGGCAGTAGCTATAATGGACAAACTTCCTCCTTCTTCTGTATTTCGTGCTGCACCGAAAAACTTTTTAGGTTTTCTAAGAGCATTTGAATCAACACCACCTGATAATATTTTACCACTATGGGGAATTACTGCATTATGTGCACGACCTAATCTAGTTATACTATCTAAAAGAATGACAACATCCTTTCCACACTCTACTAGTCTTTGTGCTTTAGCTAATGCCATGTCTGATACTTGAACATGTCTTTCTGGTCCCTCGTCAAATGTAGATGCAATGACTTCGGCGTCTACACTTCTCTTCATATCTGTTACCTCTTCAGGTCTTTCATCAATAAGAAGAATTATAAGAACAGTGTTTGGATGATTTCTCCTAATTGCATTTGCTATTTTTGAGATTAAAATAGTCTTACCAGTTTTTGGTTGTGCTACAATTAGTCCACGTTGTCCTTTACCTATTGGTGCAACCATATCCATAATTCGCATTGACATATCACTTGTATTAGATAAGTTAAATTTTTCATTTGGATGAAGTGGAGTAAATTTGTCAAATTTTCTCTGATCTTTAATTTTTTCTGGATGAACACCATTTACTTGTGATAGTTGTAAGAGCGCGTGAAATCTTTCTTTGGATTTAGGAGCTCTTGTGCTTCCTTCAACGAAATGGCCTGTTTTAAGTTTAAATCTTTTGATTTGAGATGGACTGACATAAATGTCTTCAGGACCTGGTAAGTAATTATCATTAACACTTCTTAAAAACCCGTATCCATCAGGTAAAATTTCTAAAACTCCAGCAGCCATTTTTTCAGTTTTGTTGTTATTGTCGCTGCTAGATTTTTGGTTATCATCATTTTTGCTTGATGAAGAAGAAATCGCGTTAATAAGATCATCTTTTGACATCGATGATGATTTTTCAATATTCATTTGCTTCGCAATTTCTTTTAATTCAATTAGTTTTTTGTCTTTTAATTCAGTTAGTTTCATAATTCCTCGATTGTTGTGAAATTTCTTAGGGGGAGAATCACCTTGAATTACAAATTACACTATATATTGCCTTTGTCAAAGGAAAAATCAAAAAAACTATATACGTATTTTGCAATATAATGGCTTCCAAAAATTACTTTTGGTCCATTGAATTTTTTTCTTTTTAGAAAATCTAAAGCATCATTTAAGTTTTCTATAAATTGATAATCTTTAAGACTATTTATTGATTTTATGTCATCCTTTTTAAGGATGTCTTTTGATGGTATGCTTGATATAATTAACTCTTGAAAAGCATTTTCAAACAGATTAATAATTTCAGGTCTAATTTTATCATTTTTCATTACTACCAAACCAACTGGTCTTTTTTTATATATATTTAAAAGGTCTGAAGTTAAAATATTCACCCCAGAACTATTATGCGCAACGTCATAAAATATATCATCAGCCATTTTTTGCATTCTAGCAGGCCAAAACCACTTATTTAACCCCTTTTGTATTTGATTATGGTTAATATTTCTAAATTCTTTTTTTATTGTTTCAATAGCCAGTATTGCATTTTCTGCCTGAAAAGAACCTGCTTGAGGTAATATATAGCTTTCATCTTTATATTTTAAATGGAGCATTTTTGTTCTATGCTCATTGATAGTAATGTCTTTTTTGTTAATATAGTGTGTTGTGGTGTCTTGTTTGTTTGAAAAATTGTCAATTACACTGACTATATTATAATCTGTATTAATTGTTGTGTTCGGGGTTCTATGTTTTATAATTCCACATTTTTCTGCAGTAATCTCCTCTACTGTATCGCCTAAAAGATGTGTATGGTCAAAATCTATTTCAGTAATAATAGTATGAATGGGGGATAAAACATTTGTAGAGTCTAACCTTCCACCAAGACCAGTTTCAATAATCGCAATATCTACATTATTTTTTTTAAAATAATCAAATGCCATTGATGTGGTAGCTTCAAAAAAAGTAATTGAATTCTTTTCAAAAAAATCTCTGTTTTTTCTAGTAAAGCTGATTATTTCACTATCTTTAATCGGTTTACCATTAATTCTAATTCTCTCGTTAAAATTTAATAAGTGAGGGGATGTGTACAGCCCAACCTTCATGCCTGAAACTTGTAATATTTTAGCAATGATGGATGCTGTTGATCCTTTCCCGTTAGTTCCTGCTAAATGAATTGATTTGAACTGTTCATGAGGATTCCCACATTCATTAAGAACGCTTTTTATATTATCTAAGCCTAATTTTATGCCGCGGTTGTGAAGTTGATATAAATATTCTAACGTAGAATTAATTATGTTATAATGTTTTTTGATATTGCTCAACTGCTCTGTAAATAGCTGTAGCTAGTTGATCACGATATTGAGGGCTTCTTAATTTTTTTTCTTCAGATGGATTGGAAATAATTCCTAACTCAACTAATACGTTCGGCATTGATGCTCCCATAAGGACATAAAATCCTGCTTGTTTTACTCCTCTATCTTTACTTTGTACTCTTTTTTTGATTTCGCCTTGTACCATAGAAGCAAACTGTTCACTTTTTGATGCAAAAGCACTTTGAGCTATGGTTGCTTTAATTAAATCTTCATTTGTTAATTTTTGTCCTGATATTCCTTCTAGCTCTAGTACAGCATTCTCTCTAGCAGCTACTCTAACAGCTGCTTCATTTTTATTTGGACCAATTAAAAATGTTTCGAATCCACTTGCCCTTCTATCCTCAGCTGCATTGGTATGAATACTAATAAATAGACTACCATTATTTTCATTTGCTATTTTTGTTCTCTCGCTTAGTCTTAAGAAAATATCCTCATCTCTTGTCATAACTATTTTAACATTCAAATTTTTAGATAATTTCTTTTCAAGTCTTTTTGCGACATCTAAAGCAATATCCTTTTCTTTGGTACCCCTATATCCAACAGCTCCAGGATCTTTCCCGCCATGGCCAGCATCAATTACAATTGTTTTAAATTCCCACTTTTGTTTTTCGTTACTTAAATCAACTTTTTTATTTGGGGTCACAGTGATTTTTCTAGTAGAAAAGGAAATTCTTTGAGAAGTCAATGCAGCTGAAAAATCTTTTGACAGGTTATTAATAATATTAAAAAATGAATCAATAGGAAGATAATAGTCATTTTTATCCTTAATTACTTTTGAAGACAATTGATAGAGACTATCTTCAATTAAAATAAAAGCTATATCGTTGGTTACTTTAATTTTCTTATTATCAACATAGAAAATAATTTTCTCTGTTTGATCGTTTATAAATTTTTTCGAATTTGTTATTTTTGCTAAATCATTCACAGAAAAAAATTGATTATTCTGTATTGTCTTAATTTCTCCTAATAAAACATTATTTTCAAAAAACTTTAGGGTTTGATTATTATTTGCAAATATATGAGATGAAAAAATAAGAATAAGAAATAGTCGGAAGTATATTATAAATAATTTCACTGTCTAAATTATTATAAAAATAATATAAAAGGGCTCAAAATTTGAGCCCTTTTTATATCAATCAATGTAAAAGAAAACTAGATTATTTTTTCATCCACATTGCGACGAGCATAACTGCTACTAATCCAGCAACACCACCGTCTCCAATAGTGTTAACTGCATTACCAATTCCTGCAATGACACCAAAAATGTCATCATAAAGAATACCGATAATAGTACCAGCAACAATCAAATTAATCAAAAGGCCTGTAGTCATGCCTAAGAAATCATTGATTTTTTTTATCACATTATTCATTGTGTTTTCTCCTTCGAGCTTTTAGAGCTCCTCAAAAAGAGGAGCTCTATTTATTAGTAAATACTGATCAGTTTACAGCCAAGACAAAAAGACAACTAAAACTAGTAGTCCTGTTAGTCCGCCATTAAGAAAAGTATCTACAAAACCCATTATACCACCTAGTGCATCAACTGGTGTGTCGAAAAGAATACCTGCGAAAACAAAAAAGATAATCGCAGCCTTTACTACACCTGTTAGACCGTTTAAAGCACCATTTAACATTGAATCCCATGAAGCCATGTTATTCCTCCTTGATTAGTTAATAACTAGTTAAAAAAAAGGCAAAAAACCTACAAACTAAATAGTTTTTTTGCCCCCATCATTAATCATGTCAATATGATTAAATCTTATAAAAAGTTGCCAAAATTTCATCTTATTTATAATTATAGTCTCTTTTTTTGGGGTAATCAACCTTTTTTAAACAATATGTATGAAATAAAAAAATGCCTTTTTTGTATCATTTTTTGTAAAACTTTAAAAAATGTCGGCAAAATCTAGTATTTCATATGATAATTATAGGCATTAACTTTTTTTGTGGAAAAAACATTAAAACCTATAATAGAAAAAATTCATGCTCGTGAGATTTTAGATTCAAGAGGTTTTCCAACTGTTGAGGTTGAGGTTACAGCTTCTGGACATACTGGATTATCTGCTGTGCCATCGGGAGCTTCAACAGGAGAATTTGAAGCCTTAGAGTTGCGTGATGTCGATTCTAGTAGATTTAATGGTAAGGGGGTATTAAGTGCTGTAAATAATGTAATAAATCACTTTGGACCAGCATTAATTGGTAAAGACGCTAGTGACCAAAAATCAATTGATGAGTTGCTTATAAATCTTGATGGATCTCCGAATAAAAGCACATACGGAGCAAATGCTAGCTTAGGAATTTCTATGGCTTGTGCTGTGGTTAGTGCATCTTTTTTTAATAAACCGCTATATGAATATTTAAATCCAAAGAGTAGCATCATGCCAATTCCAATGATTAATGTGTTAAATGGGGGAATGCATGCTGATCAAGGATCAGATCTTCAAGAAATTATGTTGTTTCCGCATGGAGCTGAAAGTTTTTCTAAGTCAATTCAAATGGGTTCGGAGGTTTTCCATTGCTTAAAAAATGAATTAAAGAGTCATGGTCTAAATACCACAGTAGGAGATGAGGGCGGTTTTGCACCTGCTTTAAAGTCTAATGACCATGCCATTGAAATGCTGCTTAACTCTATTGAAAAAGCAGGTTTTGTAGTCGGAAAAGATATTTCGCTAGCGCTGGATGTCGCAGCATCAAGTTTTTATAAAGATGGTAAATATCACTTGAAAGTTGATGGAAGCATTCTAGGTACAGATGAGATGATTTCATTTTATGAGAACCTTATAAGTCAATATCCGATTGTTTCTATTGAGGATGGTTTAGATGAAAATGATTGGAGGGGTTGGACAAGCTTGAATAAGGTGCTAGGAGATAAAATTCAAATTGTAGGCGATGATTTAACAGTGACAAATCCTAAAAAATTACAAAAAGCTATAGATGAGAAATCTATTAATTCTATATTAATAAAATTAAATCAAATAGGTACTGTTTCTGAAACAATTGAATCAATTGAAATAGCAAAATCAAATGACTACAATTATATAATCTCTCATAGATCTGGGGAAACTGAAGATACTTTTATATCTGATTTATCGGTGGCTATGGGTGGTGGTCAAATTAAAACGGGTTCAGTTTGTCGATCAGACAGAACCGCCAAATATAATAGGCTTTTACGCATTGAAGAAATGCTGGAGTCTCCGACTTTTTGTAACAGCTTAAGTTTTATAAAATGAAATCAATTTTCTCACTAACTAATATGCTAATGGTAGCTATAATTGTTGGCTGTATATCTCTTATACTGTTTAGTGACAGAGGTTTAATTAATCTATGGTCATTAAAAAAAGAGAAGCTAGAAATTCAAAATGAAATAAATAATTTAAGAAATCAAATTGCTCTTCTAGAAAAAGAAGAAGAAAAGTTAAAATTTGATGAAAAGTATATTGAGAAAATTGCCCGTGAAAAATTTAAGATGGTTAAGCCCGGTGAAAGAGTTTTTAAAGTTTCTGAGCAGTAAATTTAATTAAATACATCTTTTGCTACCTTAAATGACTTTACATCTGGAAAATGGTACCTAACTAACTCAGACATAAATTGGGTCATTATTTTTTTATCATAATCTAAGTTTTTAATTATTTTATTTTGTGTAGAAAAATCTGTATTAAAAATATTATTTAGGTCGCTCAACAGGTTTTGATTTTTCTGTTCAAACCTTACAACTATTGGATGTTTTTTTGCATTTAAAATATCATAACCACTATTCTTAAGAAAGTGTAATACGAAATAATAAAATGCATTGTTTAAGTTTTTATTCTGATTATTAAAATAGTGCATAACTGCGCTTAAAACTTTATAGATTTCTTTGTCAGGAATATCTTCATCAAACGTTTTGTCAATTATTTCGAGCATGGATGTACATAATACCGTTTTTTTAAGATCGGAACATATATCTGGCCAATCATTTAAGAGTTTGGCGCTGTAAACCGGGTGAATTTGTCTTTTTGGATAGTGCGAGTAATCAATTTGTACTTCATTTAGTTGTTGATATATCGCCTTATTAGGAGATTTTTGTCTCATTGCTGCTTTTACAATATATGTGGACTTACCTTTTTCTCGCGTAAAAAGCCTAATTATTAAACTTGACTCCTTGAAGATTGTTGTCTTTAGTACAAATGCGTGGGTTTTTATTTTCATTTCGGGGCTTCTATTTTACCCCAACCTGTATGTGTTAAGCTTCCAAAATATAAATCGCTTTCATATTGCTTAACACTCGTAATTGGAGAGTAGGCCTCTTCTGCTTTATATTGTAGGTTATGGACTACTTTACCGCCTTCATCTATGCCAAGAACATAAGAATGATTAAGTGGTTGCGGCTGTAATGATTCTGGAAGCCTTAAAACCATTTTCCTTAAAAATGGTTTATTCGATGACATTTCAACAAAATTGTTTCTTGGGTTAAATAGCGCAACCCAAAAAATACCTTCTTCGTTTGAAGATACATTATCAGGAAAACCGGGTAAGTTTTCTATAAAAATTTCTGAGGTTCCGGCTTTATCTCCTTTTAACCAATATTTTTGTATTCTATACATAAATGTTTCATTGACTAAAACAAAGGACTCATCGCTACTAAGCGCTACTCCGTTTGCAAAGTATAAGTCTTTTAATAGGGTTGTTGTTGTTTTGGTGGCTGGATCATAGACCAATAATCTTCCATTGGAGGAATGCTCAAAAAGCTCTAATCTATCACTGCCATACCCATACTTACTTGATGCATCTGAAAAATAAATTTTACCGTCGCTTGCGATGTCTAAATCATCTACAAACTTAAACGGAATATTGTCTGAGTCTGATTTAATTGACAAAGTACTAACTGTACCACTCATATCTATTAAAAGAAGGCCTTGAATGGCATCTGCAACGATTAAGTTGTCTTCTAAATCAAAAGCCATCCCAAGTGGCCTGCCTTCTGTATTAGAAAAAATGCCGTCACTACTCATTATTATGCCATTATCATAGCCTACATAAATTTTACCATTTTTTAGGACAATATCTTCCGGACCGCTGTATCCATCATTGGTCCAAAATATCTTTATGTCTTTTAATTTTTGATTCAAGGAGTATAAAGAATCTGCTCTAGTGTCCCTCGGGCTTTCCCATGAGTTTGGCTCTACTGGGACTGGCCACACTAAGAAATAGATTATGATAACGGTAAGTAGAATTAAAATTGAGTTTGAAATATTAATAATGTTTTTCACTTCACTAGTAAGCCTTAGCAAAAACTACCAAATGCTTTGCCGTCTGCCCTGAGAAAATACACTTATTAGACGAATCTTCGTTATCTTCTAATATACAACGAATTGTTGCTTTGGTTTTTTCTTTTATTTGAAGTTCAGTGTCATCTGTCCCGTCCCAATATGCTTTGATAAATTGGTTGTCATTAGATAAGGTTTCTGTAAAATCAGCAAAAGTGTTTACTGTGCATGTATTATCATCCATAAAAGTTTTTGCGTCATTAAAAAGACTGTCTTGAATGTTTTGTAAAATAATAGGTATTTCATCAATTTTGTCGATTGGAACTTGTTGTTTTTCTGAATTATCTCTTCTACAAACAGTGACTTCCATATTTTCAAACTCTTTTAATCCTATTTCAATTCTTATAGGCACTCCTTTAAGCTCCCACTTATTAAATTTAAATCCTGGGCTTTCATTATTATCATCAATAAAAGTTCTAACATTTTGACCAACAAGACCCTGGTTAACCCTATCAACAAAGCTAGTGAATTCTTCTTGTTTTTGATTTTTGGGGTTTATTGGAATAATAACAACTTGAGTTGGAGCAATTTTTGGTGGAATTTTTAATCCTTTGTCATCCCCATGAACCATTATTAATGCGCCTACCATCCTTGTACTAACTCCCCAGCTTGTGGCATAAACTGGAAGCTCTTTGTTATCCTTGCTTTGAAATTTTACATCAAATGCCGAGCCAAAGTTTGTTCCTAGGTAGTGAGAAGTCCCAGCTTGTAAAGCTTTTTTATCTCTCATCATAGTTTCGATTGAAAAAGTTTCATCTGCGCCAGCAAACCTTTCAAGATTAGATTTTCTTCCAATCATCGTTGGAATAGCAAGGTGTTCCTCAAATAATTTGCGATAGATATCAACAATTAATAGTGTTTCTTCCATTGCTTCTTCTTTTGTGGCATGAGCTGTGTGTCCTTCTTGCCACAAAAACTCAGAAGTCCTTAGAAATAACCTGGTTCTCATTTCCCAGCGAACAACATTTGCCCACTGGTTAACCTTTAAGGGAAGGTCTCTATAAGATGTAATCCATTTTTTGAACATATGCCAAATAATTGTTTCTGAAGTCGGTCTTACAATTATTTCTTCTTCTAACCTAGAGTCTGGGTCTACTGTTAAGGATCCATCTTCTGATATAAGCTTTGAATGCGTAACTACGGCACATTCTTTAGCAAATCCCTCAACATGTTTTGCTTCTTTTTCTAAAAAACTTTTTGGAATAAAAAGAGGGAAGTATGCATTTTCATGTCCACTGTCAATAATCATTTGATTTAAACTATTTCTAATATTTGTCCACAAGGAAAAGCCATATGGTTTAACAACCATCGTTCCTTTCACTGGTCCATAATCAGCTAAATCAGCATCAAGTATAACATCTGTGTACCATTTAGAAAAATTTTCACTTTGTTTTGTAATTTTGGCCATTTACTATCGCTTTAATATGTTATAAAGTAGAGTTAATTTATAGAAAATCCAATACAATGAAAAAAGCTATATTTTCTACAGAAATTTCACTCCTCAGAAGCACAATGCAACGCCTATTACGAAGACGCGCTCACACCAACATATCTAAAATATTGCGTAAAACTCACCAAGCAGATGTAGCGCTAATAATGAGGAGCTTAAGTCAGTATGATCAAAAAAAGATTTTTAGCTTGTGTCCTACCTCTCTTCATAAAGCAAGGCTTTTAGAAGAATTAGATGATTCATTGATTGAAAAAGTGCTTGAGCATGAAAGTGAAAAAAGTATTTCAAAAATATTTAGGTATCTTGATACAAACGATCAGGCGACCATTATTGGAATGTTTCCAGAAAGTAAGCAACAAGAAATTTTGACCAAAATTGAAGTAGATGATAAGGATGATGTTGAAGAAATAATGTCTTATCCTGACGACAGTGCAGGTAGTGTTATGACAAAAGAAACATTTACATTAAATCAAAACACCACTGTTAAAGAAAGTATTAAAAAACTTCAGTCTTTCCCTGAAAACGATAAGATTTTTTATCTTTATGTTTTAGATAATAAAGAAAAATTAGTTGGTGTTGTTTCGTTAAGAACTCTAGTTACCTCAAAGAACTCTAAAAAATTGAAAGAAATAATGATTAAAGATATTCAAGCTGCTTCAACAAGCACCGATCAAGAAGAGGTTGCAAAAAAAGTTGCGCAATATAACTATCTTGCTCTTCCTGTTGTTAATAGACAAAATAAATTTTTAGGAATTGTTACTATTGATGACGTTGTTGACATTATTAGGGAGGAAGCTTCTGAAGATTTCTTACAAATGGCTGGTGTTGGAAAAGATAGAGAAATTTTACTTAAATCTCCTATTGAAAATGCACAATCTAGGGCTCCTTGGATACTTGCAAGCCTAATAGGCGGTATTTGCGCCGCTGGTATAATAAGCTACTTCAACTCATTACTAGAACAAATCATTGTTTTGGCCGCTTTTATTCCCGTAATCATTGGTGTTGGTGGCAATGTAGGCACACAATCTTCTACTATTGTTGTGCGGGGGTTAGCGACTGGAAGAGTAGATGCAGCCAATACATTTCCTCTTATTTTAAAAGAGCTTCTTGTTGGAAGTATTTTAGGGGTTGCTTATGGTTTGGTTGTTGGATTTACTGCAGAATATATTACAGGAATCGATATGTCTAATTTAGGCCTTGTAATAGGTTTAAGTATATTTTGTTCAATGACTATTGCCACAGCAGTGGGAGCAAGCGTTCCAATTGTTTTAAAAAAACTTGGTTTTGATCCTGCGATATCGACAGGACCGTTTGTAACAACAGCAATTGATATAATAGGAGTAGCATTATACTTCGTTATAGCATCAACAATTTTAATAAATTGATAAGAATCGTATACATTTTTGCTTTTCTTTTTTGCCAATTATTAGCAAACAATAAAATTGAGTCTTCGGTTTCGTTTGAATATTGGATAAATGAAGATCTAAGGTTGTTTGTATTTCAAGACGTTATAGACATCGAAATTGAAGATGATATTATTGAAATATCAGCCTCTGATTGGTTTGGAGAAATTTTGTTAAATGAAAGTATTGAATATGAAAATCAAAGCTTTATTCCTAACAACCTGTTTACATCAATACTATCTTTTCAATCCATTACAAAAGAAGATGAGTGGCTTTATGATTTTACCTTGCTTGATGGAGAAAAGGTTGCTGTACGCTATCTTTTTAGCAAAGAGGTGGAAGATTTAAGGCTTTATAGACTAGATATTAAGCAAATAGATAAAGGTTATGTAGATAATAAAATAAATAGTGTAATTTTAGATAGTGATGTTATAATGATTTGGACGGACTTGAATAAAAGTATTTGTAAGGTTGGTTTTGTATATAAAAACTCTACTTATGTGGTTGAAAAAAATGAAGATTAAACATTTATATATAGCAAGTATTGTGTTTATAGGCGCTTGTGCAGCTCCAACATCTAGCTATGACCTTTTAAATGAAAAAAAGGATAAAGATGGATATATCTTCTATCAAAATGAACAAACTTATCTACATGTAGATGATTTAAAAGATAAGTTAATTCTTCCTGCAGAAGGATATGTAGTGCCTGAGTATCTAAATCTGTTGCCAAACGCAAAAAGGGAGTATAGGTCAGGTCATCATGTGGGTGTAGACTTTTCTGCCCCATTCAATCATCCAATAAGGGCTGTTTATGATGGGGTTATAGTAAGAAGTAACGGTTACCAAAAAGACGTTGATATAGATACCTACAATTCCTTTTTAGAAATATCAGCAAAAGTTGGTAAAACTCCGGAAGATATATATAATTTTATATTATTGGGTAAGTCTGTTGTCATTGATCACGGATATAGCTTAACAACAAAATTTAGAACAATTACGGTCTATTCTCACCTTTCATCCATTCCAGATGATATAATAGCTGGCTCTGTGGTAGCACAAGGGGATGTAATTGGTTTTTCAGGCAATACTGGCACTTCTTCAGGTGCGCTTCAAAATAAAAAAGGGGCACACTTACATTGGGAAATATTTTTTGACGATTCTAAGGGGAGATATTTTATAGGACAAAATATTCCCACTGAGTTACTAAAAAATAATATCGATTTATTATTTGAACAGTAACGAAAAAGGGCTCATTTCTGAGCCCTTTAACTTATTTCATTTTCTAAACTATATGAACAGCTTTAGAAATCAAATGTGACCTGCATAGTACTGTGATCATCAAAGTACTCATTAGCAGTTCTCATAGCGTATGAAACATGCATCATGTAATCACCTACAGGAATAGTAACTCCAGCACCCATTGATAGGCCCCAGAATGTACCACTCCATTCATCCCAGTCAGCATCTGAAAGACCAGTTGGTTTTTCTTCATCCCCAATAGTCATTGTAGTTGCTGCACCAAACCATGATGAACCTAACACATATTTAGCTCCAAGAGCCATTGTGTTAGCCTGGTATGAGTGATTAGTGAAAGTTGCGCTTACATCTAAATTGTTTAATAAAGAGTAAGTTGCAGAAAGATCTAGACTTGTTGGTAACGCAAAGTTATCAGCAATTATTCTAAATGTCTCTGATGATGATCCCGACTCAGAATCTGAAGGAACCATGTCCTGATCTAAGTTAATACCATCATAGTGCATTCTACTTCCAACATTTTTCATTGCTACACCAAATGTTAATGGTTGGTTTGGAAAACGATATTGTACTCCAACATCCAATGCCATACCTGTAGCAGATGTTTCTTCAATAGTTTCGGAAACTAATTTTCCTGCGAAACCTACATTAACACGATCAGAAAATGCTCTAGCAAATCCTGCGGTTGCTGTGAAGAAACTTGGGGAGAATGTCTGTCCGTCACCTTCAGGTGCGAAAGCAGTAGTTTTTGGAATGTCTCCGAAATCAAGAGATTTAATTGTCATACCAAAAGTACCTGTTTCTCCCATTGCTACAACCATTCCTGCATACATTACGTCAATATCGGCAATGTATGAGGTGGTTGAAACTGTTCCTTGTAACCCAGAGTTGTGTCTAGCTAAACCAGCTACATTAGTAAATAATGCATCTACTCCAGCTACCGTACCAACGTTTGTTCCGCTAAGTGCGACTGTTTCAGTACCGACTGGAATTAGAAGCTGTGAGGCACCAGCAGTACCTTGTGATCTCACTGTACCAGCGGTTAAAGCTGAAACTAACACTGCGCATCCAAGGAAGATTTTAAATGTATTTTTCATTTTCATATTCTCCTTATCCTAGTAAACGTCGAGACGTTGTTCTGGTTGAATTACAGCTAACTTGAGGATTTTATCTCCTCTGTTAGTCTCTACGTGTGCTACGTACATTCCACTAGCAACTGGAAGTTCGAAGTTGTTCTTCATATCCCAGTATGTATGCTGTGAACCTGCATCGTTGTGCTTAATAGTTCTTACTAGAGTACCGTCTAGAGCGAAGATTCTAATTGTTGCAGGACCTTCTGTTGGAAGGTGACTGAACATAACTCTTCTATCTAGAGCGTCTCTTTCTTCAGGATTATATCCATAGTATGGATTTGGCCATACAGTAATTCTGTCTGGATCATAATCATTTGAAACCATTTCTAAGCCAGCTGTTGAGAAGGTAAATGTATCAGCTGAAGAATTTGGTTTACTCATTTCCCAGACAACAGAACTAGCTGTTGAATAGCCACTACCCCATGCTGCGTGTCCAGCCTGAGTAGGAAGCACATTAGACCCTAAATAATCAGTGAATAATGTCGCTGTCATGTATGGATATGTAATTGTTGCTCCACTTGTTGTGTAATTATCACAAACGTAAGCCCAACCACAACCTCCTGATGTAATTAAATCATCATCTGCGATGTATTGTGCTTCTAAAGCAGGATCATATGGTGAAGCAATATGACCTACAAATGCATAAATAGGCTCCCATGCTGGTGCACCATAAATTGGTCCAGCCCAGTCACCGTTTGCAAAACTACCTTCATAGTCAAGGTTACGGTCATAGTCCCAATATCCAGAATATATTTGCTCTTTTTGACCAGTAGCAAAATTATGTCTGTATGTTGAGAATGGAACATAACTGTTTACCCACTCATAAATGTAGTCCCATCCAAGTGATGGAGTGCTAAAGTCAAGCTCTACATCGTCTGACTCCCAATAGTTAAATCTATCGAAGTCACGATTATACGGAGCTGAATAGTGTAAACCAGCTCTGTTTTCAATAATATAACCTGTACGTCCTAAACTAGCCCATGGTACATATGAAACCGCAGGGTCTCTTAATACACCATTTTCTTTCCAGCCGTGGTCCCACTCACTTACAGATAATAGGTCTTCTTGAGGACCATTAACCTGTACTTGGAAACCTTCAACAACTGGAGTTCCACCCGGACCAACTTCTAAACCGGTAGCAGTATTAACACCACCAACAACAGGGTTGTTAGCAACTAATACATTACCATCAGTAACGTTAGTCAGAGTCCAGTTTACCGCAACAGTTCCATCAGGCATCGCATCGTCAAAAGTAACTGAGTAATCATCCCCGGTTAATTGTGATGGATCCACAACAATCATATCCACAGAACCCTGTGAAGGACCGTCATGAGCTGCTGATACAACATCACCGGCAGAAGCAGTTGCTTCTCCTGCTGACATTGTATTTGGAACTTCAGGTCTTACAGTTAAATATACAGGGCTACTTTCCAATGTTTTTGGAATACCGTCTGCATTATAACCGTATGCTGTTACAGCATAATAATATGCTCTGTTTGTAATCAGTTTTGAATTACCACTTAATCCATCAGTACTAATTGCGTGAAATTGTGCTAATCCGCTGTCTGATCCAAACTGCGTTCTAATACTAATATTTTCTCCAAGCTCAGCATTAAATACAGTATCATAAATTTCAGTAACTCCATTTACGACATCGTAAGTTGCTAATCTTTTCTTCGCTCCAGCACCAGATGCAGTTTCATATTGATACACATTGTATCCCTCAAACACAAAGTTTGTTGGGTTACCTGCTGCATCAAGATCAACTTCACTAGTCGCTACGTAATCTTCAGCAGTATCATCCCAAACCAAAATAATTTGGTCTGCAAATGCACTTGCTGTTACGTTTGGTGAAGGTGGAGAATCTGGCAATGCAAAGTCAATGTCATATGCTGTTTGAGCAAGAGCATCAACTTCTTTTAAATATGCCACAGATGATAAAGCGTCACCACCAGCTGCGTGGAAAATACCAAACACAACTTCTTGTGAGTCTCCAGCCGCCATAGTAAACGGACCAACACTCATTAGGAAACGTCTGTCAGCAGATGCTGCATAGTTACCATCAACTGGGTTCGCTGTACTGTGACCAGCTGCATCGTTAGGATCTCCATAGAAACAGAATTTCTGATCATATAGGTCTCCTGCAATCTCAGCTGGATATGCACTACCATCTTTTCTTAAACCTTGTAAGTAAAAGTATCCTTCAGTTTCATCTGAAGGGTCAGTGTAAGTCGCATCACCATTAATGTAGAATGCGAAAGATGACATTTTAAGGTTTTTCATACCTGGGTGACGAGTACCAAACATCTTAGCACCTTCAGCTGGACATACTGCTTCTGAATCACCGTCTTCACAAGGAACCATAGGTCCTTGGAAGAAGTCATATCCAGCAGCAGGAGTACCAATATCTAAAGTACCATACTGTGAGTCTGCCCCATCATTCCATACATATCCCATACCTAGATCTACGTCACAACCAACAAAGTCGTCACCAGCATACCCTAGGTCAGGGTCGGACCATAGTCCCATATATGTATCTACCAAGTCATCTGAACCATAATTAATAACAAGCTGTTTTAAAAACACCATGTCACCAAAAACGTCAGGTCTATCAAATCCAAACATAGTTGTTTGAATTTCTACATTTAATGGAGATGTACCAAAATTTAGCTTATACGCTGGATCACCATCATTACTAACAAACCAAAGCACTTGGTCTCCTAGAAACTCAGGATGATCAGGACCGCCTGGAAGTGGAGAGTAAACTCCATCACCATCAACGTCCACCCAAGGTGCACCAAAATCAACTGGCCATTCTTGGAAGTCAGCAAAATCTAAAGGAGAAGCTAACATACTCTTCTCAACTTTATAGATTCTGTGAACCGCAGCTAGCGGGTCACCGCCCCATGGGCCTGGACCCATATCTTGTGTATAATCTCCAACGATAGTTCGAATAGATCCGTTCACTGTCGCTCCCATCCACAATGCAGATTGGAAGATTGAGTGTACACCCGTACCCTTAGGCCACTCTAACGCTGAATCACCAGAAACGTGGTAATCCAGGAAGAGGCCGTTGTTGGCTACATCGGCATAGATCTTATTCCCATCGAACGTACCGACAGAATCCACATAGTTAGATGTGCTGCTACTAAAGTTAGAGACATTTTTGTCCCTCGCTTCAAGTACAGTAGAAACTGATAGCAACATCACCAATGTGAATACGGTAATATTCTTTAAGATTTTCATATCTACCTCTTTACCTTCTTATTTAATTAAAAACTAATGTTTAAACCAACCCTTACTTGACGTGGTCTGTTCCATCTACCAGGAAACGCTAGGTTGTCCTCGTACATAGCAGCTGCATCGACATCAGGATTGACAGATAATCTATTGGCAAGCCATTGTTGCCCACTTTCAGTAGCAACCCAGCCATCTTCGGCTACGTTACCAGTACCATGATAAACATCATTTACTTGCTCATTATCTAATGCGTTAAACACAGCTATATATGCATTAGCAGTTAAACCGCCAAGGCTGATAGCTCTATCAACACGTAGATCTAAGTTTGAAAATGCAGGTAATGTACCTGAGTTTACTGGTCCTTCTGGGAACTCCCAGCGATTCTCAAAAACTGTACTATAGATTTGAGATGGGGTATAGCGAGTACCACTACCAAAACTCATAACAGCATTAAATCCTGTGTTTGCTAGAGCGCCTGTAGCATCAGGTGATCTCCAGTCAAGAATTACGTTTGCTGTGTGTGTTTGGTCATAGTCTAATAAGTTCATCGCTTTTGGATAACCATCATCTGTACCAATCCAAGTAATGTAGAAGTTCTGTCCACCGTATGAACCAGTACCTCTAGCTTCTGAGTAAGTATAGTTAGCTTGTGCGTACAAACCTCTTGTTCTGCGCATTTCAAAGTTTGTTGTCAAACCTTGAGATACCATAACGTCACCATTTTGGTATTGTGCCCAGTTTTGCTGAGTATCAGCACCACCTGTGTTGGTGAATGCCTCTGTACGATTAGCAAGCGTTAAATAGTCTTTACTTTCTTTATAGAACCCTTCAACCTTTAATGAAGCAAATGCTCCAATACGCTGCTCAATACCAATTTCATACTGAGTAGATCTTTCAGGCTTAAGTGCAGGATTCTCAGATGCAGTAGCGTTACCAGCTAAAATGTCAGCTGAAAGCTGTGAATCTGAAAGATATAAATAAGACATAGGTACTGATTGCCAGTGTGTACCATAATTCGCACGGAATACTGTACGATCAGACACTGGGAATGACACACCTATTCTTGGGTGAGTAGCGGTTTCTTTTTCAACTTTTTTCCAAACATAGTTACCGTTTCCATCACCGTTTCTATCTACACGTTGTCTGTTAAAGTATAGATTGTTGAAACCGTCAGAATCACCATAACCGTCATTATCTGAGTCAGGAGCCATAGCACCTGTATCGATAGTTTCGAATGATAAACCTAACTGAACAACTACATCTTTAAATTCAAGCTTATCTTGAATGTAGAAACGTGATTGTGTTGGCTCTGCTGGAGCTAACATATGATCGTCTTGATTATATGTTCCGTTCCACTCATCACCATAAATATTGTATCCTAGATTTGTAACATACAACGATCTATAGTTAATAAATCTCCAGTCAGCTGGGTCACTTCCTGCTGCAATAATTTCTTCGTTTGTTGCAACACCATCATAGTTTGCATCAACCTGAGAAATTGCTCTTGCAACCCCTGAAGCACTTAAGCCGTATCTAGTGATTTCATGATTATCAATAGAAGCACCTAACTTGAACTCGTTGTAACCAATTTGGTTTGTGTAGTCAAAGCTAAGAGTGTTCGTTGTTGTTTTTCTAGTATTAAAGCTTGTTGTTTGAGAACCAAAACCAACTACACCAAAGAATTCATCCGGTGATAGTGGGTTAAAGCCTGTACCATCTCTTTTGTAATAATTAGGAGATCCGTACGCCTTTGTTCTTCTACCATATGCTTCGATATCATTTAAGTAGTTTTCATTACCTGTAGTAGTTTCATATGTCTGTTGTGACAATGAAGCCTTAATATATGATAATGGACTAATTGTGTATCTAGCATTTAAGTATCCCATAGCGAAATCTGATTCATTAATAAATGAACCGTCTGTTCCACCATATACTCTACTCCAACTATAACTATGTCCTTCATAGTCATATGCCTGAGTACCAAGTTTTAAACGTAAAGGACCAAAGTCCATGGTCATATTACCATTGATAGTAACTCTTTCGTTATCATCTTGTGGTTGTTGACCATACATACGTCTATAATTACTGTAGACAACATAGGTTGTATCATAAGCAGCTACCCCTGAAGCTAATAAAGCTGGGTCAGTCTGATTATCTCTAATAACAGTTTCAATGTGATGAATCTTATTGCCATTTTCATCCGTTCCGTATGACAATCCATCTGTTCCATCGCTGTAGTAATCAGCTGGTGGAGCGTCTTGCATCGGCATAGCATCCATCATTGGATAATAACTGTATGATACGTCTCCGCCTTTTTCTTTACTTTCGACAGATAAGTATACTTTAATGTTGTCGCTTATTGGACCACCAAAATCAAAGTTTACATTTTGGTATCCATCTGTATAAAGCTTATCAGGATCTGTGTCTGGGTCTGATCCTAAAGAAGATTCAAATCCAACTCTAGATGTCCATTCAGATCCACCTGTTTTAGTAGTGATGTTTACGATACCACCATTAGCACCACCGTATTCCGCAGAGAAACCACCAGTTTGAACTGAGATCTCTTGCAAGGCTGCTTGTGAGTTACCGTTTAGAAGGTTTCCACCGCCATAAACATCTTTAACTGGAACACCGTCAACATAGTAACGACTGTCTCCACTTCTACTTCCACGGAAATATCCATTAACAACACCTGTTTGTAGGTTTACAATATTGCTTACCCCTCTAACAGCAAATGCATCAATCAACTCTTTATCAACAACACGAGTTGTATTTGTGGCATTTGGATTAATTAATGGTCTTTCTCTTGTTACTGTAACTGCCTGACCGGCCACAGCTGCTACGTCAAGGTTAAAATCAACAGATGTTGTAAAACCAACTGATGTTTTTACTCCTGATTCAATTACAGTTGTGTAACCAATATACTCGGCTCTTAGGTCATAAGTACCTACAGGAACGTCAAGAATATAGTATCTACCTAATTCATCGGTAGCTGCACCAAGGTTTGATCCTTCAACCACAACGTTCGCACCAACCAACGGATTACCATCAGCATCTGCAACAACCCCCGCTAACTTAGCAGTAGTTGATTGTGCAAACATCATTGTTGGTAGGACAACCAGCGCAATTAACATACGTAGTTTTCTCATTATTCTACCTCCAAATGAGTATTTATATATACAAATTTTTGTTTATTGTTTTTTTTCATTTTTATTTCTTACCCTATTATATATATGTGTAAAAGCTCACTATATATACACAGCTTCCAAAGGGTTCGTGCCCTTCCGGAAGCTAATTCCACCTAAATTGACGATTGTTTCCGTAGATGTCAATACTTTTTTGCTAATTTTTTTTTGCCTATCGACGATAAAAATGTTTTTTGTCGTCAGAGAATTTGTTTATGGGTATTTGTTGTAAATTACCTGGCCATTATAGGTGTTGTAATCGTTGATATTTATGTCCTGGTTTTTAAGGGCATAATTAAAAAAATCTAACACTGTTTTATCCATCACGGCATCGACAATTTGTTTATCAACTCTACCAAGGCTGTTTAAGGGAATAGACAGCGGAGAGCCTGATCTATAAATTAACTTGAGATCTGTATATGAATAGTGAAGACTGTTTTTAATATATACTCCATAACTTTCTTTGTTGTTTTTTAACATGGTGTTATAAATCGTAAAGTTCTTTTTCCCGTCGTTTGAGTCGTTTATGTCTCCCTCAATTTCATCATCAAGAAACTGTTCCTGACCAATGTGTAAAAATGGTTTTTTAGTGTCTTTTGATGCCTCGCTATCAAGCAGTCCAAAAAACCAGCCGTCTAATGCGACACCCGCTTTAATGTTTTTGTCTTTAAGCATTGCTGTGTAAGCGGTTCCTCCACCCATAGAGTGGCCCATTGCTCCAACGTTGTCAAAGTTTATAATGTTTTTAAATGGGTTGTTTGTTCCATCATTAAAATTTTCTTGTTTCAAGGTGTTTAACAAAAAAAGTAGGTCTTTGTATCTATAATTAATTAATAGGTTTGTATAATATTTTTTGTGGTATTGGGCCTGCTCGTTCCAACTAACATTTTGTTTATATAATATTTCTTTTCCGTTTTTATCAAACGTAATGCTTGCATTATATGTGTGATTGCAAGCAATTACAACATAACCGTTGCTTACCAGTTCTTCAACTTGTGATGTGTTTTGATTTAAGAGCCCTCCGTCCCCGTGCGAAAAAAGGATTAAAGGAAATTTTTCGTTTTGTATTGGTGTAAGGCCATATACACTGCTTGATATAAGCTGTGTTCCATGCTTACCAAAATTTGCAGGAAGCCCTGCCGTTCTTGCTATGCTCGAGATTGCTTTTTTTGGGAAAGTAACATGCGGTGCGCTTTGATAACCTGCACCGCCCTTAGCTGGGTACCAAACCTGCACCATAAGCTCTCTAAAGTCTGAGGGATCTGTTGTATATACTTCACCTCGCGATTGGTCGGTCCAAAAATATACCTGTGTACCTATATCATATTTTCCTCTTGGAGGCTCAATAGAGTCTAGGGGCACAAGGACTGACCCCGCAACAGCACACCCCTGTAGCACAAATAAGAAAAAAATTAAAAAAATTTTTAAAGTATTGTTTTGGTATAAAAAACTCACAACATAAATTACACCTTATCATTTACATCAAAAAGTGCAAAAAAATAAGAGCAATATTGTAGTCGTTATCGGTGCTCAGTGGGGCGACGAAGGTAAAGGAAAGGTTACCGACTATTTTGCTGAACGCGCAAACTACATTGTTCGTTTCCAGGGTGGAAACAATGCTGGACACACAATTATCCTCGACGACAAAACAGTTAAGCTACACTTAATTCCCTCAGGCGTTCTTCATAAGGAGTGTAAGCTTGTGATCGGAAACGGGGTTGTAATTGATCCTCGCGTTTTAATAAAAGAATTAAACATGTTGAAAGAAGAAAAGCTTTCTACCAACCTATTAATAAGCGATAGGGCTCACCTTAT
Source organism: uncultured Fidelibacterota bacterium (assembly GCA_902578385.1). Lineage (GTDB taxonomy): Bacteria > Fidelibacterota > Marinisomatia > Marinisomatales > Marinisomataceae > Marinisoma. The sequence continues at coordinate 84,965 of CACHCR010000001.1, read as the reverse complement.
TATGCCTTATCATGTAGACATAGATTATCATTTAACTAACTATCAAAATGAGTTGGCTGCCGGAAGTACTCGTTCGGGTATTGCTCCGGTTTATGCAGATAAGCTTTACAGGCATGGCCTTCGTGTTACCGACCTTTTAAACAAAGACCTATTTGCAAAACGCCTTCGAAAATCTTTTGATTTCAATAGGTCTCTTGTCGAAAATGTTTTTAAAGAGAGCTTTAATCATAAATATGAAGAAATATTAAATGAATTTTTAGAATATGGGTTGGTAATTCGCCAATATGTTACAAATGTTACAGAGCTACTATCATCTGCTCTTGAAAATAATGAACAGATAATGTTTGAGGGTGCGCAAGGGGCTTGCTTAGATGTAGACCACGGACTATATCCCTACACAACGAGCAGCAACACAATAGCTGGGCAGGTTGAAGCTGGCAGTGGAATAGGTTTTAATAGGTCTAAAAAAATTGTTGGTATCGCAAAGGCCTACTTAACATATGTTGGGCGAGGGCCTTTCCCAACAGAAATAAAAGGAGAGCTTGAAGAAAAAATTCGTGGTGTTGGCCAAGAATATGGGACTACAACCGGTCGTGCAAGGCGCGTAGGTTGGATTGACTTGGTCCAACTTAAGTTTGCAAATCAGCTCAATAATTTTTCGGAAATTATTTTAACAAAAGTAGATGTGTTAAACGGCCTAGAAACTGTTAAAATGTGTGTTGGTTATACGGTGGATGGCCAAAAAATTATTGGGGTTCCTTCTGATATTCATAGCTTTAGTAAAATTGAACCAATTTATGAAAGTCTTCCCGGCTGGAGCTCTTTGCCTGATTACATCGACAATATTGATCAGTGTCCGGTAGAGTTGAAAAATTTTATTTCCAGGGTTGAAAAGGTTGCTGGCGTAACAGTTTCGTTGGTTTCTTATGGCCCTGATCGTAATCAAACATTTAAAATATAATGAGTAACAAAATAGCTAGCTGGGACACAATTGATTTTTCCTCTAGCTCTGACGAACAAATCAAACAGGTTCTTGAAGATTTAAATATTCCTCTCAGTATAGATGAGGCAAAAAAAATTCAATTCTCTTTTTTAAAAAGACCAGCCACGTTAACAGAGCTGGTGCTCTTTTCAATCCAAGGATCAGAACACAGTTCATATAAAAGCAGTAAAAATCATATCAAACATTTTATTACCAGCGGCAAGCACGTGATTTTGGGTGCAAAAGATGATGCAGGGATTGTTTCTTTGACGTCCGACAAAAAGGGTGAAAGGTATGGTCTTGTTGTAAGTCACGAATCACACAACCACCCGAGCCAAATTGTGCCATATGAGGGTGCGGCTACTGGCGTGGGAGGCAATGTTAGAGATGTTTGTTGTATGGGTGCAGAGGTGGTGTCTCTAGGAGACAGTTTGAGGTTTGGAGATGTTGATAGAAATAAAACTAAGTGGATTAGCGACGGGGTTGTTTCTGGTATTGCTGGATACGGTAACCCTTTAGGAATTCCTAACGTTTGCGGCGATTTATATTTTGACAAAGAATATAATGAAAATTGCTTAGTTACTGTGTTAACAGCTGGGGTTGTGAAAGAAAAGTGCGTTATTAGGTCTAGGGCTCCAAAAAATTCAGTTGATTATGATTTAATATTGGTTGGTAAGCCTACAGACAATAGCGGCTTTGGTGGTGCAAGCTTTGCCTCCCTAGAGCTTGAAGAGGAAAAAGAACAACAAAACAAGGGTGCAGTACAAGAGCCAAATGCGTTTTTGGAAAGACACATTCTCAAATCCACCTATGCTCTTTTTGAATATTTAGAAAAAAATAATTTAATAGATGCTGTGGGGTTTAAAGACTTGGGTGCCGGCGGCGTTGCTTGTGCAAGTATAGAGCTAGCAGATGCAGCAGGCTTTGGTGCAGAAGTGTGGGTAGACAAAATTCATACAAGTATGCCGGAGCTTGACGGGCATATTATTTTATGCTCAGAAACCCAAGAGCGCTTTATGTGGGCAAGCCCAAAAGATCTAACACAAACTATCTTAGATCACTATAACAAGAAGTTTGATTTTCCCAATGTTTCAATGGGGGCTCAAGCAAGCGTTGTGGGTAAAATTATAAAAGACCAACACTATACGGTGTATGCAGGTGACAAAAAACTTGTGGACGGCCCTATTGAAAAAATTAATGAGGGCTTTGTGTATGATCGTCCAATGTCTAAAAAAGTGATTGTGTCCAAAGACAAGGATTTGCCAAAAATTTTGGACTATAATGATTTGATGTTGAAGATTTTAGCCCACGAAAACGTATCTTCACGTGGGCCAGTATATGAGTCTTATGATAAAAATGTTCAAGGTAGGGTTGTGAGCGAAAGAGGACAAACAAATGCTGGGGTAGTGGCGCCGTTTAACTCTGACAAGTTTCCAAAAGAAATTAAAGAAGACTGTTTTTCTGCTGCTCTTTCTCACAACCCCGCAATCGGTAAAATTGACCCCTATTTGGTGGCTCAATATGCTGTTTTAGAGGGTTGTGCAAAAACTGTTTCAGTTGGTGCCGCCCCTATTGCCCTTACAGACTGTCTGTGTTTTGGTAACCCCGAAAAACCAGAAGAAATGTGGCAGTTTTCACAAAGCTGTCTTGCAATAAGAGATGTTTGTGACAATATGCACTTTAACGGAACAACAAATCTGCCCATTGTTGCGGGCAATGTGAGTTTTTATAATCAAAGTGGTGATCGTTCTATACCGGCAAGCCCAATGATTGGGTGTTTTGGAAAGATTAAAAAGAAAAGAATTTTAAAAAACGGGTTTCAGTCTTTGTCGTCAAACTTGTTTTTATTGGGGGAAACGTCTACTTTTCTTGGTGGCAGCATTGTTAGCGATATTCTTGGAATTAACAACACAAAAGTTGAAGGGGTTGATTTAAAACAATACAACAATATGTTAGGCTGTGTTCTAGAAGCAAATGAAGACATGTTACTACAATCTTGTTCTTATGTTGGGCTGGGCGGTCTCGCTACCACTGCCACAAAAATGAGCTTTTTAAACGATATTGGCTGTGTTATTGAGGGCTTAGATAAAAATTGTTTGTTTAGCGAAAATCTTTCTTTTCTTGTTGAGGTTTCAGAAAAAAACTCAGCTGCTTTTGAAAAAATCCTAAACAACAAGAACTGTAGCTATAAACAGGTTGGTAAAACTGTTGATTCCAACAAAATTATTATTAAAAATTTCATAGAACTAGATTTAATAAAGGCAAAAAGGGTTTGGGAAAACTCGCTTAGGGAAAGGTTACAAAAATGAATAAAAAAATAACCTATAAAGATGCGGGAGTAGATATTAAAAAAGCTGATGAGGCTATTGAAATGTCAAAAAAAGATATTAGCAGTACATATAGCAAAAACGTCCTGTCTTCGATTGGCGGCTTTGGTTCAATGTATTCTTTAAAAGATGTTTTAAGCGAGTTTAAAGACCCTGTTTTAGTTCAAAGTATTGATGGGGTTGGAACCAAAATGTCTGTTGCTATGGCCGCAAACAACTTTAAATATATAGGGCACGATTTGGTTAATGCGTGTTGTAATGATGTTGCTGCTACGGGCGCCGTTCCCTTAACATTTTTGGACTATGTTGCTGGTAGCAGTCTTGACAAAAATATTGTTTCTGAGGTTATTAAAAGTGTTGCCCAAGAATGTAAACAACATGGGGTTTCCTTAGTAGGCGGAGAAACTGCTGAAATGCCTGGAACATACCGTGCAAACGAATATGACTTGGTGGGGGTAGCAACCGGCGTTGTTGAAAAGAATAAAATAATTGATGGATCTAGCGTCTGTGATGGTGATATTGCTATTGGCGTTTTTTCAAACGGTTTACATACAAATGGTTACTCCTTGGCAAGAAAATTAATTTTTGAATCTATGGGTCTTACCACATCAGACACATTGCCTGGCTATAATATATCAATAGGCGACAGCTTATTGGCGCCTCACACAAACTATAGTTCTCTAATCGAAAAAACGGTTGGTGCTGGAATAGCGCTTAAAAGCATTTCTCATATTACTGGCGGTGGATTGGTGGACAACGTTCCAAGGGTTGTTCCTAAGGATTTTTCTTTATCTGTTAATACTAAGTCTTGGGGCAAGATTCCAATATTTAAGTTTTTACAAAACAACCTTGATATTAAAAAAGAAGATTTATATCAAACCTTTAACATGGGAATTGGGTTAGTATTAATTATAGATAAAAGTCAAAAAGAGCGCTTGGTTTCACTGGTTGGAAAAGACAACTGTAGTGAAATTGGTTTTATTATAAAAGACGGTCTAAACTCGGTGCACTTAAGTGAGCAGTAAAAAAATAGCCTTTATTCAGTTTCCTGGGTCTAATACAGAAAATGAAACTATAAACATGTTGAAAAAGCATGGTTTTGAGCCTTTCGGACATTTTTGGAACGACCCCCCTGACATGTTAAAAAATTATGCTGGATATATTATTCTTGGTGGCTTTTCCTTTGAGGATAGATCTAGGTCAGGAATAATTGCATCCCTTGAACCGGTTATGCAAGAGGTCAAAAAACAGTCTTTGCTGGGCAAGCCAGTTTTGGGCATTTGTAATGGGGCTCAAATTTTAGTAGAGTCGGGGCTGGTTCCGGGTAATGAGAATTTTAACACCCTGGTTTCTTTAGCAGACAACAAAAGGGTAGTTGGAAATAGAATTGTTGGAACCGGCTATTACAACAAGTGGTGTTACATAAAACCTAATGAAGACTCGCTCTCTGCATTTGCTAAAAAAGGCGGTAAGCCTTTGCGCGTACCAATAGCACATGCCGAAGGGCGCTTTGTTTTTGATAAAGATGTTGAAAAAGAAATATTACACAACAACTTAATAACATATCAGTATTGTGATAGCAGCGGGCTGCTTTCTAAAGACTTCCCCACAAACCCTAACGGGTCTTTGTTTTCTGCGGCCGCACTAAGCAACCCGTCTGGTAATGTAATGGCAATGATGCCCCATCCCGAACGAACCCTAAACAACGAAGCTGGAGATATTTTTTCAAGTATGAAGAAATATATTGAGTCCGACAAGCCTTTTAGCTATAAAGCCCTAAGGTTTGAGTCTAAAAAAACAAGGGTTCAAAGGTTTGAAAAAAATAAAAACAAAACAGAGATTCTTATTTCAACAATTATCGCAGATAATGAAGCAGGCTCTGTTGAAAAATGCATTAATGGGCTTGGAATTGATGCTAAAATAAAAAAATATGTTCATTTTGAAATTGATGGCGACATAGACCTTAACAGTCTTCTTGCAACAGATGTCTTGTTTAATCCCAGCAAAGAATATATGACCAAAATAGGTGAAAGCAGTGGTGTTGACAGGTTTCTGGTTAGAAACAATGATGATATTCATGGTCAAAGTATAACACAAACGTTGCGCGATCGTTTTAATTTTACAGGTTTAAATTCAGTTCAAAGAAGCGTTGTTTGGGAAATAAAAATTAATTCAGGTTCCAGAAAAAAAGATGTGGATTTAATTTTAAATAGTCATATTTTTGCTAATCCCGTTTCACAAAAATGTCATGAATATTGACAAAAAATATTATCAGGAAATTAACCAGAACCTGACTAATACCATTCAGGACACCAATATTGACGCCCCAAATAAAAAAGTCGGAAAAGTAAGGGACGCCTATTTTTTAAACGAGAAGGTTATTATGATTTCTACCGACAGACAAAGCGCTTTTGATCGTGTTTTAGCTGCAATTCCATACAAGGGGGCAGTCTTAAACTCTGTTAGCGCTTGGTGGTTCAAACAAACAGAACACCTTTTTCCAAACCATCTAATATCAACACCTGACCCAAACGTTTCAATTGTAGAAAAGTGTGATGTGTTTCCTGTTGAGTTTGTGGTTAGGGGATATATTACCGGGACAACTGACACCTCTCTTTGGACAGTATATAATAAGGGTGATCGCGAATATTGCGGAAACATTCTTCCTGAGGGTTTAACAAAAAACGATAAGCTTGATGTACCAATGCTGACCCCAACCACCAAAGACAAGGTGCATGATCGTCCGGTGTCTAGAGAAGAGATTATCGAGCTTGGTCTTATGACGGCTGAAGATTATGATTTTGCTGCAAAAATGAGCCTAGACCTCTTTTCTTTTGGTCAAAAAACTGCAGAGAAAAATGGATTAATTCTTGTAGACACTAAATATGAAATTGGTAAAGACTCTTCTGGTAAAATTAAGTTTGTTGACGAAATACACACCCCTGACTCAAGCAGATTTTGGATTAGCGGCTCTTATAAGGACAGAATTAAGAATGGACAAGAGCCTGAAAATATTGATAAAGAATTCTTAAGGCTTTGGTTCGCAAAAAACTGTGATCCTTACAATGACGAGGTTTTACCTGACGCTCCGGACGAGCTTGTTGCTGAACTTTCAGCAAGATATATTTTATTATATGAGCTAATTACGGGAGAAAAGTTTGTCTTTCCCAACCTCGACAACATTAATAAACGCATTACTCAAAACATAAAGGAATTATTATGAAAGCTGTACTAATCATGGGCTCAACGTCCGACCAGCCTCACGCAGATAAAATCACCGGTGTTCTTGACACTCTTGGTGTTGAACATGAGGTTCATGCTGCATCTGCCCACAAAAACCCTGAAAGGGTTCTAGAAATTATTAGGTCTTTTGGAGAAAAAGACGCTGTTGTGTTTGTTACAATTGCTGGAAGGTCAAACGCTCTTTCTGGATTTGTTGGTGCTAACTGCAACAAACCAACAATCGCCTGTCCCCCTTTCAAAGACAAGGTTGATATGAGCGTTAACATACATTCAACGCTTCAGATGCCAAGCAAGACTCCTGTTCTTACTGTGTTAGATCCTGGGAATTGTGCTATTGCAGTACACAGAATACTAAACGTCGGTTCAATGTGAGCAGTATTTCTCCAATCGACGGGAGATATAAACAAAACGTCTCTGAATTAGAAGCATATTTTTCAGAGCAGGCACTAATGCGCTATCGCGTAATGGTTGAAGTAAAATACCTCTTGGCCTTGGTCGATTGCAAACCCCTTCACAAAACCCGCAGCTTAAGCAAAAAGGCTTTAACCTCCTTAAAAAACCTATATGCTGAGTTTTCAGCAAAAGACTTTAAACAAATAAAAAAAATTGAAGAAAAAACCAATCACGACGTAAATGCTGTGGTGGTCTTTATATCAGAAAAACTAAAAAGGGCAGGCCGAAATGATTTGGTGCCACTTGTACACCTTGGCCTTACATCAGAAGATATTAACAATACAGCATACTCTTTAATGACAAAGGGGGCTGTCGAAAATATAATAGTTCCTTCAATAAAAGGCGTTCTTAAAGAGCTTAGAGCGCTTTCAAGAAAAACAAAATCTTTATCTTTACTGTCACTTACGCACGGACAGCCTGCCACCACTACAACCCTTGGAAAAGAGGTTGCTATTTTTATATCTAGGGTAGAAAGAGAGCTTGTTTTAGTAAAAAAAACAAAGCTCCTTGCGAAACTTTCTGGAGCAACAGGATCTTATGCGGCTCACAAGGTTGCTTTCCCAAGCTTTAACTGGTCGGCATTTTCAAAAAGGTTTATAAAAAAACTGGGCCTCACACAATCACCAGTTTCTACACAAGTTGAATCCGGGGACTCTCTTGCTGAACTGTTGCACTCTTTTGTGAGAATTAATAATATATTTTCTGATTTTTCTGTAGATATGTGGCTATATATAAGTAGAGGTATTTTTGTTCAAAAAAACGTGGTTGGTGAAGTCGGCTCAAGCACAATGCCCCACAAAATTAATCCGATCTTTTTTGAAAACGCTGAAGGAAATCTAGATATAGCAAACAACAACTTTTCTTTTTTGGCATCTAGAATTACGAAGTCGCGGCTTCAAAGGGATTTAAGCGGTAGCACTGTTTTTAGAAACATTGGTGTTGGCTTTGCTCACTCTCTCCTTTCATATAAGAACCTTGCTAGGGGGGTTTTGAGAGTTTCTCCAAACAAGGCACAGATGAAAAAAGAGTTGGATGAAAGCTGGAGCATTCTTGCAGAAGCCATACAAACAATTTTAAGAAAATCTGGTGACGTGTCCGCCTATGACAAGATCAAAAAGCTAACAAGGGGCAAACCATTAACAAAAAAATCCTATCTACGGCTGGTTGACGGTCTTAACATTGCTGAAAAAGATAAAAAAGCACTTCTTGAATTAACTCCCCATACATACCTCGGCGAAATAAATAAAATTTTGGAGGAGCTGTAAGGTGTGCGGGATAATTGGTCTATACCACCCAACAGAAAACGTTTCTGGTGAAATTTATGACGCTCTAATTCAGGTTCAACACAGGGGGCAAGACGCAGCCGGCATTGCAACCTGGGATAACAAAAAACTTTCCCTTCATAAAGAGCTTGGTGTTGTAACTGAGGTTTTTAAAACAAGCGAATCTTTGGGTTTGGATGGCAACGTAGGAATTGGCCACGTAAGATATCCCACCGCTGGCTGCTCAGATGTTTCAGAGGCACAGCCGTTTTACTCTTCAAACCCTGTAAATATTTGTTTAGCACACAACGGAACGCTTACCAACAGCGACGAAATGAAAAAATTTCTTTTGGAGACTCACTTTTGTCAGTTTAACACCCAGTCTGATTCTGAGGTGTTGTTAAATCTTTTTGCATATGAGCTATCAAAAACAAAGTTTGACGTATTACAAAGTAGTCATGTTTTTGCAGCGCTGAGGGAGGTTTATAAAAGATGTGAGGGTGGTTTTGCCGTAACGATGGTTGTTGGTGGTGTTGGTTTGGTAGCCTTTAGAGACGCAAATGGGATTCGGCCTCTTGTTTTGGGTAAAAAGGGTGATGGCTCTTTTATGGTTGCCTCAGAAAGCTCTGCTTTAAGCGCCCTGGGCTACGACTTTGAACATGATGTTGATCCCGGCAGTGCCATCATTATATCAGAAGAAGGTGTTGTAGAAAAGGGTGTTTGTGCGGAGTCTATTTCTCACTCCCCTTGTCTTTTTGAGTTTGTATACTTTTCCCGCCCTGACTCTGTTATTGACTCTATATCTGTTCATAAATCGAGATTAAGAATGGGGGATTTTCTAGGAGAAAAAATTCTCAAAGAGTATTCACAACTTAATATAGAAGCTGTGATACCTGTTCCAGACACAAGCAGGACATCTGCTATGCAGGTTGCTCATAAGCTTGGTGTTAAATATAGGGAAGGCTTCATTAAAAACAGATATATAGGCAGGACGTTTATCATGCCAGGACAAAGCATTAGAAAAAGGTCTGTTGCTCACAAGCTAAGCCCAATAGAAATTGAGTTTAAAAATAAAAATGTTTTGTTGGTTGATGATTCGATTGTTCGTGGCAACACATCAAAAAAAATAGTTGAGATGGTGAGAAAACAGGGAGCAAAAAATGTTTATTTTGCTTCTGCCGCTCCCCCTGTGCGCCACCAAAATGTTTATGGTATAGATATGCCCGCAACAAAAGAGCTTGTTGCACATGGAAAAACTGTTGAAGAAATTAAGCTGTTTATTGGGGCAGACGAGCTCATCTACCAAGACATTGAAGACCTAAGAATGGCAGCACACATAGGTAACCCAAACATAACAAGCTTTGAAGACTCTGTTTTTACAGGTAAATATTGTGCAGGCAAAATATCTAAAGAATATTTATCAGAGCTTGAAAATAACCGCGCTTCTAAAGAATGAAAAATGTTTTGGTTTTGGGGTCGGGAGCCAGAGAGGTTGCAATTGTTAGAAGCATTTCACAAAGCTTAATAGAAAACTCCATTTTTTGTATATCTAAGGACATAAATCCACAGATTAGTAGGCTTTGTAAAGACTATTTTGTTTCTGATGTTGAGGCTGTCTCTAGCATTGTTGCCTACAGTAAAGAAAAAGAAATTGATTTGGCAATCATTGGTCCAGAAAACCCTCTTGCTAGCGGTGTTGTTAACGAGCTTGAGATGGTTGGTGTTCGTTGTGTTGGCCCCAAAAAAGAGGTTGCAATGATAGAGGCTAGCAAGTCTTTTGCCAGAACAATAATTGATCTATGTTGTCCAGAAAAAAACCCAAAAAGAAGGGAATTTTCTTCGGCTGAGGGTGTTGAGGAGTTTATAAAACAGCTGGGGGGAGAATATGTAATAAAGTTTGATGGTCTCATGGGCGGAAAAGGTGTTCGTGTTTCTGGTGAACATTTAAAGGACATAAAAGAGGCTCTTGATTATGTTGGCGAAATAGTTAAGGTCGGTGGAAAATTTTTAATTGAAGAAAAGCTGGTTGGAGAAGAGTTTTCACTGATGAGCTTTGTAGATGGAAAGGTTTGCAAGCACATGCCCGTCGTTCAAGACCACAAAAGAGCGTATGAGGGGGATTCCGGGCCAAACACTGGTGGAATGGGAACCTATTCTTTTGAAAACCACTCTCTTCCCTTTTTAAGCAAAAAAAACATTAGCGATGCTCAGAAAACTAACGAGCTTGTTGCTAAACAGCTTTTTAAAGAAACTGGCACGCCCTATGTTGGTGTGCTATATGGTGGTTTTATGTTAACCAAGAGCGGGGTAAAGGTAATTGAATATAATGCTCGCTTTGGAGATCCAGAGGCAATGAACGTATTGTCCATATTAAAATCAGACTTTTTATCTGTTTGCATGTCTATAGTTGGTGGGTCTCTAGAAAAACAAGAAGTCTGTTTTGAAAGGCTTGCTACTGTCTGTAAATATGTTGTGCCCGTTGGCTATCCTAACAAGCCCTCAAGGGGGTTTGAGGTTGTTTGTAATCAAAATGACTCGTCACTTTTTCTTGCATCGGTAATGTTAAAAGACAAAAAGTTAATAGCCTGTGGCTCTAGAACAGCCGCCGTTGTTGGAAAAAGCAGCGACATTAAACAAGCTGAATCTTTTGCCGAGGATAAAATATCAAAAATTTCAGGAAATCTTTTTCACAGAAAAGATATTGGTACAAAAAAACTAATTGACTCTAGAACCAAAAGAATGAAGGAGTTGCTGGGTTGAGGTTGGCCGTGATTGGATCAACCAACGGAACAGACCTTGTTCCTATTGTCGAGGCCATTGGCTCTGGTGGCCTTTCGGCCACCGTTGAGGTTGTGCTGTCAAACAACGAAACCTCTGGTATTCTAAAAAAAGCCAGGGGTTATGGAATAGAAAACCACTTTATTTGTCATAAAAATAAAAAACGTGATGTTTTTGATTTTGAAATGTCACAAATTTTAGAGGATAAAAAAATTGATTTAATTTTGCTTATTGGGTTTATGAGAATTCTTTCATCAGAGTTTGTTGACAGATGGTTTGGCAAAATAGTTAATGTTCACCCTTCGTTGCTGCCAAAGTATGCTGGGGGCATGAACAGCGATGTTCATAAAAGCGTTTTAGATGCTGGCGACAAAGAGACTGGGTGTACAATTCATCTGGTTACTAAAGAGGTTGATGGGGGTCCAATTTTGTTGCAAAAATCTTGCCCCGTTTTTGAAAATGACTCTATTGATTCTCTTAAAGAAAGAGTGCAAAAGCTCGAGGGAGAAGCTTTTATTGAGATAATTAACAACTGGAGTAATAATGAATACTAAAATGTTTTTTAGCGGAATAACTCTTATCGAAAGAGTGTTGCATTTAATAATACTTGGGATGGTTATGTTTCTTTGTTTTGAGGAAATAAATAGTGTTTTCATCAGCGGCAGCCTTAAGGTGCAAAACGTCTTGATGTTATTTATTTATCTTGAAATTATGCAGATGGTAAACATCTTTTTTTCAACCGGGAAAATACCTGTTCGTTATCCGCTTTATATTGGAATGTTTGCGCTTGCAAGACACATTTCTTTTGAAGAGATCACAGGAATTGATTCGTTGTATCTTTCAGCCTCTGTTGCACTTTTGGCGGTTGCGCTAGTTGCTCTTGCATACAGAGACAAGCTGATTGATAAAAAAGGTCCAGAACTTCCTGGTGCGGATGGGTAACAAAATAATTCCAAAAACTGCCTTAATTTCTGTTTCTGACAAAAAGGGGCTACTACCTTTTGCAAGGTCTTTAAAAAAATTTGGGGTTCAAATTGTTGCCACCGGAGGAACTGCAAAAGCTCTCAAAAAAGGTGGAATAGGTGTTAAAAAAATATCCACCATAACCAAGTTTCCAGAAATTTTTGGCGGAAGAGTAAAAACCCTAAACCCTTTAATTTCTGGTGGCATTTTAGGCCAAAGAGATAAAGACAAACAAGAGGCCGAAGAGCATGGTGTTTGCTGGATTGATTTAGTTGTTTGCAACCTTTATCCCTTTTCAAGGGTCGCAAAAACACCGGGGTCTTCTCTAGATGACAAGATAGAAAACATTGATATCGGTGGGCCAACAATGATTCGTGCTGCTGCTAAAAACTTTAAATGGGTTAGTGTTGTTGTAAGCCCTAAAGACTATTCTAGTTTTTCTAAAGATCTTTCTTTGGGCGGTGTTTCAGAGAAAAAAAGGTTTAAGCTTTCTAAAAAAGCTTTTGGTCATTGTGCAGAATATGATCAAACAATTTTTGATGAGCTATCTGAAAAGGGTGATGAACATATTTCTTTGCGCTACGGAGAAAACCCGCACCAGGAGGCTTTTGTGGTTAAAGCGGATACGGGCTTTTCTTCTGGAATTCCTCAGGCCAAACAAATTCAAGGCAAGGATCTTTCTTACAACAACTACCTAGATGGCGACGCAGCTTTGCAGTGTTTATCAGAATTTAAAAAGTCTCCCGCTTGCGTTATTATTAAACATAACTCGCCGTGCGGTATTGGTGTAGGAAAAAACATTACTGAGGCTTTCTCTAGAGCCCTTGCTGTCGACAGTCTTTCGGCTTTTGGTGGAGTGGTTGCATTAAATAAAAAATGTACTGTTGGTCTTGCAAAAAAAATAAACAAGGTCTTTTTTGAAATTATAGTTGCTCCTTCTTTTGACGCCGGTTCGCTAAAAATATTTTCAAAGAAAAAAAACTTGCGCGTATTGAGCCTAAAAGACTACTCCTCTGCGGGTTTTTCAATCAAAACGATTGGTGGTGGTAGCCTGGGTCAGGAGCGTGACGATTCGAAGCTTCTTAAAAACCAGCTTGTTGTTCCAACAAAGAAAAAATTGACTCCAAACCAAATTTCAACTGCCTTATTTGCTTGGAAGGTTGTTAAACACACAAAGTCTAATGCTATTGTTGTGGCTAAAAACAACAAAATTATTAGCATTTCTGGCGGACAAACAAGTAGGGTTGATGCCACAAAAATTGCTTTTGAAAAAACAAAAATACCAAAAGGGTGTGTGGTGGCATCTGACGCGTTTTTTCCCTTTAAAGATTCAATAGAGGCTATGGCTCGACATAAAATTGCAGCAATTGTTCAGCCGGGCGGATCTATTAGAGATGTTGAGGTGATAGAGTCTTGTAATAAAAATAAAATTGCTATGGCCTTTACAGGGTTTAGGGTTTTTAAACACTAGGAGTAACTATGAAAGCTATTATTTGTAAGAAGTTTGCGCCGGTTTCAGATCTTGTTTGGGAAGAGGTGGCAGACCCTGTTGCCGGTCCGGGCGAGGTCGTTGTGGACATAAAGGCGGCTGGCCTAAATTACCCTGACAGCCTTATTGTTCAGGGCCTTTATCAATTTCAGCCAGAAAGGCCTTTTTCGCCGGGACATGAAGGTGCTGGGGTTGTTTCTTCGGTTGGAGAGGGTGTTGATATGCATAGCGTTGGGGATAGTGTTGCTTTTTTTAAAGGCTTTGGCGCTTTTGCAGAAAAGATTGTGTTACCTGCACAGATGGCATTCCCAATTCCTGAAAGCTTTCCTTTCCACATTGCAGCTGGTGTTTTTATGGTTTATGGCACAAGCTATCATGCCCTTGTTCAAAGGGCGGACATCAACAAGGATGATGAAGTTCTAGTTTTGGGGGCCGCCGGTGGTGTTGGTTTGGCTGCTGTAGACATTGCAAAATCTTTTGGGGCTAGGGTTGTGGCCGCTGTTTCTACTAAAGAAAAGGCTGAGGTGTGTGCTGGGTATGGCGTTGACGATGTTGTCGTTTATGGTGAAGAAAAACTTAACAAAGAGGGTCAAAAAGCGTTTACAAAAGAGCTAAAGTCCAAGAGCGTTCGCGGCGGTTTTTCAATAATTTACGATCCAATAGGCGACTGTTTTGCTGAGCCGGCTTTAAGATCTATTGGTTGGGGAGGAACATATCTTGTTGTTGGTTTTGCTGCGGGAAAAATTCCGTCTTTTCCAACCAACCTTATGTTGTTAAAGGGTTGTGCTGTCTCTGGCGTCTTTATAGGGCGCTTTCAGCAGGAGGAGCCGAAACAAAACGCTCAAAACCTAAAAGAAATAGGTGAGCTTTTGGGGGCTGGAAAACTAACTCCCTTTATATCTGAAACCATCCCAATGTCGGACTCTGTTGCAGCAATTGAAAAAATTGCTAAGCGTGGCGTTGTTGGTAAGGTTGTTTTTGTTAACAGCTAGCCAAAATAAAGAAGTGCAAGACAAAGAGACATTAGTGCCACCGAAGGAACAGCCTTTCTAAAAGAGCTTTTTACCCTTATGTGTGTAAGTATTGCAAACACCATTAATGTTATAATTCCTTTTAGTCCCAGCTCATTTAAGTCTTGGTTTGTGCTCAACAACATTGCTGCACAAGAAAGTTTTGCAATCCCCGTAAGGTCTCTTAACCAGTCTGGGTAATTGTAGTCTTTTCTAAACTCTGTAATTATGTTGTCATACCTTACAACCCAAACAAAAAACAGGGCTGTTGAAATCACAATTTTGAGTACTGTTGTCAATAGTTCTATGTTCATCGTTTTTCTCCCTTTTAATAGTTTTTAGGTAATAATTTTTTAATTTCCTGCATTGTTTTTGCGGTTATGTCATCAACACTGTCTCCGCTCTTTGTAAATATAGGGTTTCCAAAAACAACCTTCACCCTTTCTCTTTTCATTGCTCTTGCTTTTTCTAAAATTCCCTTAGTCCCTATGACGGCGGTAGGAATGATTGGTATTTCGTTTTTTATTGCAAAATATGCAACCCCTTTTTTCCCTTTTTTAAGCCCTTCTCCTTTTATGGTTCCTTCCGGGAAAATGCAAATTATCTCTTTTTTTTGTATTTGTTTTTGAATGTTTTTTATCGTAGAAATCTGAAGGTTTGATCTGTTTACCAACATAACCCCATAAGACCAGGGTCCCCACGCCTTGTACCAAGGAAGCTCCGCTTGGTCTTCTGCCATAAGATATGTGATAGGCTTAACAACCGCAGCTGTGATTGGTGCTGGGTCAACATCGTCTATGTGGTTTGGCGCCAATATATATGGCCCTGTTGGAGGCAGGTTGTTTTTACCCTCAACAGAAAATTTTGTAAGAACACTACAAAGAAAAAGCGAAAAGACCCCAATAACATACCTTATTGGCCAGCTTCTTGGGTGGGGTTCTCTCATTTTTTAAAAAGGTAGGTCGTCGTCTTCTACTGTTTGATCTAGATTTTCTTTTTTTACAGGCTCTTGGTTCATACCAGAAGAAGAATCTAAGGCGCCTTCTCCTCCACCCAGTATTTGTACCCCTCCGTAATTGTTTGCCACAACTCCGGTTGAATATCTGTCGTTACCTTCTTTGTCTTGCCATTTGTCAGTTTTTAAAGAACCTTCTATATAAACTAACGTTCCCTTTTTGACATATGGCTGTACATATTTTTCTGCAGTAGAACCAAACACCGTGACCTTTGTCCACTCAGTTCTTTCTTGTGTCTCTCCGTCTTTTGATTTCCAAGATTCGTTGGTGGCTACGCTAAAACTAGCAACCGCCGCTCCATCTCCTGTAAACCTTATTTCGGGGTCTTGACCAAGCCTTCCTATAAGTGTTACTTTGTTTACTGTTCCTTTTGCCATCTTTCTTCCTTTAGCTAAGATTTAGCTCGTTATAAATTATATCTACTCTTCTTTTAAATTTATCGTCTTTTTTTAATAGTTCTGAGACCTTTTTGTGTGCGTGCATAATTGTTGTGTGATCTCTTCCTCCTAGGTGTACGCCTATTTCGCTCAGCGGCATGTCTAAAACTTCTCGAGCCATGTATGCTGCAACTTGCCTTGCTTCTGCAATGTTTTTTCTTCTTGACTGGCCTACCATCTCTTCTTGAGAAACAGAAAATATTCCACAAACACCGCTTACAACATCTTGCATGTTGACCTGTCCGTAACCCTGATCACCAAGCCTTTCTCTTATTATAGACTCAACCAGCGCCTCATTAATTTTGTCCCCCGAAAGGGTGGCGTGTGCAAATATTTTTGTTACACAGCTCTCAAGGTCTCTAATGTTTGTTCGGACGTGTGATGCAATTTTTTCAAGGTGTCTTCCTTCAATTTTGACGTTGTTTTGTTTTGCCTTTGTTGATAAAATTGCAACCCGGGTTTCAAAGTCGGGTGGCTGTATATCTGCGTGGAGACCAGACTCAAACCTTGACAAAAGCCTGTCTTGAAGACCAACCATTTCACCGGGATACCTGTCTGCTGTCATAACTATTTGTTTGCCGCTTGTATAAAGCTCGTTGAAGGTGTGAAAAAACTGTTCTTGTGTTTGTTCTTTGCCTTGAAAAAACTGAATATCGTCAATTAACAGGACATCAGCTTTTCTATAAACTTTTGAAAAGTCTAGTGTTTTGTTTTCTTGGATGCTGGCAATAAAGTCGTTTGTAAATTTTTCTGAAGAGGCCAAAACAACATTAAGTTGTTTTTTGGAGCCTATAAGCTCGTTTGCAATTGAGTGTAAAAGGTGGGTTTTTCCTAAACCCACACCGCCATATATAATAAGCGGGTTAAAGTCAGAAGATCCGGGGGTGTTTGCAACCTTGTGTGCTGCATTTTTTGCAAAAACATTGTTTGGTCCCTCTATAAAAGCAGAAAAAATGTTTGCTGGGTTAATGTTGCTTCTTTTTCCTGCATTGCTTTGTTTTGTGGGCTCTTCGTGGTCAAGCTCTGTAGATGAAATGTTTTGTTCTGATTGGGGAGCAATAGAAATTTTAAGCTCAAGATCTTTTTCCACCACCCTCAAAGAAGATAAAATTATATCGTGGTAGTTGTTTATAATCCAGTCATAGGCAAACTGGTTGGGCGCTTCTAGTATAAATATCTGGTTTGTAACGCCAACGGGAGAAAGGGTTTCTATCCAGGCCTCATAAGCGTGCGCAGGTAGGCTTGTTTTAAGGTCTTCCTCTGTTTTTTTCCAAATTTCTTTATAGTTCATAAGTTATCCACACGTTATTAACATATTTTTATGTTCATATTCCACTACTTTACGCTCTTTTTTTGTTCTTGCATAGACTTTTTTGGTTTTTGTGTGTGGTTTTATTTGTTTTACAAATAGTTTAATTGGACTATATTTCGGCAATACATTATTATGAAAAGAACGTATCAGCCTAGCAACAGAAAAAGGAAAAACAAGCACGGTTTTATGAAAAGAAAGTCGACCGTTGGTGGAAAAAAGGTTTTGTCTTCCCGCATGAAAAAGGGTCGTAAACGTCTTACCGTTTCTTCATAAAATGGATCGCAAAACTCTCACTGGTTTTATTTTAATCGGTGCAATATTATTATTGTGGCCAAGCTATCTTGAGCTTATTTCTCCTTCTGAAAAAGATCCTAAAGACCTACCCTCGGCTGACACAACTGTTGTTGAAAAATATTCTAAACAAGATCAAAAAGTTCTCAAAAAAACAGGGGCGCCAGAAAACAACATAGAGAGTGAAACGCTTGTCGTTGACGGGGGATCTTATGTTGCACAAATAAACAATCTTGCGGGTGGCTCTATTTTTTCTTTTAATCTAAAAAAACACCTTAAAAGCTCAGAAGAGTCTTTGGGCTTAATTGACAATCAAAACAAAAAAAACCTGGTTGTAAGCTTTATTAACCAGTCGGGCGAAGTTGTTGTTTTGGACGAACTTTGGTCTATTGTGTCTGGTGGTTCTGTTGTTCTTTCAGAAGAAAATCGCAGCTCTTCAATGGTTTTTGAAACAGCTTATATGGGTCAACCGGTAACTAAAAAGCTTACTTTTTATTATAATTCTTATGAGGTTGATGTTGATGTTAGCCTAAGGGAAATAAAAGAAAGCTCTCTTGATGAAAAATATATTTTATCTTGGGTTGGGGGTCTTCCCGAACACGAGGGTTCACAAGATGCCATGTTTATGGAGGGTTTGGTTAGTCAGGTTGGTAGTATTGAGTCTTTTAGGGTTGGTTCTGCTGGCTTTTTTGGACCTTCAAACACAAAAAGCATTAGCGAAGAAACTAAAAAATATGTTGGTTTGGTGGACTTTGCTGGATATAGAACCAAGTACTTTGGTGTATTTTTTGTTCCTCAAAAATCTGATATGGTGGAACTATATAAATACCCCTCTTTCTCAAGGGCTGGTGTAGACATAAACATAACACAGGATATAAACCTTGAAAAAAACAAGCTTTATTTGGGACCCCTTGACTATACAAGCGTTGAAGCTTTGGGTGTGGGTCTTGAAGAAAAAATTCTTGGTTGGCAGTGGCTTTCTTCTGTTTCTTGGTTGGTATATAGCATTATGATTTTGCTATATGGACTAATACCAAACTATGGTGTTGTTGTGGTTCTTTTTGCGGTTCTTATTAAGCTTGTTACATACCCCCTTATGGCTAAACAACTCAGATCGTCTAAAAAGATGCAGGAAATTTCTCCTATTATGAACAACATTAAAATTAAATACAAAAACAACCCAACTCTCCAGCAACAAAAAATGGCTGCTCTTTTTCAAGAACATAAAATTAACCCTCTTGCCGGATGTCTTCCTCTTTTAATTCAAATGCCGGTGTTGATGTCGGTGTTTATGGTCTTTAGAAACACTATAGAGTTTAGGGGGGAATCTTTCGTTTTTTGGATTAACGACCTGTCTGCAGCAGACACTCTTTTTAGCCTCGGTGGGATTCCAATTAACATTCTTCCGTTTTTAATGTCAGCCTCAATGTATTACACAATGAAGCTTAGCTCAGCCTCTCAGCCCGCTGGGGGAGATCCGGCGCAGGAAGCAACACAACAAATGATGAAGTATATGTTTCCGGGGATGATGTTCTTTTTGTTTTATTCTTTTCCTTCGGGGCTAAATTTATACTATTTGTGTTTTAATATTATGCAAATAGCACAACAAAAAATAATCAACAACGAAAAATCATAAAAAAGGACGTAAGTTTTGCCAATAGTTGCCTGTTCAACCCCACCAGGAATAAGCGGAATTGCTGTTGTTAGGGTTTCTGGAAGGGGAGCTTTAAAAAATGTGTCCTCGTTTATCAGGGGCGCCAATCTACATAAAAAATCTGTGGGCTCCGGCGTTCATTTGCTCGTTGACAAAGACGATGTTGTCTTTGATGAAGCTGTTATAACAACGTACCTTGCGCCTAATTCTTACACGGGTGAAAATATGGTTGAAATTTCATGTCACGGAAATCCTGTTATTGTTTCAAAAATTATTGATTTATCTCTTGCGGCAGGGGCAAGCCTGGCAGAGCCTGGCGAATTTACAAAAAGGTCGTACCTTAATGATAAAATGGATCTTTCGGAGGCAGAGGCCGTTTCTTCTATTATTCACTCAAAGTCTATTGCTGGTGTAAAAGCTGGAGCTAAAAACCTTAAGGGGGGCCTTTCAAAGGAAATAGGTGTGTGTAAAAAAAGCTTGATTTCGGTGGTTGCAAACCTTGAGTTCAACTTGGACATTTCAGAAGACGAGCTTCAGCCAAACCTTATTAAAAATTCTTTAAACGTTCTCACAAAAACGGTGTTAACCCTGGCATCTTTATTAGAGTCTTTTAACGAATCCAGAATGTTTCAAGACGGCGCTTCTGTTGTTATTGTTGGTCCGCCAAATGCGGGAAAGTCGACCCTCTTTAATGCCCTAATAAACAAAGACCAATCAATAGTTACAGATATTGAGGGCACAACTAGAGACGTAATAGAAAAAAATATTTATATAGGCGGTCTTCCTGTTTTATTAAAAGACACCGCCGGCTTGCGCAGGTCGGTAGATGTGGTAGAAAAGCTTGGTGTAGCTCGATCTGTTGAAGAGTCTAGGGATGCTGATTTGGTAATTTTATTAAACCACAACAATCAAAACAGTCAAAATAAAAACAGTCTGCAGGTTTTTAATAAAATTGATGTTAAAAACCCCAATAAAAACAAAAAATATGACATTTGTATTTCAGCAAAAACCGGAAAAAATATAGCTGAGTTAAAAACTCTAATATATAAGTCATTAATAAATAAAAATATAACCGAAAATGTGCTTTTAACAACAAAGAGGCAGTGCTTTGCGGTTAGTTCTTGTGCAGATCAGCTAAAAAGTGCCTGTGCTTTGTTAAGTGAAAAAAACTCTTTAGAACTTGTCGTAGAAGACCTAAACAGAGCAATATCCTTTTTAGATAATATAACCTCAAAGACAACGAAGGATGACGTTTTAGATGCCGTTTTCTCTTCTTTTTGTGTAGGAAAGTAGTTTCACGTGAAACACAAAAACAAATATGATGTTGTTGTAGTTGGTGGTGGTCACGCCGGCATAGAGGCTGCCCTTTCTTCACATAAAAGAGGTGTTAAAACCCTATTAATTTCAATGGATAAAAAATCTGTCGGCAGAACGTCTTGTAATCCTGCCGTGGGAGGTCTGGCCAAGGGCCAAATGGTAAAGGAGGTTGATGTGCTGGGAGGTGTAATGGGCTTTTTTGCTGATATGTCAACACTTCAAAGCAAAACACTAAACAAATCAAAGGGTAGATCTGTCTGGTCTCCCAGGTCTCAGATTGATAAGAATCTTTATGAAAAAATTGCTCAAAAACATATTAGTGATGTTGGTTTAGATGTTTTAGAGGGGGAGGTTGTTTCTTTAAAGGTTAAAAACAACACTGTTTGTGGTGTTGTTTTAAAAGATAAATCTTTAATACCCTGTTCTGCCGCAGTATTAACCTGTGGAACCTTTTTAAATGGATTAATACACATAGGAGAAAAACAAATTAATGCTGGAAGATATGGCGAAAAAAGGGCTAAAGGAATTACAGAAAATCTAAACTCTTTTGGTTTGTTGTCCGGAAGGTTAAAAACAGGAACACCACCAAGGGTTCAAAAAAATTCTATTAACTGGAATGTGGGGGGTGCGGATTATGGAGACAAAAACCCCTCTCCCCTGTCTTATAGAACAAAAAATTTTAAACCTAAAGATGAACCTTGTTTTTCATTTAGGACAAACAATAAAACACATGGTATGATTTTAGATAACCTTTCTTCTTCCGCAATGTATTCAGGGAAAGACATGGCAACCGGACCCAGATACTGCCCCTCTATCGAGGATAAGGTATATAAATTTAGCTCAAACCCCTCTCACCTTTTACAGCTTGAGCCAGAGTGGACAAAATCCAAACAAATATATGTTAATGGATTTTCTACAAGTCTTAGCGAGAGTGTTCAGTTAAAATGCTTAAAAACAGTAAGGGGTTTAGAAAATGTTAAATTTATAAGGCCTGGCTACGCTATAGAGTATGATTTTTTCTATCCCTCACAATTAAAAAACAGCTTAGAAAGCAAGGCAATTTCAGGTTTATTTTTGGCGGGGCAAATAAATGGAACGTCAGGATATGAAGAAGCATCTTCACAGGGAATTATAGCTGGAATAAACTCATCGTGTTATATTTTAAATGAAGATCCCCTTATTTTAAAAAGAAACGATGCATATATTGGCGTTTTAATAGATGATTTAATTTTAAAAGATACAAATGAGCCCTATAGAATGTTTACATCTAGAGCAGAATATAGGTTGCAACTGAGATCGTCTAATGCAGACCAAAGACTGTTATCAATATCGCGAAAATATTGTTTACTCGACGAAAAAACACTTGATCAACTCCAATATAAAATTGAAAAAACAAATTCAATTGTAAAATATTTAGAAAAGAATAATATAGATCCAAACAAAATTAACAAGAGTCTAAAGGCCTTGGATGAAAAAGAAATAAAAGAACCAACAAAAATGTCTGTAGTTTTAAAAAGACCAAAGGTTTCTATTAAAAACTTTGAAATTGATATAAAAATATCCTCAAATAAGTTAACAAAACACATGATTAAAGAAACTTTATTTGAAGCAGAAACAATTATTAAATACAGCGGTTATATAAATAGACAAAAAGAGGAAATTGATAAAATTAAAATATATGAAGATATGATTATTCCTCAAGAATTTGATTATAATTCAATTTTAAGCCTTTCTAATGAAAGTAGGGAAAAATTTATTAATATAAAGCCTCAAACAGTTGGTCAAGCACAAAGAATTAATGGTATTAGGCCATCGGATATTTCAATTTTATTAGTATATTTGAAACGACCGTTTCACGTGAAACAAAAATGAAAAAAATATTATATATATTATTAATAACCTCTTTTATCGAGGCACAACAAGAAATATTGCTTGATAGAGTTGCATCTGTAGTTGAAAATAAAATTGTTTTGATGAGTGATGTTGTATTGGCAGCAAACGCTGTAGCTGCTCAACAAAAAATAAATCCAAATACTGATCCGTTAATATATCAAGAAATTTTAGAATCTTCGAGAGAAAGTATGGTTGAACAATTATTAATTATTGAAATGGCAGAACAGGATTCTGTTGAAATTTTAGAAAAAGATATAGACAAAGCCCTAAATCAACAGATTAACAATATTATAGCTCAAACTGGTAGTAAAGAGCTTGCAGAGGAAGCTCTTGGTAAAAAAATATCTGATTTTAAAAGATCTTATCGTGATGACATGAAGGGTAAACTTTTGGCAGAAAAATATACTTCATCATTAACTACATCAATAAGTGTTTCAAGAGGAGATGTTATAGATTTTTTTAGTGTTTATAAAGATAGTATACCATCTTTTCCTACACTATATAAAACGCATCACATTTTAATTGAAATAAAACCTTCTGAAGAATCAGAAAAAGAATCTTTTAAAAAAGCAATGAAAGTAAAAAATGAAATATTAGGTGGTTTAAGTTTTGAGGAAGCTGCAAAAAAATATTCTGCTGATCCCGGATCAAAAGACCAGGGTGGTAATTTAGGTTATGTGCCTAGAGGAACATTTGTGAAAGAATTTGACAGGGTAGTATTTACTGTTGAAAAAAATATATTAACTGAACCTATAAAAACACAATATGGATATCATTTAATTGAAGTTCTTGAAAGGACCGGAGAAAAGGTTTTATCTAGACATATTTTAATAAGAACAGAAACAACGGATTTAGATAAGAAAAAAACTTATGATATTATAAATAATATTAAAAATGATATAAATAATTTTGAAGATTTTAGTAACGCTGCTCTTAATTTCTCAGACGATAAAACAAGTAATACAAATAAAGGTTTTTTAGGAATGATTGACCTAGATTATTATCAAGTTCCTGAATTAAAACAAGAAATAAAAAATATAAAAACAAAAACTGTAAGCAACCCAATATCAACAGATTTTGGTTATCATTTAATTTGGGTAGATGAAATAAAAGAGGGCGGTCCACCAAGTTTAGAATCAAACTGGTTAGAACTAGAAGAAATGGCTTTAAATAAGAAAAAATCAGATTGGTATAATGAATGGATTGCAAAAATTAAATCTCAATTTTATATAAAAAGAAATCCACTGACTTATCCACAAATTAACGGATAATTTTAAAATACATTTTTGATCAACTTATTAACATTTTTTCTACACTTTCTACACTACTAAAAAAATAATATTAAATTATATTTTATCGACGATAAATTTCTTTTTTATAATAGTTTTCCACAAGTTAACATTTATAATATTGTTATTAATTTTTTATATATAAATATTTAATAAATATATATACCAATTTAACCTTGTACTCAAAGCATTATTATTATAATATTGAAGGTTAATTATGAATATCTCAACCACAAAAAAAGAATTACACCAGGCTTTTTCAAAACTTTCAAAGACTACACAAATAAAATCTCAAAACCCTTTAGTCAATTATACATATATATCTTCATCACCTGCTGGTGTTGTTTTGCATTCTACAGATATGGAGGTTGGTGTAAAAACAAATATTAATGCATCGGTAAATAGTGATGGAGAATGTCTTTTTCCTACATCTGAAATGAATGATATAATTAACGTTTTAGAGGAGGGGAGGGTTGATATTGAAGTTTCTGGTCCCCATATTAATATTAAATCAGAAAAAGGAGTTTCATTTGATATATCAACTGTACCTTTTCAAGAATATCCTGAAATTCCAGAAAATAAACATGATAATTTGTTTTGTATTGAAACTTCTAATCTAAAGGAAATTATTTCATCTCTATTATATGCAATAAACAGCGAACCAACCAAGCCAGCTTTAAATGGAGCATGTTTTAATTTTTTAGAGAGCAGTGTAGATTTTGTTGCTACTGATGGACATAGACTTGTTAAAATATCTAGACAAAATACTACCAACATAAATGGATCATTTATTATTCCTAAAAAGTTTTTATCAATTTTAGGCACATTTTTAGAGGGTCAATCTGAAACAAATTTAGTATTAAGTGGAAATTATATTTTTACAAATAATAATAATGATGTTTTTTATTCTAAAATTATTGATGAAAAATATCCAAATTATAATGCTGTTATACCTGAAGAAAATCCTTTAACACTTACTGCTAATAAATCTGAAATGTTAAATAATATTAGAGCAGCTTTAATTGCAACAAACAAAAACACTAATCAAATTTCATTACATTTAACCGAGGGGAAAGTTCATTTTAAAAGCGTTAATCAACCAGAAAGCAAAACAGTGCACGCACCCCTAAAATCAGCCAAATATTCAGGTGAAGATATATCTATAGGGTTTAATGCAACATATTTGAAAGAAGCTGTTTCAAAATATCCAAACGAAGAAATTTTATTTACGTTTAAAGACTCTTTGTCTGCTACATTATTTTTACCTAATGTAAATGATCAAAAAACAATAATATTATTAATGCCTGTGAGGATCAATGAGTAAAAATAACTACGGTGCAGATAAAATTTCTGTATTAAAAGGTCTAGAAGCTGTTAGAAAAAGACCAGCCATGTATATTGGTGACGTAGGAAAAAGAGGATATCACCATTTGGTCAGTGAGGTTGTTGATAATAGTATTGATGAAGCTCTGGCAGGCTTTTGTACATCTATAATAGTTACTATAAAAAATGATGGTTTTATATCTATTGAAGATAACGGAAGAGGAATTCCTGTTGAAATTCATAAAACAGAAGGAAAACCAGCGCTGGAAGTGGTCATGACAGTATTACATGCCGGAGGTAAATTTGATAAAAATACATATAAAGTATCTGGGGGTTTACATGGTGTTGGTGTTTCTGTTGTAAATGCTCTTTCAGAAACCTTAATAGCCGAAGTTCATAGGGATGGGTTTTATTATAAGCAAGAATATAAAATAGGAGAACCTACGACAGAGGTAGAAAAAATTGGAAAAAGCGACAAAACAGGAACAATTATTTCATTTAAACCCGACCAATCTGTTTTTTCTCATAAAGGTTTTGAAGAAGAAATAATAAAAGGAAGACTTAAAGAGCTGGCTTATTTAAATAAAAATCTTTCAATTAAATTAATAAATGAACCCGAAGAAACAGAAACGGAATATTGTTTTCCTGGAGGATTATCTGATTTTGTTAAATATTTAGACGGAAACGAAGATCTTATTCATGACGAAGTTATTTCTGTTACAAAAGAAGACATAGAGGTTCCAGTAGATTTAGCTTTAAGATATAGCACAAACTATAATAGCAATATTTTTTCTTTTGTAAATAATATTAATACAATTGAAGGGGGAACACACCTTTCTGGTTTTAGATCTGCCCTTACAAGAGCATTAAACAATTATGCCAATAAAAATGACCTAATTAAAACAAAAAAGAATGAAAAGTTTTCTCTTTCTGGAGACGATTTCAGAGAAGGATTAACCGTTGTTATTTCTGTAAAAGTTCAAGAACCTCAATTTGAAGGACAAACAAAAACCAAGCTCGGAAATGGTGAAGTTAAGGGAATGGTAGATAATGTTGTATATGATGGAATACAGGCATTTCTTGAACAAAATCCAAAAGTTGGAAAAAGAATAATTGAAAAGGCAGCAGAGGCTGCAAGAGCAAGAATTGCTGCTAAAAAAGCGAGAGAATTAGTTAGAAAAAAATCTGGATTAGGCTCAACAACCCTGCCAGGAAAATTAGCAGATTGTTCAAATAAAGACCCCCTACAGTGCGAACTTTTTCTTGTTGAGGGGGATTCTGCTGGAGGTACAGCAAAGCAAGGCAGAGACAGAAGAACACAAGCCATATTGCCCCTTAGAGGGAAGGTAATTAACTCAGAAAAAGCAAGAGAAGATAAGCTTTTAGCAAACAACGAAATTCAGTCTATTATAACGGCGCTTGGATGTGGTTTTGGTGAAGATGAAGACGACCCAAACAGCTTTAACCCCGAAAAATTAAGATATCATAAAATAGTTATTATGACAGACGCTGATGTTGATGGTAGCCATATTAGAACGCTTTTATTAACATTCTTTTGGAGAAAAATGAAAAGCTTGGTACAGGGAGGTTTTTTATATATGGCAATGCCACCATTATATAAAATGAAGCAGGGTAAAAAAGAAAGATATGCATATACAGACGAAGAAAGAGATCAGGTTTTACAACGAATGGAGTCCGAAAATAAGGCAAAAATTGATATACAAAGGTATAAGGGTTTGGGAGAAATGAATGCAGAACAGCTTTGGGAAACAACAATGAATGCGGAAACCAGAACACTTATGCAGGTTACAGTTGATCATATTATGGAAGAAGAAACAAACGTAAGATTTAGAGAATTAATGGGAACAGAAGTGGAACACAGAAGGTCTTTTATAACAGAAAGAGCAAAATTCGCAACAAATATAGACATATAATATGGACCTAGGCAGAGACAATATATTAGATAAACAGTTAGTTAAGGAGCTTGAAGAAAGCTATTTAAACTATTCAATGTCGGTTATCATGTCGAGAGCTCTTCCAGACGCAAGAGATGGTTTAAAACCGGTTCACAGAAGAATTCTTTTCAGTATGAGCGAAATGTCTGCAATGTGGAACAGGCCATATAAAAAGTCTGCCAGGGTGGTTGGTGAGGTTTTAGGTAAATACCACCCACACGGAGATAGCTCTATATATGACGCAATGGTTAGAATGGCCCAAGAATTTTCAATGAGACACGAGCTTGTTCAGGGCCAAGGAAACTTTGGATCTGTAGATGGAGACAGAGCAGCTGCAATGAGATATACCGAATCCAGAATGTCAAAAATTGGCAGCGAACTTTTAAGAGACATAGACAAAGAAACTATTCCTTGGACAAACAATTTTGATGAAACCCTGAAAGAGCCAGCTGTTCTTCCTGCAGTATATCCAAACTTACTTGTTAATGGTTCAGAAGGAATTGCTGTTGGAATGGCAACTAAAATTCCACCGCACAATCTATCAGAGCTGGTAGATGGGCTGGTAGAGCTTTTAGCTAATCCCGAAGCAGAAGTAAAAGACCTAATGAAACATATAAAAGGGCCAGACTTTCCAACCTCCGGAAAAGCCCTTGGCATTCAAGGCATTGTTGATGCCTATGAAACTGGCAGAGGAAAGGTTATTATGCAGGGAAGGGCACATGTCGAACCAGCCTCTAAAGGAAGAGATTCTTTAATTGTTACAGAGCTACCATACCAAGTTAATAAAGCAAACTTAATTGAAAAAATAGCCTATTTAGCTAGAGATAAAAAAATTGAAGGCATAGCAGAACTAAGAGATGAATCTGACAAAGACGGAATGCGAATTGTTATTGAAATAAAAAGAGATGCAGTCCCCGAAGTTGTATTAAATCAACTATACAAACAAACCCAACTACAAGACACCTTTGGAATAATTTTATTAGCTCTAGTCGATGGAACACCAAAGGTTATGAACCTAAAAGAGATCCTTGAGGTTTTTATATCCTTTAGGCTAGATGTAGTAGTAAAAAGAACAAAGTTTGATTTAGCAAAAGCCGAAGCTAGGGCACACATATTAGAGGGCTTAAAAATTGCCCTTAAAAATATAGACAAAATTGTTGAAACAATTAAAAAAAGCAAGGATCCAGTTTCTGCTAAAGAAGCCCTAATGGAGGGCTTTGGGTTATCTGAAAAACAATCACAGGCTATTCTTGACATGAGGCTACAAAGACTAACCGGACTTGAAACAGATAAAATTATGAGTGAATACAAAGACATAATACAACACATATCTGAATTAAAAGGAGTTTTAGAAAGCAAATCAAAAAGAGTAGAAATTATTAAAGAAGAACTTCTTGAGGTTAAAGAAAAATATGGAGAAGAAAGAAGAACAGAAATAATAAAAGACTTTACAACCCTTAGCATTGAAGATATGATTGCTGAAGAGGAAATGGTTTTAACAATAACTCACAATGGATACATAAAAAGAACAAACCTTAACACCTACAGAAGCCAGCGAAGAGGCGGCAGAGGGGTTCAGGGAGCAACATCTAGAGACGAAGACTTTGTTGAACACCTGTTTGTAGCAAACACGCACAGCTACATTTTATTTTTTACAGACAAAGGAAAGTGTTATTGGGTAAAAGTGTATGATATACCAGAGGGCGGAAGAGCAGCAAAGGGTAGGGCCATTGTAAATCTTATTGGTTGTGAGCCGGACGAAAAGGTTAGTGCATTTATAAGCGTTAAAGAATTTAATGACGATCACTTTGTGGTAATGGCAACTGAAAAGGGAATAGTCAAAAAAACAAAACTTTCTGCATACTCAAACCCGAGAAAGAAGGGAATTTATGCTGTTGAAATAAGAGATGGCGACAAGCTTATAGAGGCTCGAGTTTCTACCGGAGATAATGACATATTGCTCGGAACTAGAAATGGAAAATCTATAAGATTTTCTGAAGAACAAATTAGGCCAAGCGGAAGAAAAACAATGGGAGTAAAAGGAATAACTTTGAGCTCAAAAGATGACAGGCTTGTTGGGATGTTGTTAATTAAGAGAGAGGGAACTACGGTGTTGGTCGCAACAGAAAAGGGTTTTGGAAAGAGAACTGAAATATCACAATACCGCGCACAAAAAAGAGGCGGAAAAGGCGTTTTAACCATGAAAACCACAGAGAAGGTTGGAAAAATGGTTACAATTAAAGAGGTTGTTGATAAAGACGACCTAATGATTATTACAAACCAGGGCGTACTAATTAGACAGCCGGTATCCCAAATAAGAGCAATTGGAAGAGCAACCCAAGGAGTTAAATTAATTAAGCTGGGAGAAGGAACGCTGGTTTCTTCGATTACCAGAATTATGTCCGAAGAAGAAGATGGAGATGAAAACAATAGCGCAGAACCTGAAGGCAGTTCAGAATAGCCTCCCAAAACAACAAAACATCAAGATTGTTGTTGTAACCAAAACAAGAACCCCAAAAGAAATAGAAGAAGCAATCGCTGCGGGTGCTCGTTTTATAGGCGAAAACAGAGTTCAAGAAGCAGAAAACAAATTTTCTAAAATAAAAAACTTAGACCTTGTAGAAAAAAGGCTTATAGGAAGGCTTCAAACAAACAAGGTTAACAAAGCAATTAAGCTTTTTGACGTTATAGACTCTGTCGATTCACCAAGGCTTGCAAGCAAAATATCAAAAGCAGCTCAAAGACAACATAAAAAACAAAGAGTTCTTGTCCAGGTAAACAGTAGCGGCGAAACAACAAAAGCAGGTTTTAACCTTAAAGATAAAAAATCAATAATAGAATGTATTAAAAATGAGGGAATATTGGTTGAGGGTTTGATGACCATGGGCCCCAACACGCAGCAAATAAAAAAAGTAGAAAGAGCTTTTATAAACACAAAAAACCTGTTTGATGAAATAAACAATGAAATAAAAACAAAAATGACAACCCTTTCAATGGGAATGAGCGGAGATTTTAAAGTAGCAATAAAAAGCGGATCAACCTCAATAAGAGTAGGAACTGCAATTTTTGGACCAAGGAGCTAGGTGTTAGACCTAAAAAACTGGCTTAACCCAAAACATTATAACAGGCTGTGGAATGTTGGGCCTCCCGGCCTCATGTTTTCCCTTTGTTTAATTTATATAACTCACTGGATTGAGATGTCTTTTAGTATGAAAAAATATGAATTGGGCCCGCCGTGGTTTTATACCCTGTTTTTTTTGGTTTTAGCTGAGGCAGTCCTTATTTTGATTTGGGTGTTATTCAGCCTACCGCCAACAAAAAGAGGAAAGAGTCTTTCTAGGCAAGGCGTTTATGCCTTTATGCGCCACCCCATATATACCACAATAATTTTTCATCTAAATGTTTTGTTTTCTTTGTGGTGGGGGTCTTTTTTGATCATTTTTTTAATTCCAATACAATATTTATTTTGGTCAAAAATAATTATAAGAGAAGAGGAATACCTTGTTGGCATTTTTGGGGAAGAATACATAGATTATATGTCCAACGTTTCCCGGTTTGTTCCCTGGAAATAGTTAAACCTTAAAGGAGAAACAATGAAAAAACTAATTTTAACGCTATTATTTATGGGGGCCACAATGTCACAAGAAAAATTTTATGGATTTGAGTTTGTTAAAGAGTCTGGAGGTATAAAAGAATACACAATGACATCCAACGGTCTTAGGGTTTTACTAAAACAAGACAACACAGCTCCCGTTGCAACTTTTATGGTAACATATGAGGTTGGGTCACGAAACGAGGCTATAGGGTATACGGGATCAACACACCTTTTAGAGCACCTTATGTTTAAGGGTTCAAGAAAGTTTAACACAAAAAAAGGAAACTCTGTTTTTCAAACACTCCAGTCTCTTGGTGCGCGCATGAATGCAACAACATGGCTTGATAGAACAAACTATTTTGCCGTTTTGCCAAGTGAACACCTAGAAACGCTCATTGAGATAGAAGCAGACAGAATGAGAAATGCCTACATCAAAGAGGAAGATAGGCAGTCAGAAATGACAGTTGTAAGAAATGAGTTTGAAAGGGGGCAAAACAGTCCTTCTGGGGTTTTGGATGAAAATATATGGGCAACAGCTTATCAGGCCCACCCATACCACCACTCAACAATTGGTTGGAAAGAAGACATTGAAAACGTTTCAATTGAAAGACTGAGAGAATTTTATGACACCTTTTATTGGCCAAACAATGCTACGGCCATAGCAATCGGAGATTTTACCGAAAAGGAAGCTCTTTCTATGATAAAAAAACATTTTGGAAAAATAAGAAAAAGCACGAAACCAATACCCGAGGTTTATACCGCAGAGCCAAAACAAGAGGGTATAAGAACAATAACTCTTAAGAGGGCTG
Organism: uncultured Fidelibacterota bacterium; assembly: GCA_902578385.1. GTDB lineage: Bacteria > Fidelibacterota > Marinisomatia > Marinisomatales > Marinisomataceae > Marinisoma. The sequence goes on along the minus strand of CACHCR010000001.1, from coordinate 53,567 downwards.
GACAGCAGGGCATTGTTGGGGTTGCACACAAAACACCAGCAGCAACACACCCAGATGCACCCGCATTCATGGTTTTGTCATCAATTTTATCTTCAGGTAAGAACAGCAGGTTTTATAAAAACATCACCGACAAAGGGCTAACAACAAGCGTTTATATATGGGATTCGCTTTTTAGAGACCCCGGCTTGTTTACTGTTTATGCAAACCTTTCACCGGATGTTGACCATAAAGCTGTTGAAAAGGCTGTTGTTGATGAATATGAGAAAATTAAAAAAGACGGAGTGTCCGATGAGGAGGTAAAAAATGCCCAAACACAGCTTATTGCTTCTATGAAATTTAGGCAAGATGGTAGTTACGCCATTGCAAGCGGGTTAAACGAGGCCATTGCAAGCGGCGACTGGACCCTTTATACAACCTATGATGAAAAAATAGGCACGGTCACAAAAGAGGATGTACAAAGGATAGTTAAAGAGTATTTCAAAGAAGACTTAAGCACCATAGGCTACTTTATACCGCTCGGCGCAGGAGGACAAAACAAAAAGCTTGCCACAAGCGCAAAAGATCTTGAGAAGATGAAACTAAAACATTATTCGGAAGAGGAAGAGCTACTATCTTCTAAGGTTATTGACTCAGAGCCAGTAGAGGGCATTAGGCTTTTAACCTTAAAAAGAGGAAGCGGCGTAGTGACGCTTACAGGAAGCATGTTGGGCGGCGATATTTATGCTTCAGGAAATGCAAGGACAGCAGATATGGTGGCAGCAATGCTTGACCAGGGCACAACAAACATGACAAAGTTTGAGATAAGTGCAAAGCTAGAGTCGGCCGGAGCAAGGCTTGGTTTCTTTAACGGACAGGCAAGAGTTGGTTTTAGTGGAAAGTTTTTATCAGAAGACACAAAAATGGTTTTTGATCTGTTAGCAGACCAGCTAAAAAATCCCCTTTTTGCTGAAGAGGATTTAAACAAGGTTAAAAAAAGGCAAGTTGCGAACTACAAAAGATCAAAAGAAAGCACAAGGGGTAATGCAACAAACAACATGTTAAAAGCCTTTTACGGGACTGGCCACCAAAACTCTCCAACAGACCCGGATAAAGCAATAGAAGAAATAAAAAATATAACACCAAAAAACCTTAAGGACTTCCACCTAAAAAACTATGGAGTAGGGACAATGGTAATTGTTGCCGTAGGGGATGTTGAACACAACAGCCTTGAAAGCCTAATCAAAGAAGGTTTTGGGGGTTGGAAAAAGTCGCCGCTAAAAGAAAAGAAAGAAACCGGCACGGCGAACAAAGCGTCTGATAAGGTTTATGTTACCATGCAAGACAAAACAAGCACAGATTTTCTTGTTGGAACAGCGCTAGGAATAGACAGATATCACCCAGATTACCTACCTCTCTATGTTGCAACACACACGCTTGGTGGAAACTTTTCTGCAAGGCTAATGCAAACAGTTAGAGTTAAAGAGGGCCTGACATACGGAATTAATTCTTCGATGAGGGGCTTTGGAAATGGCAATGATGGGTATTGGATGGTTGGAGGTACCTTTTCGCCAAAACTGTTGTCAAAAGGAGAAAGTTCAACCCTAAGAGAAATAAAAAAATGGGCCGAAGAGGGAATTACACAAAAAGAGCTAGACATTACCAAATCAACACTAACGGGGGGATTTCAGGTTGGGTTTGATTCTACTGGCGGTTTAGCTGGGGGAATTTTAGACGCCATTATAGTTCATGGAGACCTAACATACCTAGACAACTATCCAGAAAGAATTAAAGCCATTACACTTGATGAAGCAAACACTGCAATATCAAAATATATTTTCTTTGACGACCTTTATCAGGTTGCGGCAGGCACAATAGACGAAGACGGAAACCCAATAGAAAAAGAGTAAAAGAGGATGATTAAGGCAATCTTGGCTTGTGATGAAGAGGGCGGAGTAAGCAAAAAAGGAACAATACCTTGGCCAAAAAACACAAAAGACTTAGGTTGGTTTAAAAAAAACACAACAAACAATGTTGTGGTTATGGGATCAAAAACGTGGGTTGACCCACTTATGCCCTGGCCGCTACCTAACAGGGTGAACGTTTTAGCTACGACAAAAAAAAACAACTTCCCGGGCGCCGATAAATATATTAAGGGAAACCTGTGCAAAGAGGTTGAAACTCTAAAAAAAGAAAATCCCGAAAAAACAGTATGGATAATAGGCGGACCAAACGTAATAGAGCAAACCCTAAATGTGATTGAAGAATTTTATTTAAGCAGAATACCGGGAAAATTCAATTGTGACGGATTTTTATCTTTAAGTAAAATCGAAGCCCTTTTTAGAAAAACCTGGACCGAAAAACACGAAACTGTAGAGTTCCAAATATGGACAAAAAAATAAATGAAACAATACATTCAAGCACTTGAACACATTTTAGAAAAAGGCAAACAGAGGGATGACAGAACCGGGGTCGGAACCAGGGGTGTTTTTGGGTACCAAATGCGCTTTGATCTTAGAAACAGTTTTCCGGCCGTAACAACAAAAAGGTTGGCCTGGAAAAGCGTTGTGAGTGAACTGCTTTGGTTTTTAGAAGGAAGCACAGATGAAAGAAGGCTCGCAGAAATACATTTTGGGAAAAAAAGAGAAGAGATTTTTGATAAAAAAACCATATGGACAGCAAACGCAAACAAGCAGGGCGTTGAGCTTGGATACATTAACAACCAAACACAAAAAGAGTTGGGCCCCGTTTATGGAAAACAGTGGAGGTCTTGGGGTAAAGACGTTGGAGGAGAAGACCAAATAAAAAAAATAATTGAAGATCTTAAAAACAACCCCAACAGCAGAAGACATATAGTAAGCGCCTGGAATGTAGACAAAATTGAAAAAATGGCTCTGCCGCCATGCCACACAATGTTTCAGTTTCACATACAGGACAAAGAACTTAGCTGTCAGCTTTATCAAAGAAGCGCAGACATGTTTTTGGGGGTTCCTTTTAATATTGCATCATACAGTCTTTTGGTGTGTATTTTTTCTGAAATACTTAATCTTGTGCCGGGTGAGTTTATATGGACAGGAGGAGATTGCCACATATACAACAATCATTTTGAACAAGTAAAAAAACAGATTAAGCGCAAGCCAATGAAGGCACCAAAATTAAGAATTCCAAAACTTAAATCCATTGACGATGTTTTAAAATCCAAGCCGAAAGAGTATATTTTGGTTGATTATAACCCAATGGAAAGCATTAAGGCGCCGATGGCTGTTTAGCTATCGTTTTTTATAATTATATAAACCCCCAAAAGGGTAATAAGTCCACCCAAAAAAACAAAAAAACCAACAGGCTCGGCGAACAAAAAGAAAGCCCCAACAGAAGAAATAACAGGCTCGCCCAACGGAACTGAGGCAATTGTTGTGGCGCTAAGAGTTTTAACCAAAAAATAAAAAATATTATGACCAATCATTGTGGGTACAGCAGCAAGAAAAACAAACCACCCGAAATTTGATGTAGAAAAATCAAAAACACTAATTCCTTGATAAAGGGATATTAAAAAAAGACAAACAGCAGCATATAAAAATACCCAACGAGAATATTCAAAAAGCCCCACGCTTTTTCTAACATCCTTACCAACAAGAAGAACCACGGCCATAGCAACAGAGCAAAGAACGGCAAGCAGGTTTCCAAGAGTGCTTGTGTCACTGAAGCTGCTTTGGCTTATAAGGATGAAAGCTCCTAAAATAGCTAAAAACAAACCAAAGAAAACCTTAAAAGAAAACACCTTTTTCTGAAAAAAAATCGAATAAAACTCTGTAAAAACAGGAGCAATAGTGCCCAAGAGCGCAGCTTCGGCAATTGAAGTTAGCTGAACGCTTCTAAAAAAAAGAGCAAAGTGGAAACCTAAAAAAAAGCCAGCCAGCAAAATTTTTTTATTTGGAACAAAAACAAAGATAGTTTTGTAAGATATAACAAAAGCCATAAGGCTTGCGAGAAACATTCTCCAAAAAGCAATTGTAGTTGCAGAAAGCTCTGGAAGAATTCTTACAACCCAGGCTGAAGAGCTAACAGCAAGAAGCGCAATAAAAAGAAGCACATATTTATTTTTTGAAAGAAGGCCCATATAAATGAAAATAAACCTTATAATAAAACTAAGCATTATATTTTATGCCACAGCTTTGTTTGGAACAGACAAAGAGCAAATAATTAAAAAGGTGGTTTCTTATACCAAAGATCAAAAAACGCCATCAACAGAATATATTCTTAACGCACTAGAAGACAAGAGGCTACAAATAGACCCCGGTGTGATCGAAAGGTTTAAAAACAAGCCAGAAAAAATCAAAACATATGAAGAGTATAAGAAAATATTTTTTAACAAACAAAGAGTAGATGGAGGGGTGAGCTTTTATAAAAACCACAAAACCTTAATAGCGCGCGTGGCAAAAGAGTTTGAAATAGACCCCATAGTTTTGGTGGCTATCGCTGGTGTTGAAACAAACTATGGATTAAAAACGACAGAATTCTCAGTGTTTAACTCTTTATACACACAAGCAATTAAAATGCCAAAAAGGTCTAGTTGGGCAACAAAAGAAATAGCAGAGCTCTTAATCTTTTGTTCAGAAAACAACATAGACCCTTTTGAGCTTGAAGGGTCATATGCTGGTGCCTTTGGGTATGGTCAGTTTATACCCTCGAGCTTTAACAAGCTGTCAGTTGATTATAATGGGGATGGTAAAAAAGACCCATATGACTGGGAAGATGTTTTGGGAAGCATTGCGTTTTATCTAACCGAAAACGGCTACCCAAAAAACGACTTTAATTTCTCTTATAAGTCAAAGGCTTGGAGAGCAGTAAGAACATATAACAGGTCAGACAAGTATGCAAACATCATAATTGACTTAAGAAACGAAATAGCTAAAAATATTTTTTTATTAGATTAGCCAAGGTTTCCTTGGTTTTTGTATAAGGGGGAAGCATTATCTTAAAAGGAGAAAGCGAGCTGCTCTTTAAAACGGCCTTGTGGTGCGAAAATGCATCAAAACCAAATTTCCCATGATAGCTACCAACCCCGCTGTTGTTTATTCCTCCAAAAGGAAGGTTTGGGTTCATGTGGTGTAAAACACAGTCGTTTATAACCATTCCACCGCTTGAAGTATTTTTTAAAACCCTATTGTGGGAAGAAGGTTTGGAACTAAAGAGATATAGGGCCAAAGGTTTTTCGTTGCTGTTTACATAATTAATTGACTCACCAAGGCTTTTGACCTTAACAACCGGAAGAATTGGTCCAAAAATCTCTTCCTCCATAATTGGGTTATCATAGCCAACGTTGGTTAAAACAGCCGGAGAAAAATATAAACCGCCTTGACTGGTTTCACCGCCGCAAGCAACTCTTGCTCCACCGCTAACAGCTTCTGCAAGCGCATTTTTTAGTCTGTTAAAGTGGTGTTCATTAGCAATAGAACAATAGTCTTTGGCGGCTTCATCTATCCCGCCAGGAAAGAATTCAGACATGTTTTTTTGTAAAGCAGCAACTAGTTCTTCATGTACAGCCTCGTCGCACAAAATATAATCTGGGGCAGTGCATGTTTGACCCGCGTTTGCAAACTTAAAAAAAGAAATTTTCCACGCAGCATCTTTTATGTTTGCGTGCTTGTCAACAATAACAGGAGACTTGCCACCCAGCTCAAGGGTTACGCCCGCAAGATGTCGCGAAGCCGCCTCCATAACAACCTTTCCAACCTTTGGGCTACCAGTAAACATTATATGGTTGAAGGGAAGGTTTAAAAGTTTTTGTGCTACATCTTTCTCGCCCAAAAAAACAGCAACCTCATCAGATGAAAAGGTTTTTTCTATTAAGGCTTTTACAAGCTCTCCAGAGGCGGGAGTAAGCTCTGAGGGTTTGATTATAGCGGTGTTGCCCGACGCTATTGCGGCAATGAGAGGGTTAAGGCAGAGCATAACTGGATAGTTCCAGGGTGAAATTATTAAAATGTTTCCCTTTGGTTCTGGCTTAACCCAGCTTTTGGTAAAAGATATTGCAAGTGGACTTGCAACCCTTTTTATCTTCATCCAGCTTTTAATATTTTTTATTGCAAAGTTTGCCTCTGCTTTAACACCATAAATTTCTGCCAAAAGCGCCTCGGTTTTAGACTTTCCCAGGTCTTTTGAAAGCGCCGCAAGAACCTCCTCCTCCATTTCTAAAAAGTTTTTAAGAAGAAGCTTTAGCTTAGATCTTCTTTCTTTAAAAGAGCTGCTTCTTAAAGTAATGCTTTTTTCTTGCTGCGATTTAAATGTTATATCAATGCTTTGCATAACAAGAAATATATGAAATTTTATTATACCATGTTATGGAGAATAAATTTTTGCTTAATTTTAATGATGTTAAAAACTGTTGACATAGCACACGCAGGACAATCTTCATCAGAGGCACTTATTCTCTTGGAAGTTGCAATAAGCAGCGCAAAAGAGGAGGGCGCCACAGCTGTTAAAATAATTCATGGCTTAGGCTCTGGGAGCATAGCAGACAAAGTAAGGTTGTGGGCAAGCGAACAAGAGGGAAGGTTTAGGGCGGTTATTCCCGGAGAAGACTATAGTGCGTTTAATAGAGACGCGGTGAGCATGAGATCAGAGCTTTCCAACAAGAAAGATAGAGACTTTAATAATAGAAATCCGGGAATCACAATTTTTTGGCTTTAGTTGTTAAGTGAAATTTCTTTAAAAGAAACACCGATGTTTTTTAACCTATTAATAAGAACATTCCCGAGGCCAACGGATGGGGTTAAAAGACCGCCGAAACCCTCACCGCCAGGAAGGCTGGCAGGATTTTCAACAGCCAAACATAAAGCGCTTTCGCACGCCATTCTTGATGTCATTTTATAGCCAGGATCTCCGCTTGAGGACATAGAAAATGCGCGAAAGCCATCCTGTGTTTCTATTAAAAACCTACTTTTAAAAAACCCAGAATCCATTGCTTCTTGTGAGGGCCCTTCGCCTGGTTTCCTGAAAAACCCCCTTAAAAGTTTGCGCAAGGGAGAAACAATAATAAGCCCCAGGGCCAGCGTCATAAACGTAACTTTTCTGGCTGCACCTTTTTTAGAATAATATGCTCCCTCAGAATAAACAAAATCATCACCATAATATTTTCCCGTAAACCTTGATAGCGCTGCTGATCTTCTTACAATCCTGGTGTTTGGAAGCGCCATAACGAAAGGCCCGGTCCACCCACCAAGATGTGGTATTTTTTGTACCTTGATTTTATCACTAGTTTTTTTCTTTTGATTTTCTGATATAGAGTTCTTTGGGTTTAAAGAAAATTTTCCGAGCCCACCCCTAGCTAGCTTTGCATCCATTGATGAAAACATTGTTTCCATTGTGCCACCTGAGGCCTCACCCTTCCAGGCCTGAAAACACTGAACACTTTTAACGCTCCCAGCAACCTGATTAACCGCATAAAAAACGCCAAGGTCTGATGGAGCGGAGTCAAAACCACAAGCATTTATAATTCTGACACCCTTATTGCTGGCTTCCTTGTGGTGTTTTTCAATCATGTCTTTAATCCAAAAACTCTCTCCAGTAATATCAACATAGTGACACCCGTTTTTAACACACGCACCTAAAAGATCAGACCCATATTTGTGGTAAGGCCCTGCCGTTGAAAGAACAACCTCTGTATCTTTACACATTTTTTCTAAAGCATTAACATCAAAGGCGTCTGCAACAATTATAGGGAAAGGAAGGCCGTGTTTGTTTTTGATTTTTTCTAGCTTTTCTAAGTTTCTTCCAGCAATTGCTATAGGAACATCAGAATATTTTTCGGACATAAATTTTGCACAAAGTTCGCCGGTAAATCCGGTTGCACCAAAAATCACTATTTTATATTTTCTGTTCATAATTCAACCTGTGCCGCAGCAAGCCGAGCAATAGGTACACGATAAGGAGAACAGCTGACATAATCAAGACCCAAAATTTTACAAAACTCTATGCTGTTGGGTTCTCCGCCGTGCTCTCCACATATGCCAATAGAAATTTTATTTTTAATAGCTCTTGCGTCTTTTACAGCCATGCCCATAAGCCTACCAACCCCCTTACGATCAATTTGCTCGAAAGGGTCCACCAGCAAAATTTCATCATTAAAATAGTTGGGGAAAAAAGTTCCCGTATCATCTCTACTAAAGCCAAAAGTAGTCTGTGTGAGGTCGTTTGTCCCAAAGCTGAAAAAGTCTGCTTCCTTTGCAATTTCTTCAGCAACGAGGCAGGCGCGGGGAACTTCAATCATTGTTCCAATTTTTAGGTTAATTTTTAAACCACTTTTGCCAAGAATTTCTTTTTTTGCTTCAAGAACAATATTTTTCTGGTTTAAAAATTCATTTAAGCTTGAAACAAGAGGTATCATCAACTCCACCTTTGGATTCATGCCTTCCTTTTTAAGCTTTACAGCGGCGCCAATGACAGCATGAGCTTGCATAGAGGTTATTTCTGGATAAGAAACACCAAGACGACAACCACGATGACCCAACATGGGGTTTGCCTCTTTTAACAAGTCAACCCTTTCTTCAACAGCCTTTAAAGACAACCCCATGTCATCTGCCAAGCTTTTCATTTCCTTGTTGTGAATATTAATAAACTCGTGAAGCGGCGGATCTAAAAGCCTTACCGTTACGGGCAAACCATCCATTTTTTTAAATATTTTGTAAAAATCCTTTGTTTGAAAAGGAAGAAGGTTTTTTAAGTATGTGGTGCGACTTTTTTTGTCTTCAGCTAGAATCATTTTTCTGAACTCATGAACTCTTTTTTCATCAAAAAACATGTGTTCGGTTCTGCAAAGACCAACGCCCTCAGCGCCAAAACTAAGCGCTTTTTTACAGTCTTCAGGCGTATCAGCATTTGTTCTTATTTTTAGCTTTCTTATTTTGTCTGCCCAAGACAACAGCAGGCTCAGTGGGCCGGCATTGTCGATATGGCTTTGAAACAGCCTCAGCTCTCCGCTATAAATATCTCCAGAGGACCCATTAAGCGTTATTAGATCGCCCTCTCTTATTTTTTTATCACCAATTTTGGCAAAGCGGTGTTTTTTATCAATAGCTAAATCTTGACATCCAACAATACAGCTTTTGCCCCAACCTCTTGCAACCAGAGCAGCGTGGCTGGTCAAACCACCCCTTGAGGTTAGAATTCCTTCAGAATAATGCATTCCGTGAATGTCTTCGGGAGACGTTTCTTCGCGTACAAGTATAATTTTTTTACCTTTTTTTCCAAGGGCCTCAGCTTTTTCTGCGCTAAAAACAGCAGCGCCACAAGATGCGCCAGGACCGGCCGGCAAGCCAGCTGAAATTGGAGAGCTGCTCTCTAGGTCTTCGGGCTCGATATTTTTTAAAAGGCTTTCGTAAATTTGAAGAGGGCGAACCCTACTAACAGCAACCTTTTTGGTTATAAGCTGTTCTTTTACCATATCGGTAGCAATTTTTATAGCTGCAATACCAGTTCTTTTACCCCTTCTTGTTTGAAGCATCCACAGCTTATTTTCTTGGATCGTAAACTCAATGTCCTGCATATCATCAAAATGGTTTTCTAGCTTCTTTCTTACATCGTTTAGCTCTTCAAAAGCTTTTGGCATTGAAACAGACAGAGATGTTTTACTTTTTTTGTTGTCAATTATTGGGTGTGGGGTTCTGATTCCCGCAACCACATCTTCACCCTGGGCGTTTGGCAACCACTCTCCAAAAAAAACATTTTCACCGGTTGAAGGGTTTCGCGTAAAAGCAACACCCGTACCACAGTTTTTTCCAAGGTTTCCAAAAACCATTGCTTGTACATTTACAGCAGTTCCCATTGAAGGAGAGATTTTTTCAAAAGTCCTATATTCCCTTGCTCTTTTTCCATTCCAACTTTCAAACACTGCAGCAACAGCGCCGTAGAGCTGTTCGTAGTGGTTGTCTGGAAAAGGAACCCCAAACTCTTTTTTTGTCATTTTTAAATACTTTTCTGATAAAGCCTTCCAGTCTTTAGCCTTCATATTAGAGTCGCTTTTATACCCCTTATTTTTTTTGACTGACGCCAGCTCTTTTTCCATTAACTCTCTTATTGGCACAGAAGAACTATTTAGCCCTAGCGCTTTTTCCATCACCACATCAGCATACATCATAATAAGCCTGCGATAACTGTCATAAACAAAACCTTCATTCTTGCTTGCCTTTATCATAAAGGGAATTGTTTTAGATGTAAGCCCTATGTTTAATATTGTTTCCATCATCCCAGGCATAGACACCGGCGCTCCAGACCTAACCGAAAGAAGTAGCGGGTTTGAACCCCCAAACTCTTTTTTGATCACACCCTCTGTTTTTGCTATATTTTTTTTGATATTGTTTTTTAGGTTGGTGGACAGCGTTTTGTTTTTTAAATAATCAGAGCAAAGGCTAGTTGCCAATGTAAAACCCGGAGGAACAGGTAGACCAAGTTTACACATTTCTGCAATGTTAGCCCCCTTGCCACCCAAGATATCAACCATATTCTGATCCCCATCCGTTTGAAGTTGGGAAAAAAAATATATTTTTTGTTTATTGTTCATTATGAATACATTTTAATTGATTTAAAAAAAACAACCTTTTCGGACAAAACAATTTAAGGAGTGGCCGTGAAAAAAACATTTATATTATTTATAACGTTATTTATGATCTCGTGTTCAGGAGAAATATATGAAGACGAACTAAGAGTTGGAGAAGACAACCTTGCTTATGTTGGTGATACAGACAAGCTGTACTCTGGAGATGTTCTTGACAAGTATGGAGAAAAGCTGGGAACATACAAAAAAGGGATTAAAGATGGATCATGGACAGAAATTGACTACAAAAACGGCACAAGAAGAAAGGCTAACTACATTAAAGGTGTTCCAGAGGGAGAGCAAATAACATATGTATTTCCGGGGCCGATGGACAACAACAAAAGGTTGGAATATATAAACTATGAAGAAGGTAAACCGGTAGGAACCTGGACACAGTGGAGCAGAGATAGCGAGAACAGGCTTAGAAAAACCGGTGAAATTGTTTTTGAAGAAGGAGCAGGAAGGTGGAGGGAGTGGGACCCCAACACACTCGTTGTGATAAGAGCAGGAGACTATGAAGACTGGCAAAGAAACGGTCTTTGGAAAAGCTGGGACGCACAAGAGGTTTTAGTTAGTGAGGGAGAATATATTGGTGGAAAAAAAGTTAATAAGTGGACCTGGTACAAAGACGGAGAAGATAAAGGCTGGGAAGAAAATTATAATAACGGAGTTTTGGATGGAAAGTTTAACAACCTGTCTCCGTACGCAGAAATAAGAGGGGTTGGCTCTTTTAATGATGGTGTAAAAACTGGAGACTGGGAAGAATATTACAGCAGTCAAGAAGGCTCTCTAGAGCGATCGCAAACAGGAGCATACCAGCTTGGAAAAAAGGTTGGTATCTGGTCTTTGTATGCAAAAAACGGAAGAAGGGTTGCAGAGGGGACATACAAGGATAATATAAAAGAGGGAGAGTGGACAGAGGGTCCAGACATAGATTTTGGATCAAGGTTTTTTGGAAGAGGAACTTATTCAAACAACGAGAAAAGTGGGGGTTGGAGCTATGTTGCCCCAAGGCAAAATCCAACAGTTGAAGGGTTTTTTGAAAACGGCAACCCTTCTGGTGAATGGAAGGTTGTTTATAATAAAAAGACATACAAAGGAAGTTTGGAGGAGCTTAAAAAACAAGTTCCAAAGTTAAATGAGTTTTCTTTTTAATGTTTTTTTGGGCTGTTAACAGCGTTTTTGTATTATTTGCTTTTTTAAACTATAACGACCCAGACTGGTTTTTATGGATTCCCACCTACCTAGCGGTTCCAGCAGCAACAGCAGCATATCGACAAAACCTAATCAACAAAAAAGCCTTGAAAGCACTACTGTTTTATTTGTTTTTTGTTTTTGTAGTTTCTTTTTTTGGTTTTGTTGAAATTTTAGATCAAAGCTCTGACACGATGCTTAACATGAAAGAGCCAAACCGCGAAGCGGTTGGTGCGTTAATAGCCATGGCTTGGGTTTTCTGGACATCTAACAGATAAATAAAACCAATTTATCTTTATATTTATGTAAATGAGTTTTAAAATTAATATCACCTAAATATGTCTATAATAAAACTATTAACCTCGTCTGTTGGAAGAAAAATTCTAATGGCCATTACCGGGCTTTTATTAGCCTTCTTTATGGCTTTTCATCTTTTTGGAAACCTCTTTCTTTTTGTGGGCGAAAAGGCTTTTAACTCTTATGTTGAAAAACTACACCAGTTAGGTTTTTTAATTAGAATAGCAGAGTTTTTTCTAGTGCTTTTTGTTGCTAGCCATGCATATAGCGGAATATTGTTGTGGATAAAAAACAGGAAAGCAAAAAAAGTTATTTCATCGTATAGTAAAGAAAATACTTCAAGCGCAGCAAAATCTGCAGCTTTTACAGGTAGCATCGTTTTTATTTTTCTTGTAACACACTGGTCAACTTTCTGGTATAAATTTAATTTTGATCTTCAGGGAATGAGCTATTACTATGTTGTTACAGAAAGCTCCGTGGGTTTTGGAAGTCCTGCCGTGTCGGTGTTTTATATTGTTGCAATTGCACTTTTAGGATATCACCTTAAACACGGAATTGCGTCAGCGGGGCAAACGCTTGGAGTCGTTGGAACTAAATATGAAAAGATATATAATAACCTTGCAGCTATTTTTTGGTTTTGGATTCCACTTGGTTTCATCTCAATTCCTGTGTGGTTTGGTTTTTTGGTGAGGATCTTATGACAGATTTTAATTTATTTTCTAAAGCACCAGAGGGAGAGCTTTATACAAAGTGGGAAGAATACAAAAATAGCCTTAAAAAACTTACACCAGAAGAAGCCAATAAATATAAGATTATTGTAATAGGAACAGGGCTTGCAGGAGCCTCTGCTTCCGCAACCCTAGCAGAAAGCGGCTTTAACGTTCATGCTTTTTCTTTTCACGAATCACCAAGAAGGGCACACAGCATTGCAGCGCAGGGTGGAATAAATGCTGCAAAAAATTATAAAAGCGATGGCGACAGCGTAATGAGGCTGTTTTATGACACAATTAAGGGTGGCGATTTTAGGTCAAGAGAAGACAATGTTTATAGATTAGCAGAAATCAGTAAAAACATTATTGACCAGTGCGTTGCGCAAGGGGTTCCCTTTGCAAGAGAATATGGTGGGCTTCTAGACAACAGATCATTTGGGGGCGTGCAGGTTTCAAGAACCTTTTATGCAAGAGGACAAACCGGACAGCAGTTATTGCTTGGAGCATATTCAGCGCTTAGTAGGCAAATGGAAAAAAAGAAAGTGGTTTTTTATCCAAGGCACGATATGTTAGATGTTGTTTTGGTGGACGGAAAAGCCAAAGGAATCGTAACAAGAAATCTTGTTGACGGTAAAATTGAAACACACAGTGCTGACATTGTTATTTTGGCAACAGGGGGTTATTCTAACGTTTATTATTTGTCTACCAACGCAATGGCAAGCAACGTTACTGCAAACTGGAGGGCTCACAGGAAAGGGGCCTTGTTTGCAAACCCAAGCTTTACACAAATTCACCCAACATGTATCCCCGTAAAAAACGACTTTCAATCTAAGTTGACCCTAATGAGCGAAAGCCTAAGAAATGATGGAAGGGTGTGGGTTCCAAAAAAGAAAAACGACCAAAGAAAGCCAACGGAAATACCTGAAGAAGAAAGAGATTATTATCTAGAAAGAATTTACCCCGCCTTTGGGAACCTAGTTCCAAGAGACGTCGCTAGCAGAAGAGCAAAAGAGGTTTGTGACGAGGGGAGAGGAATTGGCCCAACTGGTTTTGCGGTTTACCTTGATTTTCAAAAGGCAATAGATGAAAAAGGGGAAGACTTTATTAGAGAAAAATACGGAAACCTTTTTGATATGTACCAAAATATTACAGATGAAAACCCATACAAAACACCAATGAAAATTTATCCAGCAGTTCACTATACAATGGGTGGGCTTTGGGTTGATTATAATTTAATGACTACAGTTAAAGGGCTATTTTCAATAGGTGAAAGCAACTTTTCAGACCATGGAGCTAATAGGTTGGGAGCCAGCGCGCTGATGCAAGGTCTAGCAGATGGATATTTTGTGGTTCCACACACAGCCATGGATTTTTTGGCCAAAGAAGCGCCCCTTTTGAAAGACATTACAGACAGACCAGAGTTTAAAGAGGCAGAAGAAAAAACAAAAAATGAAATTAATAAACTAATGGGCGTTAACGGTAAAATGGCGGTTGATGAGGTTCACAGGGAGTTAGGAAAAGTTGTTTGGGATAAAATAGGCATGGCAAGAAATGAGGCAGGCTTAAAAGAAGCTCTGTCAGAAATTCCAAAAATTAAAGAAAAGTTCTGGGGAAATATTTCAATACCCGGAAGCGAAAAAGACGTTAATCAGGAGCTAGAAAAAGCCTTAAGAATAAAAGACTTTATTGAGCTTGCTGAACTAATGGCCTTTGATGCGCTTGATAGAAAAGAGTCATGTGGTGCTCATTTTAGAGAAGAGTACCAAACGGAAGAAAATGAAGCACAAAGAAACGACCAGGACTATAAATATGTTGCTGCATGGGACTACTCCGAAAACGAAAACCCAAAACTTTTTAAAGAAGAGTTAAAATACAACAACGTTAAACTAAAGACGAGAAGCTATAAGTAAATGAATATTAACCTAAAAATATGGCGACAAGGCTCCGGCGCAACAAAGGGAGGGTTAAGGGCCTATAGGCTTGAAAATATTGACCCAAACATTTCTTTTTTAGAAATGCTAGACATTTTAAATATTAAGCTTGTAAAAGAAAAAAAAGATCCAGTTGCTTTTGACCACGATTGTAGGGAGGGAATATGTGGATCCTGTGGCTTTATGATTAACGGGAGGCCACACGGTCCCCAAAAAGCAACAACAGTATGCCAGCTTCATATGAGAGCATTTAACAATGAAGACAATATTTTATTAGAGCCATTCAGGGCAGAATCTTTTCCGGTTATAAAAGACCTTTCAGTTGATAGAAAGGCGTTCGACAGAATTATCTCTTCCGGCGGGTATGTTTCAACGAACACAGGAGAGGCACCAGAGGCAAACTCTATAACCATTGAAAAAGAATATGCCGACGAAGCATTTCTTGCATCTGCGTGTATAGGTTGTGGTGCTTGTGTAGCAGCCTGTAAAAATTCTTCAGCAATGTTGTTCACCTCAGCAAAGGTTTCACATCTTTCTTTATTGCCACAAGGCCAAGAAGAGGGGAAAGAACGGGTTGCTGAAATGGTGGCCACTATGGATGAAGAGGGCTTTGGCTCATGTACCAACACAGGAGCATGCTCAGCAGAGTGTCCAAAAGAAATAGGGCAGGTAAACATAGCAAGACTAAACCAGGAATATATATCAAGCTCACTATATAGCCTGTTGAAGAAAAAGCAATGATCAAAAACATAAAAATTGAAAACATTTATTGTGTTGGAAGAAACTTCGAGGGGCATGCAAAAGAGCTTGGTAACAAGGTTCCAACATCACCCCTAATTTTTCAAAAATCAAACTCTACTATAAACACCAAAGAAAAAATTGAAATTCCAAAAAATCAAACAATAGAGCACGAACTTGAAATAGTTGTTTTAATAGGCAAGGACGGTGCCCCAAAAACCCTTAAAGACGCTACCGCCTTTATTTCTGGTTTTTCTTTAGGGCTTGATCTAACTGATCGAAAATTACAAACAGATCTCAAGGCAAAAGGTTTGCCGTGGTTCGCCTCAAAATCGTTTAAAGGGTCTGCCGTTGTTGACACAAACTTCAAGCCAGAGTGTCCCAAAGAGTTTTACTTAAAGGTTAATAAAAAGCTTAGACAAAAGGGCAACTTGAAAGATATGATTTTTTCTTTTGAACAAATTGTTTTACATCTTGCAAAGATTGTTGATTTCAAAAGTGGCGATATAATATTTACTGGAACACCAGAGGGGGTTGGACCATTAGTAAATGGGGATCAAGTTGAAATGGGCTTTGTAAGCCACGCACCTAAAAACCTCGTAGTTATTTAATTAGTTTTGAAGCTTAAAGTTGATTGGAATGGTAATCCATACACCAACTTTTGTTTCACGTTGTTTTGCTGGTCTAAATCTAGTTTTTCTAAGAGCCTCAACCGCAGCTTCATTAAGACCAGTGTTTGGAATACCCTTCAAAACAATTGTTTCCTTAACTCTACCAGTCTTATCAATAAAGCACTGAACTAAAACCTGCCCCTCGATACCTGCCTCCTGTGCAATGTCAGGATATACTGGCTTGATAGGAAATAAAGGTCTAGGCGGATCATCATAAGGTATAAACTTTACCTGAGGTCCAGATGGCGGAGGAGGCGGTGCATCCCACGCATCAAAATTATCTAAATCTGTTTCCTCAATAGTAAGATCATCTGCAAGGTCATCGTCTTCTGACTCAACAGGGACTGACGGTCTAGCAGGAGGCGGCGGAGTTTCAAATTGTTGAGTCTCCGGAATTTCAATGTTTTCAATAATAATTTGACCTTCTGTTTCAATGTCAATGTTGTTTTCAAAGCGTTGCAAAGAATAAAAGCCCAACAAAAGCAAAAAAGAAGCAAACAACAAACCAACCCTTAATACTGTTGAATATTTTTCTTTTAGGGACTGTTCAAGTAGTTTTGCTCTTTTGAGAAAAAAATCAACAAGGGCAGAAAAAAAATTAATTCTCGAAAGCAATTTTTTTAACTCATCCATTAGTTTGGCGCCTTTACTTTAGTAGAATAGTTCAGTTTTAAAGCATCGGCTTTTCTAAGCTCATTATGTATGTCTGAGATAATTTCCATACGCGCAGCTTCATCTGCCTTTAAAGAGACAGTAAGCTGTGGGTCAGAAGCTCTTTTTTCATACATAACATGACGTACATCTTCGTTGTTATAAAGTTTGTCTTCAATAGAAATTAAACCATCTTTGGAAACCCAAATATCAGAAGTGTGTCTTTTTGATTCTAGTTTTTCAATTCTTTCAGCACGAGGCAATGAAACGGGTAGACCAGAGAATTCTCTAAGAACAGTTGTAACCATAAAGAATATTAAAAGCATAAAAATAATATCAGGCATGGAGGATGTTGATATTTTTGATTCTATTCCTGATTTTCTTTTAAACTTCACTATTCAGTCTCCGCAATCGATATCCTTGTAGCGTTGGCCAGCTTTAACTGATCTAATACCTCAACATACACATCATATTGTGCTTTTTCATGGGCCTTAACTGAAACAATCAACTTATCATTGGCGCGAATTTCTTCTTTTACGCGCCTACTTAGGTCTCGCATTTCGACTGGCTCTCCACCAAGCAAAACAGCTCCTGAAGCACTAATTAAACAATTAAGAATGTTTTTTTTGTTTATTTCAAGCTCTTGACCTTCAGCTGGAAGAATAATTCCCAAACCTTTGTCCATATCAATAGTTGTAGTAACCAAAAAGAAGACAAGCAATAGGAATGCAATGTCTGCCATTCCACCTTCAGGAATAGCACCAACACGGGCCTTTCTTTCTCTAAGAGCCATTATTTTACTTTGAGTCTCTTAATAGGTCTGTAATTTCAATAGATCTTTCTTCCATATCCAAAACCATTCCATCAATCATTGATGAGAAAAAGTTTTGAGCAATTTGAATGATCATAGCTACAATAAGTCCAAAAGCAGTAGTCAAAAGCGCTTGAGATATACCAACAGCAACAACAGCAGGAGAAATATCATTTGCCGCAGCAATCGCGTCAAATGCAAAAATCATACCAGCAACAGTCCCGGTGAAACCCATCATAGGAGCAATAGCAATAATAGCTGTTAACCAACCCATATTTTTTTCAAGGAAAGCCATTTCAAGTGAACCGGCGTTTTCGATTGCTTTTTCAACTTGGTCAGAACCTTTTCCAACTTTTGATAAACCAGCTTTACAAATATTTGATACTGGACCGTCATGTCCTGCACAAACACCCATAGCTTTTTTAGACCCACCTGATTTTAAAGCACTTCTTAAAGAGTCCATAAAACCGTCAGAATCTACTTGAGATTGATTGAGGGAATAAAACCTTTCACCAACAAGACCAAGACCTGCTAGTAGCAAGAGTAAAATAGGCCACATGAATGGTCCACCCTCTAAAAATAATTCTACCATTTAAATCCTCCTAATGTGTTAAATGTTCAAAAACTTAGCTTATTACATATCCAATGTCAATGGTGTAAAATTTTATGACATTCGACTTAAAATATCATCCTCAAGACCCTTAGATAAATCATGTTTTAATACAATCGCATTAAGATCAACGTTTAACATGCTTTTAAACTCTAAAAGCTTAACATAATCTTTTTCAGTACATATAATATTTTTTAAGCCCCCCTCAAGAACAATCCTGTTAATTTTCATCACATCATTTGAAGAAAAGGGCCAATGGTCTGGATAATCTAGCCTCCTAACAATATTTATATTTAAACCTTGAAGCGTTTTTGCAAATGAAGTAGGATCGCCTATTGAGCAAACCGAAAGATTGCCAGGGCTTTTCAACAAATCTTGTAATGTTTGGTTTTCTCCAGTAGATAATATTTCATTTTTAATTTTAAGATTCAATTTATGGTCTGCAACTATACCAGGCTTATTATCAACCAGGTTATTTTTAGTCATTATTGTAATATCCGCTCTTTTGATTGATCTAAAAGGCTCCCTTAAAATACCATAAGGATAAACAAGCTGATTCTTTCTTATATGATTTTCTGGCCCAATAAGAACAATATCGATGTCCCTATGAATTTTTCTATGCTGAAATCCATCATCCAACAAAACCACACTACAGCCAATGTCTATTAGCTGTTTCGTAGCAAAAACCTTATTTTGAGAAACATAAACAGGAATTTTTGGATTTAAATTATTTTTTAATAAAACAACCTCATCTCCACATTCACTCCAATGTTGGTCTTTAACTAAAAAACTATTTGATTCGTTTTTTCTTCCATGTCCACGGGAAACTATTCCAACCGAAAACCCTCTTTTTTGTAAAAAATTGGCGATAGAAATTGTTGTTGGTGTCTTTCCTGTTCCGCCAAGCGCAACGTTCCCAACGCTTATAACCATAGCGTCTGTTTTAACGGGTTTTAAAATTTTGAAGTCGTATAATATATTTTTTATAAAAACATACAATAGATGTATTGGAAAAAAGAACAGAATGGTTGAAAGCAAAAATGTTACAAACTTACTGTTCATTGTTGTGTGTATATTATTCATGCTTGCTTGCAATTTTATCTATTTTATGTAAAGCTTTTTCTATTTTTTCTGTTCCAGCTTCTAAGCTTTCGTTTTTATCAAAATATAAAGGCTTTCCATAAACAACGCGCATCTTTGAAAATGGTTTACTAAAGTAAAAGGTGTGCCAGTTTTTAAATTTCCAACTATTTTTTACGTCTACTATTACTGGAACAATTGGGCGTAAAGATTTTTTTGCAAGCAAAAAAGCCCCCGGTTTTACCTTATGCTCTGGCCCAGTAGGTCCATCGGGTGTTATTATAAGTTTTCCGGACGGATTTAGTGAAAAGAATTCATACATTTTCCCCATAGCTTCTTTTCCTCCTCGGTTGCTAGATCCTCTGAAAAGACTATAGCCATATTTTTTTGAAATATTGGATATAATATCCCCATCTCTACTCTGGCTTATAAGAACATGATAATTTCTTTGACGAAAATGTTCCATAACACCAAGACACTTACCGTGCCAAGTAACTAAAATAAACGAATTAATATTATTGATATTTTCTTCACCTACGATCTTAGTCTTATTAAATCGATATGCAATAAATATTAAAAAATGCAGCAGTTTGGTTTTTATGAAAGATTTAATCATATATATATTTTGCCGCTGAATCGTAGACGTTTTCGCTGTTTTTTAGTTTCATTATTAATTTGTCGTATTTCTTCAAAAGTTCATATTTATTTTTTGGGTTTAAAAGAGAGGTGATGCTTTGTGACAATTTCTTTGCGTTCATTTTGTCCTGAAGGAGTTCTTCAACTATCTCATCTTCCGCAATGAGGTTTGTTAGTGACAAGTATTTAACTTTTGACATTGCCTTCGCAAAAAACCATGTTGCCCACGAAAGCTTATAGCACACTACCATCGGACACCTCAACATGGAAGCCTCTAATGTAGCTGTTCCTGAACAAACGATGGCGGCATCAGCAACTCCAATTGCTTCATATTGGCTCTCCTTGACTTTAATTAGGTCTAAATTTGAATTGATATTTACATTCTCTCCCTCAATCAAAACAAACGTTAGGTTTTCGTGTTTTGTCTGAAGGATTTTTACTGTTTGTTCAAAAACTTGCCAATGCCTTTTGATTTCAACCTGCCTACTACCAGGCATAAGAATAATGATTTTATTTTCTTTAGGAATATTATATCGAAAACAAAATTTTTTTCGATCATAGTTTTTATTGCTAAGCTTTACAAGCGGATGACCCGCATAGTGAACATTCAATCCCCTTTGGGCAAACCATGACTTTTCAAAAGGAATTATACTGACTAGTTTATTACAACACTCTTTAAGAATCTTAACCCTAGATTCTTTCCACGCCCAAACTTGGGGTAAAATAAAATATGTTACATCAAAACCTAAGGCCTTTAGTTTTTTTGCTAATCGCAGGTTAAATCCAGGATAATCTATTAATATTATTTTGTCGGGCTTGTATTTTTTGATTTCAGCTAGAGTTTTATTAAAAATTGTTTTAATCCTTGAATAGTGTTTAATAACCTCAAAAATTCCAATCACATTCAAATTTTTAATATGTTCTGTAAGCACCAAACCAGCAGATTGCATTTTGCTTCCACCAATTCCAAGAAATTCAGCAGAAGGATTTATGTTTTTAATAGATTCAACTAGTTTTGCACCGTGCAAATCTCCTGAATCTTCTCCGGCAATAATGAATATTTTTTCTTTATTCATTTAAAAAAATTTTGTTTTCAATTTGAAGCGCTATATCTAGGGCGTTGGAGCCCGCTTCACCATCGACGTTTGGCCTAGACCTTGTGTTCACACAGTAAATGAAGTGGTTGATTTCTTCAAGGAGCGCGTCCTTGTTTTCAGGTATAAATTTTTCATAAAATAAATCTTTTTTTCCATCATTTGTATCAACCTTTTGAGATTTTGAATTAGATGAAAATTTAGCATCGTTCTCAATTCCATATAGTTCAATTTGAGGAATCATTAAATCTGTAATGCTATACAAATCTTTTTGATATGTCCTTATTTTGCGAACATAGCTTTGAGCTATTCTGCTAGATTTCAGATTAGCAACTACACCACTTTCAAATTTAATGTGTGCATGCGCAAGATCAATTGTGTTGCTCATCATTTTTGCTCCACTTGCGCTTATTTTTCTGATTGGGCTATCAACCATTTCTAAAATTAAGTCTATGTCGTGTACCATTAAATCTAGCACCACAGGCACCTCCGTCCCCCTTGCTTGAAAAGGGGCAAGCCTTTCAATTTCTATATAATGCGGCTTTTCAATCAAAGATTTTAACTTATTGATTGATGGATTAAATCTTTCAATATGACCAACCTGGATTATGCGCTTGTTTTTTTTAGCCAAGTCAATTAGCAATGAAGCTTCTTGCACAGTGTTTGTAATGGGCTTCTCAATTAAAACATCCTTGTTGTTGCTTAAAAAGGTTTTTGCAATCTCAAAGTGTGTATTTGTTGGGGTTACAATGTGTACAGCGTCACAAAGAGCAATCAACTCATCGGTGCTTTTTAAGGCTCGCACTGAAAACTCATTACATACATTGTTGAGAGCTTCAGAATTAATATCAAAAACTCCAACAAACTCTATCTTGTTGTGTTTTGATAAATGTTTTATGTGATGTTTGCCCAGGTGTCCTGCGCCAACAACGCCAATTTTAGGTTTTTTATTACTCATTGTCCTTTAATGAAGTATGCAATATCTCCTTCTTGCATAATATAGTCTCTTCCAACCATTTTCACCAAGCCCATTGTTTTTAATTCATTAATTTTTTCTTTATTGTTCATTGCATCTTCATAGGTATAAATTTCTGCTTTAATAAATTTTGTTGAAAAGTCAGTATGAATTTCTCCAGCCGCCTCTACTGCCTGAGAACCTCTTTTCATCGTCCAAGCTCGTACCTCTTTATCTCCGCAAGTAAAAAAGGTCTCTAAACCCAAGGTGTTATAAGCCTCTTTAATAAGTGTATCGAGCCCACTTTCTTTAATTCCATAATCATTAAGAATTAATCTCTTTTCATCTTCATCAAAGTCGGCCATTTCTGATTCAAGCTTCCCATTAATTTTTATTAAAGAGGATTTGTTTTTATCAGCAATTGTTTTTGCTTGTGCGTACAGCTCATCGTTTTCAAAGTCCCCATCAATATTGGCTACATATATCATCGGCTTATCAGTCAAAAGAAAAAGGTTTTTTATAACAGGATTTTCTTTTGAGTTTCTTTCAAAGGAGCGAGCAGCAAAACCGTTGTTCATATGATCTAAAAGACCTGTTAACACCTCTTCAGCCAACCTACCCTCTGGTTTATTTGCTTTTATTAGTTTTACATTTTTTTCTAAACTTTTTTCTACAGTTTTTATATCAGCTAATATTAGCTCCGTATTAATAATTTCCATGTCGTCAAGCGGATCAACCCTGTTTTCTACATGTGTAATATTGTTATCATTAAAAAAACGAACAACCTGAATAATTACATTTACAGATCTTATTTGCGAAAGAAATTGATTACCTAAACCCTCTCCTTGGTGTGCATTTTTTACCAAGCCCGCGATATCAATAAATTCCACGGTGTTGTGAATAGTTTTTTCAGGGCTGAATAGCTTAGCAAGTTCCTTTAGCCTTTCATCTGGGACCTCAACAATCCCTGTGTTTGGTTCTATAGTACAAAAAGGGTAATTTTCTGCAGCAATATTATTTTTACTTAGAGCGTTGAAGAGAGTTGATTTCCCCACATTTGGTAGTCCTACAAATCCACAGTTTAAATTCATTGTGAGAATATAATACTTAATTGAATGAGTATTTATTAAATTGAAATCTTATGGAAAATAAATGGGCAATAATCTTGGGGTGTTCAACTGGCCATGGAGCTGCAACAGCCAAACAATTAGCGTCAGAAGGGTTTGGCATTATTGGTTTTCATCTTGATAGAGGCCCTATTAAAAAAGATGCTTTAAAATTTGAAAAAGAAATCGGGACTCTCAACGGGTCTAGGGTAAAGTTTTGGAATGAAAATGCCGCTGATAAAGAGGTGATGCTTTCTAGAATAGAGGATATCAAAGATTTGGTTCAGGACGGTGAAATTAAGCTTTTAATGCACTCAATTGCCTTTGGAAGCACCACAAATTTTTTTGAACCTACCCCTGTTCTGCAAAGGCAAATGGATATGACTCAACATGTTATGGCACATTGCATAATTTATTGGACCCAAACTCTATTAGACAACAGCCTGTTAAAGTCAGGATCTAGAATTATTGGCCTAACTAGCGAGGGCAGCTATAAAGCAATGGAGGGCTATGGACCGGTTGGTGTTGCTAAGGCATCCTTGGAGGCCATTGTAAGACAGATTGGTTGGGAGCTTGGAAGTAAAGGGATTACAGCAAACACAATTCAGGCAGGAATTACCCCAACACGAGCCTTAACAAAAATTTCTAATGATTGGGAAGAGTGGGTAGAAAAAACGAAAGAAAGAAATCCTATGAAAAGAGTCACAAAACCTGAAGATGTGGCGGGGCTTGTTTCGCTATTGATGAGCAATAAGGCGAATTTTGTTAATTGTTCAACGATTTTTTGTGATGGCGGAGAACACCGCTCTTTGTAGGTATTATTTTTTTGTAAAAACCTCACCAATCAACAAGATCATACCCCTTTTAAACAAAGACATTCCATTTACTATTAATTGCATTCCGTTTGTAGCGTTTGTAGCCCTCTTCTTTTTTACATCTTGCTGAATTTTTTTAATATTTTTAATCACGAAATTCCTCCGGCGCCTACAAAACCGTAGCTATCTAAACCATAAACATGAATTAATTCGTTCCACAAATCATTTGGAGATGAATTAAAAATTGAATCACTATAGTCCTGAATTAACCAGTCACCTCTTTTTATTTCATCTTCAAGTTGATGTCTATCCCAACCGGCATGTCCAAAAATTAACTTAGTATCTTTTGGTGTTTTTTCATTAAAAAGTATTTCTTGGATTAGGTCTAGATTTGTAGATAATTCAATTTTTTCTGAAAAATCGTCTGCTTTACCAGTATTTTTTTGTACAATGCAAGCTTCATTTAGGTTAACAGGGCCCCCAAAATAAATTTTATCGGATTCATTGAGAATGTCTTCAAATATTTTATTTTTAATTCCAGAGCTAACCACCTTCATTTTGCTAATTGGTTTATTTACAATAATCCCCATAGTGCCATTTTTGTCGTCTTCACAAATAAAAATAACACTCTTAGAAAAGTAGGGATCAACCATGTTTGGCATTGAGATTAATAGTTTATTTTTTAGGCTTTTCATTTTTTATTTAATAAAACATAAATCCTTTTTTGAATCAATACTAGAGTTAAGTAACTTATTAGTCAATTTTTTTAAGAAAAAATGAAAAATAAGCTACAAATACGCGGAGCAAGACAACACAACCTAAAAGACATTACGGTTGATATTGATAAAAACAAGCTTGTTGTTATTACAGGACCATCTGGTTCAGGCAAGTCTTCTTTAGCTTTTGATACAATTTATGCCGAAGGCCAAAGAAGGTATGTTGAGTCTTTGTCAGCCTATGCTAGACAGTTTTTAGATTTGATGGAAAAACCAGATGTTGATACAATTGAAGGATTATCACCAGCAATTTCAATTGAACAGAAAACAGGATCGAGAAATCCAAGATCTACAGTTGGAACAATAACAGAAATTCATGACTACTTAAGACTGCTATATGCAAGCATAGGACAACCACATTGCTGGGAATGTTCTAGGCCTATTACTAGACAATCTCCAGAACAAATAGTCCAGCAAATTCTAAAATTACACAAAAATGAAAAAGCATACATTTTATCTCCAGTAATTCAAGGAAGGAAAGGTGAGCATAAAACTGTTTTTGACGATATAAAGAAAAAAGGTTTTTTGCGGGCTAGGATTGATGATAAAATAGTTTCCTTAAGAACAATACCTGTGCTAGAAAAAAACAAAACTCACAATATTGATGTGCTAATTGATAGGGTGTTGGTAGATAAACAAATCAAATCTCGATTACTAGAGTCTGTAGAGCTAGCCTTAAGTATGGGCAATGGAATTTGTATTATAAATATTAACAATCAGGAAGATTTTATGTTTAGTGAACATTTTGCATGTGCATATCACCCATATGTAATGATGACAGACCTGACGCCTAGAATGTTTTCATTTAATTCTCCATATGGAGCATGTCAACAATGTGATGGCTTGGGTTTTATTACAGAGATTGATCCAAATTTAGTTGTACCAAATATCAAAAAATCTCTAATTCAAGAAGCTATTAAGCCAATCGGCAGCCAACCGAAAGGTTTTCATGGAAGCAAGCTCAGAGCCCTTGCAAGAGAGTTTGACTTATCTTTTTCAACACCATGGAACAAGCTTTCAAAAGAGGTGAGAACAATTTTATTATACGGCTTGAGTGGTAAAAGAATTAACGTCGATTACAAAAGCTCAAATTTTTCAGGGACCTATAAAGGTAGGTGGGAAGGTATTATTCCGGAACTTCAGCGTAGATATAAACAAACACAGTCCTATGGTATCAGAAGGTGGATTGAAGGATTTATGAGCACCAGAACTTGTGACTGTTGTAATGGAAAAAGACTTAAAGAATCATCTTTAAACGTTAAAGTGAACGAAACTAACATTGGAGATCTTTGTTCAAAAAATATTTCCGAAACATTAAAATTTTTTGAAAGTCTAGAGCTTAACCAAAGCCAGAAAGAAATTGCTGGAGGCATTCTTAATGAAATTAAAAAAAGGCTAAGTTTTTTAATCAATGTGGGATTGAACTATTTAACACTAGATAGAGCATCAAGAACTCTATCAGGGGGAGAAGCGCAGAGAATAAGATTAGCTTCCCAAGTGGGATCTCAACTTACAGGCGTACTTTATGTGCTTGATGAGCCTTCAATTGGGTTACATCCTAGAGATAATGATAGACTATTAGCTACATTGCAATCCTTAAAAGAGATTGGTAATACAGTTATAGTTGTTGAACATGACTTAGATACAATTGAATCAGCTGATCAAATTATCGATATGGGACCAAAAGCAGGATTTCATGGAGGAGAAGTAGTATTTTCAGGCCAGTTAAAAGATATTATGAAACATAAAAAGAGTTTAACTGGTAAATATCTTTCCGGTGAAAAATTTATCCCCCTACCTTCATTTAGAACCCCAACTTTTGACCACTTTTCATTGATAGGAGCTTCTGGAAATAATTTGAAAAATATTGATGTTAGCTTCCCATATGAAAGGCTAATAGCTATCACAGGGGTGTCTGGAAGCGGTAAAAGTTCTCTCATAAATCAAACCCTATACCCAGCGTTGTCGAATATGGTCAATTTTGGCGTTAAAGATATGCTCCCATTTAAAAATTTAGTTCGAACAGACAAAATTGAGAGAGTAATTAATGTCGATCAAAAACCAATAGGTAAAACACCAAGATCTAATCCAGCGACATATACCGGAATTTTTACACATATCAGAGATTTATTTGCACAAACCAGAGAAGCGAAACTTAGAGGCTATAAAATTGGAAGATTTTCATTCAATGTTAAAGGAGGAAGATGTGAGTCTTGTCAAGGAGCAGGAATTATAAAAATAGAAATGAACTTTCTTCCTGACGTATATGTAAACTGTGATGATTGTAATGGTAAAAGATACAACAAAGAAACCCTTCAAATTGAGTATAAAAATAAAAACATTGACGACATATTAAACATGTCAGTTGAAGAGGCTCGAATTTTCTTTAAAAATATCCATCCAATTAAAAAAAGATTAGATACCCTTCACGATGTTGGCTTAGGTTATATCAAACTAGGGCAACAAGCTACAACCCTTTCCGGGGGAGAAGCGCAAAGAGTTAAGCTTTCCACCGAGCTTTCCAAAACTAGCACAAAAAATACAGTTTATTTTCTAGATGAGCCAACCACAGGTTTACATGTTGATGATATCAAAATGTTATTATCTGTTTTACAGAAACTTACAGATCAAGGAAATACAATAATTGTAATTGAACACAACCTTGATGTCATAAAATGTGCAGACTGGGTAATTGACTTGGGTCCTGAAGGTGGAGAGGGTGGAGGAACAATTGTTTCTCAGGGCACGGTTGAAGAGATTGCTCGAGACAAAAACTCAATTACAGGAAAATTTCTTAAAAAAGTTCTAAAATAATTTTTTGGATAACGCCCATTCCATATTTATCTTAGTATATCGTGACCGATGAACAAAAAATAGTAATATCTTCAAGCGAAGAAAGAAATTTTGACAAACAAATCAGGCCAAATCTTTTTGAAGATTTCATTGGACAAAAAGAGATAGTAAAATCTTTAAAAACTTATATCACCGCTGCAAAACAAAGAGAAGAAGCTCTAGACCATATTCTCTTATATGGACCACCCGGCCTTGGTAAAACTACACTTTCTAACATTGTTGCAACTGAGCTTGAAAAAGGATTTTTATCAACATCTGGTCCTGTAATATCAATTCCAGGAGATTTGTCAGGAATGCTTACTAATCTTCAAAATAGAGATGTTTTTTTTATTGATGAAATCCACAGAGTCAATACAACAGTAGAAGAATATTTATACTCAGCAATGGAAGACTTCAAAATCGATATTTTAATTGATTCGGGGCCTAATGCAAGAACTGTAAGATTAGACTTAGAGCCATTTACATTAGTTGGTGCTACAACTAGATTGGGCAATATTTCAACACCTATGAGAGACAGGTTTGGTGCAATTTTTCGCTTAGACTTCTACAAAGAAGAAGAAATTTTTGAGATTTTGAAAAGAACAGCATCTATTTTAGAAATGAATATTAACGATGAAGCATTATTAGAAATCGCCGGAAGGTCTCGTGGAACCCCTCGTATTGCTAACAGAGTTCTTAAAAGAGTTCGTGACTTTGCACAAGTAAAAAAAGTAAAAGAAGTTAGGCTTGAAGACGCTCAAAGTTCTCTAGATAATATTGGGATTGATCAAAACGGACTTGAGGCTATGGATAGAAAAATTTTAAAAAACCTAATTACTAACTATAACGGCGGTCCAACCGGAGGAAAATCATTGGCTATATCAATTAATGAAGATCTTCAAACAATAGAAGATGTGTATGAACCATATTTAATTAAAGAAGGCTTTATAGAAAGAACTTCGAGGGGTAGAATAGCAACCAAAAAAGCATACGCACTATTTGGTATAAAAAAATAAAGAATTAAGGAGAAGTATATGATAGAAAAAAAGAAAAAATACAAGCTAACCGACTTTAGATACCAGCTTCCTAAAAAATTTATTGCTCAAAAACCAAAGCAAAAAAGAGACGGAGCAAAAATGATGGTTTTAAATAGGAAAGATGAATCAATCAAGCATAAAAAATTTTCAAACATAACCGACTACTTTCAAAAAAATGATTTACTAATTCTTAATAACACTAAAGTGTTTCCAGCAAAGCTTTTTGCAACCAAAGATAGAACAGATGCAAAAGTTGAAATTTTTCTATTAAGAGAACTTGGTGATCGTTTATGGGAGGTTTTGGTTAAACCCGCAAGAAAAGTTAGAATAGGTAATAAGCTAATTTTATCAGATAGTCTTTTTTGTGATGTAATTGATAATACAGTTTCAGGGGGGAGGGTTGTTCGATTTGAATTTGATAAAGGAAATTTTGATAATATTTTAGATAAACTTGGTCATCCGCCCTTGCCACCATATATTGAGCGTCCAACAACTCCAGCTGATAAAGAGAGATATCAGACAGTATACGCGGAAAAAAGAGGTGCAGTAGCAGCACCAATTGCTGGTCTACATTTCACTCCGCAAATACTTAAAAAACTAGAAAAAAAGGGAGTTAATATTTACTATATAACCTTACATATAGGTTTAGGAACATTTAAACCTGTACAGGTTGAAGACCTTAATAGACACCACATGGATTCTGAATATTTTGAAGTTTCACCAAGCACTGCAGTTGCAATAAATGAAGCAAAAAGGAAAAGAAGAAGAATCTTTGCCGTAGGAACGTCTACTGTAAGAGCCCTAGAAACAGTAAACGTTTCAGGTTTTCAAATTTCACCTAAAAAGGGATGGACAAACAAATTCATTCATCCTCCCCATGATTTTAAAATAGTTGATGGATTGATAACAAATTTTCACCAACCTGAAAGTACATTATTAATGCTTACCTCTGCATTCGGTGGGTATAAATTTATTAAAGATGCCTACAAAGTAGCGAAAAAGAAAAATTATAGGTTTTTAAGCTATGGCGACTCAATGCTGATTACTTAAAATGAAAAACGTTGCTATTATATTGGGGGCTGGATCAGGCGAAAGGTTTGGTTCCTATAAACAGGTAGAAATGATAAACAATAAACCTGTTTATTCTTATTCGTTAGATGTGTTTGTTGATACAAATCTTTTTTCCACAATATTTTTAGTTGTACCAAAAAAATTAATTAATCTGATAAAAAATCAATTAAACGAACCGAAATATAAAGATGTAATAATTTGTGAGGGCGGCGATTCAAGAGCACAATCAGTTCATAATGCTTTTAGCAAAATTACCACAAAAAATAAAAAAATATTTATCCACGATGCTGCTCGGCCACTTATTAATAAGAAACTAATTATTGACCTTGCAAAATTTTCTAAAAATAAAAAAGCAACGGTGTTGGCAAAAAAAATTAATGAAACAGTTAGATCAGTGAAAGAAGAAAAGTCAGAATTTACCGTAGATAGATCAAAATTATGGATAGCTGAAACACCCCAAGTTTTTGATAATAGCGTTTTAGATGAAGCGTATAGAAAGAAGCTTTCAGTAATTCATGAATATACAGACGAAGCAGCTATTGTTGAAGACTGTGGAATTGGTGTAAATATTTATGAAAACACCAGTATTAATACAAAAATTACAACAAAAGAAGATTTAAAAATTGTTAAATCTATGTTAACTAAAGATGTGTTTTATGGCATAGGTTTGGATTTTCATTCGCTTGAAAGTGGTAATGGCATAATTATTGGAGGAGTTAAAGTACCATGCAATTTTGGAACAGTTGCACATTCAGATGGAGATGTTTTGACCCACGCAATTATTGATGCTATATGTGGAGCTCTTAACCTGGGTGACATAGGCTCACACTTTCCAAATACACCAGAATTCAAAAATGTCTCTAGTTTAGAGCTACTTAAAAAAATAGTTTTATTAATTCCTGAAGAAATTAGCATAGTTCATTTAGATGCAACAATAGTCTTAGATAATCCAAAGCTTTCTAGCGTTAAAGGTAAAATTTCTTCCAAATTAGCAGGAATTTTAAATATCAAAAGTGAACAAATTTCTATTAAAAGCATTACCAGGAACGGATTAAATTTTTTAGAAATGAAAGACGGTTGGGGAGCGGAAGTAATTATTTCACTTAAAAGATGGAATTAAAATCTAATGCAAAAATCAATATTGGACTTCACGTCTTAAATAAAAGAAAAGACGGTTTTCATAATATTGCTACAGTTTTTCAAGAAATTAATTTCTTTGATATTATTAAAATAAGTGAAGCTCAAAATTTTTCATGTAAAACAAACATTGGCCAAATAAAACAAGAAGAAAACTTTGGGACAAAGGCTTTTCATTTAATAAAACAAGTTTTTCCAGATATTCCAAATGTAAATATTGATATTCAAAAAAATATTCCAATAAATGCTGGGCTTGGAGGTGGATCCAGTAATGGCACGGCTATTTTAAAAGGCTTAAATAATCTTTTTGATTTATCATTAAGTAGCGATCTGCTTACACAGCTTGCTAGTAAAGTAAGCTCTGATTCAGCTTTTTTTGTAAACGGTGGATTACAATTAGGTACCAAGAAAGGCGAAGAGTTAAGCCCAATACTAAAAACTGACATACCTCACCATATTTTATTGGTTTATCCTAATATAAAAATCAATACAAAAGGCGCTTTTAATCAATTAAAAAACTATTTGTTAAATGAAAATATGGACATTAACTTGTCCAACTTATTAAAAGAATTAAAAAATAATAATTTTGATTCTAAGCTATTTAAAAATGATTTTGAGATGTATGTTTTTGAAACACATCCAGAAATTGGCGCAATAAAATTAAGAATTTTGGATTTAGGTGCAAAATATGCCAGTTTGTCGGGTACGGGTTCGACTGTGTTTGGAATATTTTCTTCAAAAAAAGATGTGCTGAAAGCACAATCTTTCTTCGGCCCCCAATACTCAACTTACTATGTAAATCCAATATAATTTTGGGGAGTCGTCTAATTGGCAGGACACCTGGTTTTGGTCCAGGCAGTCGGGGTTCGAGTCCCTGCTCCCCAACAAAGTTATGGGTAAATACGTAAAAAAAATATTTGCAGGATCAAGCAATCCTCAACTTGCAATGCAAATTGCTAATGAGTGTGGTACGTCTTTAGGAGATTTATCTATAAAACGATTTAGTGATGGAGAAATTTGGATAAAGTTTGAAGAAAATCTTAGAGGAAATGATATTTATCTAGTTCAATCAACAAATCCCCCAGCAGATAATATTGTTGAATTAGCACTTATGATTGATGCTGCAAAAAGGGCAAGCGCAAAGAGAATAAATGTTATAATGCCTTATTTTGGTTATTCTAGACAAGATAGAAAAGATGAGCCTAGAGTTCCTATTTCTGCCAAAGTTATGATGGATATATTTATTAAAGCTGGTGCAAATAGAATTGTAACAATGGACTTACATTCTACACAAATTCAGGGTTTCTCATCAAAACCTGTTGATAACATTTATGGTAGTTTAGTTTTAATGCCAGAGCTTGAAAAACACTTTCATAACTTATCAGACAAGAATAACTGTACAGTTTTAATTCCTGATATGGGATCAAGTAAACTAGGCCAATCTTATGCGAAAAGACTTGAAATGAGTTTTGCTCTTGTAGATAAAAGAAGAAACGCACACAATCAATCAGAGGTGGTTTCAGTTGTTGGCGATTTAAAAAATCAACATATATTAATTATAGATGATATGATCGATACTGCTGGTACAATTTCTAATGCTGCTAAAATAGCTAAAGAAAAAGGAGCTTTATCAGTTACTGTTGCTGCAACACACGGAATATTCTCTTCTAATGCACTTGATAAGCTTTCTGATGATATTGTAGACACAATTTTTATAACCGACACTATAGACATATCAAATAAAGAAGGTTGCAAAAAATTAAAAAAGATTTCATCTGCAAAAATTTTTGCAGAAACAATTAACAGGATTCATAACGGTGAGTCAGTAAGTCAACTATTTAGGAAAGTAACATGAGCAAATTTGAAAAATTAAATGTAGATATTAGAACAGGTCACGGAACATCAGCAGCTAGGAGAACTAGATTGCAGAACAAGGTACCAGGGGTAGTATATCACTCTGGGGCTGAAGGAATTTCCTTATCAATAGATAAGATTAGTTTAAATAAAGCACTAAGAACTGGACAAATGATTTTTGAAATTAACGTAGAAGACAAAAATCAATTTGTACTAGTTAAAGAAATTCAATATCACCCTGTTACAGATGAAATAATGCATATTGATTTTCAGAAAGTGAAAGAAGATGAAAAGATCACACTAGATGTAGCTGTAAGAAGCGTAGGAGACTCGCAAGGGGTGAAGCTTGGTGGAATTTTAGTTCAAATGTTAAACTCTGTCTCTGTGAAATGTAAACCTTCTGAAATTCCAGAGTTTTTAGAAATTGATGTTACTGACATGGAAATGAATACAAATCTTTTTGTGAAAGATATAACATTGCCAGCGGATATTGAAATGTTAACAGCAGATGATATTGCAGTAGTATCTGTTCAAGAGCCAAAAGAAGAAAAAGAAGAAACTGTTGAAGTTGCAGAAGATGACACATCTGATGACACATCTGATGATGCACCTGATGGCGAAGATTCATCTGATTCAGAAAAGCCTTCGGGAGATGCAGAAAACAAATCTGAAGAACAGCCTTCAGATGAAGCTAAAGACGAATCCGGAGATAATTCATAATGACTATTTTTGTTGGATTGGGCAACCATGAGCCAAAGTATCTTGATACCAAACATAATGTTGGTTATTGGGTTTTGGATAGCTTTGCTGAAAAATATGGACTTGAGTTCAAGCCTGGGAAAGGTAATTATTTTGTTGCTAAAAAAGGCTCAAGTTTCATGTTAATAAAACCAACAACAGGCATGAATAATAGTGGCGCTATTATAAATGAAGTTTTGAGCTTTTATAAGGCAAAAAAAGAAGACCTTGTCATCATTTTTGATGATGTAGATCTTCCATTAGGCGAAATAAGGTTTCGAACTGATGGCGGAGATGGATGCCATAACGGAATGAAGTCAGTTTTAAAATATGTTTCAAGTGAAAAAATAAACAGGTTAAAAGTAGGTATTGCTGCAGATGATTATAAAAGACCATCAGAAAAATACGTTTTAAAACCTTTTAATAAGCGTTATCAACCACTTGTTCAAGATGTAATAATATTTGCAAATGAAGCAATGAAGTCATTTTTAGATAATGGCCAAGAATTCACAATGAACAATTATAATAATCAAACTATAGGAGTAGCGTAGTGGAAAATCTATTCTATTTAATACCACTGTCAGGATTAATGGCAGTTGTATTTGCGTTAATAAGAAGTAAATGGATATCTGATCAGAATCCAGGTAATGAAAAAATGCAGGAAATTGGCTTAGCAATTCGCGAAGGTGCAACAGCATTTCTTGTTAGAGAGTACAAAGTTTTGACAATTTTTGTTTTAACAGTTGCAGCATTGTTGTACTGGGTTAATATGTCATCTAACACAACTGAAGTAGCACTTTCTTTTATAGTTGGTGCAATTTGTAGTGGTTTAGCTGGTGCTCTTGGTATGAGAGTTGCAACATTAGCAAACCATAGAACAACTGAAGCTGCAAGGAGCAGTTTAAGTAAAGCGCTATCTGTTGCATTTAACGGTGGAGCAGTAATGGGGATGAACGTTGTAGGTTTAGGTATTTTAGGTCTATCTCTTCTGTTTTTCTTATACGGCGGTTTAGGAGAGTCTGCAAACTTTTCTTTAGTTATGACTAAAGTTTCAGGTTTTGCAATGGGTGCTTCATCTATAGCATTATTTGCTCGTGTAGGTGGAGGTATTTATACAAAAGCGGCCGACGTTGGTGCGGATCTAGTTGGAAAGGTGGAAGCAGGAATCCCAGAGGACGATCCAAGAAATCCAGCAACTATTGCAGATAATGTTGGTGATAATGTTGGTGATGTTGCAGGAATGGGAGCAGATCTTTTTGAGTCATATGTTGGTTCAATGATTGGAGCTATGGTTTTAGCCGCAACCGCAGGAGAGAAAAGTCTAGTATTTTTACCATTATTTTTAGCTGCGTCAGGAATTTTAGTTTCAATATTTGGTACTTTTTTTGTAAAAACTAAAGAGGGCGGTAATCCTCAGACTGCGCTTAATATTGGAGTGTTTGGTTCAGGCGCTGTCATGACGATTGTGAGTTATTTTTTAATTAGTAAGCTGATTGAAAATCCAGTAGCGCTAGCTGATGGGTATCAAAATGTTCAAGCTTTAGACCTTTTTCTTGCAACTGTTGTTGGTTTAGTATCTGGTATTTTGATTGGAGTTTTAACTGAATATTATACCTCTGATCACCAAAAACCTTCTCAGAACGTAGCAGCTGCTAGTGAAACTGGCTCAGCCACTAACATTATTTCTGGTTTAGCTAATGGAATGTTTTCTACTGCTTTACCGGTGTTAGTAATTGCAATGTCTATATTAGGAGCATATCATTTTGCCCATCTATATGGAATTGCGTTAGCTGCGCTTGGTATGTTGTCAACAATTGGGATTCAATTAGCCGTTGACGCATATGGACCAATTGCTGATAATGCAGGTGGTATTGCAGAAATGGCGGAACTACCAAAAGAAGTCCGTGAAAGAACTGATAAACTTGATGCAGTTGGAAATACAACAGCCGCAATTGGGAAAGGCTTTGCCATTGGTTCTGCAGCATTGACTTCTCTAGCACTTTTTGCAGCATTTAGAGAAACAGTTGGAGGGCTTACTTTAGATATCAACAACCCATATGTTATGGCAGGATTATTAATTGGCTCAGCTTTACCATTTGTATTTTCTGCACTTGCTATGCAGGCTGTGGGAGATGCTGCTTTTGAAATGATTGAAGAGGTAAGAAGGCAGTTTAGAGAAATTAAAGGCTTATTAGATGGAAAAGCTAAAGCTGATTATGCTAAATGTGTTGATATTGCTACATCAGCAGCTATCAATAAAATGGTTCTTCCTGGCGCATTAGCAGTCTTTACTCCTATTGTTTTTGGATTGGTTCTAGGCCAGAAAGAAATGCTTGGAGGTATCTTGGCTGGAGTTACAGTAACAGGAGTATTGTTAGCTATATTTATGTCCAATGCTGGTGGATCATGGGATAATGCAAAAAAATATATTGAATCCGGCCACCATGGCGGAAAAGGTAGCACAGCTCATAAAGCAGCAGTTGTTGGTGATACCGTAGGTGATCCTTTTAAAGACACAGCAGGACCATCATTAAATATTTTAATCAAATTGATATCAGTGGTATCGCTTGTAATAGCGCCACTAATATAATGGAGAAGATTATGAATTATTATGAAGTATTATATATTTTAAATCCAAATTCCAATAAGGAACAAATTGCTGAAGTTATGAGTGAAGTTTCAGGCTTTGTAGAAGAGAAGAAGCATGGTATTGTTAATCATGACTTTTGGGGCAAAAAGCAATTAGCATATAATGTTAAAAAACATAAGTATGGAAACTTTGTACTACTTAATACAGAATTTAATAATGCTGATTTTGTAAATGAGTTTAAAGTGTTTTTAAATTTGAATAAGGAAGTTATGAAGTATATGATTGTTAAGTTGGATGAAAAGCCTTCCAATGAGCCATCACAAGAAGAAGGCTCAAAAGATGAAGACAAAACTCAGGAGGAAAACTAATGTTGTCTAGTAGAAAAAAATCCTGTTATTTCAAAAGAAATAACATTCAAGAAATTGACTATAAAGATGTTAAGCTTTTAACAAAATTTATAAATGATCAAGGCAAGATAACTCCAAGAAGAGTAACTGGTACGAGCAGTAAAATGCATAGAAAGCTTGTAGTAGCAATTAAACGAGCAAGGAATATTGCATTACTTCCATTTGCTGCAGTTGATAGGGATTAAAATGAAAATTATTTTAAAAGAAGACGTTCATAAGTTGGGCCAAAAAGGTGATGTTGTTGAGGTTAAACCTGGATTCGCTCGAAATTATTTGATGCCACAAAAGCTTGCTATCCTTTTTACAGAACAACAACAGAAAAGCTTCGAAGAGGCCAATAGAGTAGAAGAAAGAAAGCTTGAAAGACAAAAAGATAGTCTTAATTCAGTTTTAAAAGAATTAGAAAAACTTGACCTTTCTTTAAAAATGAAATCAGAAGAAGGTGACAAGTTATTTGGATCTGTTACAAAAATTGATATCGCAAAACTTTTAGATGAGAACGGAATCACAATTGATAAAAAATACATTATTCTATCTTCTCCAATAAAAACATTAGGAGAACATAAAATTGATATTGTTTTTACAAGTGAACTTTCTGGAAGTTTTAATTTATTAATTGAAAAAGAAGATTAGGCTCTTATCGATTTAATAATCTTTTTTTGCGAATCGCATTGTTTGCAGAAAATAACCATATCTTTGTATTCCGACTCTTGATGTTTACAGTCTTTATTATTTTTACACCCATAAATATATCGATAAACATCTTGGACATTTTTTTCAATTGAATTTGAAGACTTCCGAAGCCAATTTCTAAAAAAAGCCCTATAATCTTTTTTACGCTTTTGATTTGCTTTCAACCAATCAAGCATTTTTAATAACTCAAACTCTATATCTAGTGTTGGAAATTTTTGAGACCATTCTTCTAAATTAGATTTTATGTTTTCAATCTGTTCTTTTTTACTAGGGAGTTTTCTTTTGCTAGTAGGATCAAGCTTTTCTATTCTTGACTCAAGAGCGTCTATTCTATCTAAAAGAGTATTTAAATCTATTTTTTTGTTCATAACTACTTATTTTGTAAAACATTAATTCATTAACTATATTATTAGAAGTAACAATAATTTATTAATTTATTTTTAATTTCAGCTAATAATTTTAATTATGATAGATAAAATTGATATATCAATACTTGAGATAGTTCAAAAAGATGGTAAAGCATCTGCTAGCGATATAGCCAAAAGCGTGAAGCTTTCAATTCCTGCTGTAGGTGAGAGAATAAAAAAACTTACTGAAAAAGGATTTATAAATAAGTTTGTAGCAATATTAGATCATAAAAAAGCTGGTTTAGATCTAACAGCTTTTGTTTTCATTGTCAGTGAACACTCTGACCACTATGAAAAATTTGTAGAAGAAGCAAATAATTGTAAAGCTGTAATGGAATGTCATTCTATTACAGGAGGAGGTTCTCATATTCTTAAAGTAAGAGTGGAAAATTCTCAAGCTCTCGAAGATTTATTGTACGAAATCCAAAACTGGCCTGGTGTTTCGAGAACACAGTCTAATCTAGTTCTTTCTACTTATAAGGAAGAAACCACAATTGACCTTAATATATTAGGTAAAAAATAGTAATTAAATAAATTATTAATTCTTTTTATCTGTTTTTATAAATATATTTTATTAGTATTAACCATTTCAATTTTTAAAAAAAGGGGTAAAAATGAAGGTAAAAGCAGAATATATCTGGATTGATGGATATGAACCTACTGCAAACTTAAGATCAAAAACCAAAGTATTAGATGGAGCAGTTTCTTCTGTTTCAGAGCTTCCAACATGGGGTTTTGATGGGTCTAGCACATTGCAGGCAGATGGAGGAGATAGTGATTGTTTGTTGAAACCAGTATGGATGTGTCCTGATCCAATTCGTGGTGGAGAAAATATTTTAGTAATGAATGAGGTTTGTAATCCTGATGGAACACCTCATAGATCTAATTCCAGAGCAGCTTTAGTAGAAATCGCTGAAAAATTCAAAGAGCACAAGCCTTGGTTTGGTATTGAGCAAGAGTATACACTCATGGATGGAAAACAGCCTGCTGGGTGGCCTGAAGAAGGATTTCCTGAAAGACCTCAAGGACCTTACTATTGCAGTGTTGGCTCTGAAGATGTAGCTGCTCGCTCTATGATTGAAGAACACCTAGACTTATGTTTAGAAGCAGGATTAGAAGTATCAGGAATAAACGCAGAAGTAATGTTAGGACAATGGGAGTATCAAGTTGGACCCCTACCTGCTCTAGAAGTCGGCGATCAATTATGGGTTGCAAGGTGGTTACTTGAAAGAGTAGGAGAAGAATATGGTCTGAGAGTTGAACTTCATCCAAAGCCGATAAAGGGTGATTGGAATGGTTCTGGGGCTCACATTAACTATAGCACAGAATCAATGAGAGCAGACGGAGGTTTAAAGGTTATTGAAGATGCATGTGAAAAACTTGGTGAAAATATAGATAAACATATAGCTGTTTATGGAGATGCTAATGCAGAGCGACTAACAGGCGACCATGAAACATGCAGTATCAATGAATTTAAATATGGAGTTAGCGACAGGGGTGCATCTATAAGAATCCCTATGGGGGTAGCAAATGATGGTAAGGGATATTTAGAAGATAGAAGACCCGCCTCTAATGTAGACCCTTATAAAGCTTGCGCAGCTTTAATCGATACAACTTGTAGTTAAATTATTAAATTGTAGCTTAATGATTCAAAATAAGCTACTAAAATGGTTTGATTTAAATAAAAGGAACCTCCCATGGAGACATGGGAGAAACCCTTATCGCGTTTGGGTGGCTGAAATAATGTTACAGCAAACCCAGGTCAAAACAGTAATCCCTTATTTTAAAAAATGGATGAAAAAATACCCTACACTTAAGTCATTAAGAAATGCTGAATATGATAAAGTTTTAAAAATGTGGGAAGGTTTGGGGTACTATTCCCGATGTAAAAATATACATAAAGCGTCTCAATTAATTGAGTCTTCGTTTCCAAATAATTATGAAGATTTGAGAAAACTGCCAGGCGTTGGTGACTATACTGCAAAAACTATTTTATCCATTGCTTTTCATAAGCCCTTTGTTGGTATTGATACAAATTTAGAAAGAATTGGATATAGAATTTTAGGACTTAAATCTAAGACAAAGCGAAATCAAAAAAGAGTCACTACATTTTTAGAAAAAAATCAGAGTATTGATAGGCCGGGAGACTATAATGAAGCTTTGATGGATTTGGGCAGTTCGTTATGTACATCAAATGTAACTTTCTGTAATAAATGCCCGTTAAAAAAGGATTGTAAGGCTCACTCTTCATCCAATCCTACGTTATATCCACTCCCTAAGATTTCCAAAAAAATTCCTACATATAATATTGCTGTATCAGTTATTGAATATCAGAATAAAATTTTAATATCCAGAAGAGAAAATTCAAAACTTTTATCAGGTTTATGGGAATTTCCTGGGGGGAAAATTGAAAGAAATGAAAATGCATATGAAGCAGTCATTCGTGAAATAAAAGAAGAAACAAACCTAACAATATCTAATCCAATATATTTGGGAAATGTTAAGCATAAATATTCCCATTTTGGTGTTGATATATCATTATTTATTTCAAAACCAAGATCAATAAAAAAATTATTAATCAAACAACAGTATAAATGGATAAATATTCAAGAAATTGAAAATTACCCTTTGCCAAAAGCAAACCACAAAATGTTAGATATTCTTAAAAAGTTAGATTAAAATAGCTCGAGATGATAAAAACAGTTATATCTGCAATTGTATTTGCTCTATTTTTACCTATATTTGTTTTGTTTTTAATCGTAGGTATTGTCTGCTCATATTTTACGCACATGAGGAATGCATATTATCCTTTAATACCCTTATCTGCTAAACTTTTAATGTTAGTATCTTTTCAATCTTTTAGTGTAAAAGGGCAAGTTCCTAAACAAGAAAATGGACCATATATTTTTATGTTTAATCATGAATCTATGTTTGATGTTTTTATGCTTGGAGGTGCAATTCCTTATTATGTAAATGCTATAGGCTGGGAGGGGATTTTTAAATGGCCACTTTTTGGATTTTTTGTTAAAAGATATGGAGCATATCCTATCACTCATGACAATACAGATCAGGCAAAAGCAACATTAAAAGCTGCAGAAAAAATATTAGTTAAAGATGGTGATTCAATGGTTTTTTCACCAGAGGGGCAAAGAACTCTTACTGGCGAAATGGGTGAATTTAAAAAGGGTGGATTTCATTTTGTAAAGAGTACAAATGTAGCATCAATTGTACCTGTTGGATTAATTGGAGCTTATCGAGCAAATGTGAGAACTAGTTGGGTTGTTAATCCAGGTAAACTAATAACAGTTTTCGGAGAACCAATTACTCCAGACGATTATAAAGATCTTACAGTTGAAGAGTTAAGAGATTTGACTAAAAAAAGAGTATCAGAACTTTTAGTTTAAATATCTAACCTTAGGATGTAATACCCCTGCAATACCGCATAATCCAGCGAGAATACCGAACAATAAAAATATTTCATGAATACTCATGAACTCAGCCAAAAAACCTATAATCCCGCTTGAAACTGCTGTCATACTTAAGATGGAAACAGAAATGATTGCAAATATTCTACCCAACAATTTTTCTGGGATATTCTTTTGCATTATAGATACCCTTGAAATAATTAAAAAAGGAATTCCTATACCATGAACACATGACCAAAAGTTTAATTGTGTCATAGTTTCAATAAAGTAATAAAAGCAAAAACTTGCGCCATCGATAAAAAGTCCTAATAGAAATAAAGTCCCATGATTGAATTTGTGACCAATTTTATAAACAGTAGCAGTTCCAATGAGCATACCAAGACCAACAAACGCTTCAACAAGTGCAAAATCAGAAGCTGTTCCTCCTAAATAAAGTTTAACCAAAATTGGTATACCTACAATAGCAGGTCCCATGACAAATAGGTTGCTTAGCAGTGTTAACAAAATAATAAAAGCAAAGGTTGTATGTTTTTTAAGATATAGTATACCTTCCTTTGTTTTGTTGAAAATCTTTTTAAAATTGATTTCTTCTTTTTCAACCTTGTCTTTAGGAGCAAGGGATGTAATAAAAGCAGCTATGAAATAGAAAACAAGACAGAAAAGAAATAAATTTTCCACATCATAAACCGTCAATAGTTGTGCAGCAATAATTGGGCCTATTAATACAGCTGTTTGCCAAGAGATGTTTACAATTGAGTTCGCTTTTAAAAGTCCATCTTTTTCAATTTGTGTTGGTAGATAGGCATTAAATGCAGGTACCATCGGTAGACCAAAAGCATTATGAAAAAATGCAATTAAAACAATAACCCAAACAGATTTTATATCGAAAAAAAATAGTATTGGAATTAGCGTCAAAATCAATCCCTGCATTATTGTTGCAAATGATATCATTCTGGTTTTTGAAAAAAGATCAACAATTGCTCCAATAAATAGTCCGCAAAGTATAGCTGGCAAGTATGATGTCATTGCAACTAAACCAGTTATTCTTTCTGAGTTGGTTAATTCTAAAACAAGCCATATAAATGCTACATCATAAATAGCCCTGGCTATCGAATTCATTAAGGGGACTGATAGTAGAAATAAATTTAAGTTTTTTTGTTTGAACATCGGATTGAAACTACGTATAATTAACCTAATTATGACATACATTATAACAGATCCTTGCGTTGGAACATGTGACACAGCATGTGTTGAAGTCTGCCCTGTTGACTGCATTCATGGTCCCGATGACCCTGAAGGTTCAGGCGAAGAAGCCAAGGAAGATGGTTATGATGCAACAAACAAGCAATTATATATAAATCCAGAAGAATGTATTGATTGTGGGGCATGTGAACCGGAATGTCCTGTAGATGCAATCTATGATGAAGACGAAGTCCCCGATGAATATGAAACATCAATTGACAAAAACTACACATTCTTCGGTCAAGAAAGATAATTTTATAACATTTTTCACATTCGTTGTCTATTTTTACAATCAACTAATATTATTAAATGGATAAAAATCAAATATTAGAACAATTAAAACAAATTAATTATCCTGGATTTAACAGAGATGTTGTTTCTTTTGGTATGGTTAAAGAAGTTGTCATTGATAAAAATATTGTTACTATTATTCTTGCTATCTCTTCTTCAAACGAAGAAAAGAAAAATCAATTAGTTCAAGAGATTTCCGACAAACTTAAAACTGAAAATTACAAGCTCAAAATTAAGGTTTTAGATCAACCAACTCGCAAAACAGTAGATACGTCAAACAAGGATGCAAATGTTGAAGGGAACATTAAAAATATAATTGCAGTTGCTAGTGGAAAAGGTGGTGTAGGAAAATCAACTATTGCTTTAAATTTAGCTGCTGCATTATCAGCAGCAGGTCATAAAACTGGATTATTAGATTTAGATATTTATGGCCCTTCTCTGCCAATTACAATGGGTGTAAATGAAAACCCAGCAGTAAATGACCAGCAAAAAATAATTCCTATTCAAAAAGATAATTTGAAGTTAATGAGTTTTGGATTTATAAGTGGCAACCAAGCCCCTGTAGTTTGGAGAGGCCCATTAGTCGCTAAAATGACTGAACAATTTTTTAAAGATGTTGTTTGGGGCGATCTAGATTACTTGATACTTGACCTTCCTCCTGGAACAGGAGATGTGCAATTGACTCTTTCACAAAAAATTCCACTAGATGGAGCAATAATTGTTACTACACCAAATGACATTGCTTTAACTGATGTTCGAAAAGGTGCAGATATGTTCAATAAAGTAAAAACACCTTTATTGGGTGTTATTGAAAATATGTCATTTATGGAAATAAATGGTAAAGTAAATATTTCTGATCAAAAAATTCCAGATGTTGAATTATATCTTAATAATAAAAAAATATCTCTAAATGATGATATGT
This sequence comes from uncultured Fidelibacterota bacterium, assembly GCA_902578385.1. Lineage (GTDB taxonomy): Bacteria > Fidelibacterota > Marinisomatia > Marinisomatales > Marinisomataceae > Marinisoma. Next base: position 10,279 of record CACHCR010000001.1, on the reverse strand, counting down.
CGTTTAGTCATAAATTTCATTTATTTAAAAAAGGTGGTGGGTTGAATGAGAGTAAAAGACTTGAAATCCCCTTGCTTGGAGAAATTCCATATTCAGAAGATTTAATGAAATCAATCGATAAAGGGGAACCGCTAGTTTTTTCTGATAGTGTACACCCCGTATCAGATATTTTTATTAAAATAGCTAAAAGCCTTGAGCATTAATATGAGCACACCCCTAATGAATCATCTTGCAATTATAATGGACGGGAACGGGAGATGGGCAATAAATCAAGAAAAACCAAGAGTTTTTGGTCATCAAGTTGGTGCTCAAACTGCCAAAAAAATCATTGATGCTTGTGTTCAGAAAAAAATACCTTATTTAACCTTATATACTTTTTCAAAAGAAAATTGGTCTAGACCAAAGGACGAAGTAGAAACTTTGATGGACTTATTATCAATGATGCTTGAAGGTGAATTAGAAAATATGCTTAGGAACAATATTAGGTTTAATGTAGTTGGAAAGATAGAAGATTTACCTAAAAAAACAAGGGAATTTACTTTATATACAATTGAGAAAACTAAAAATAATACAGGTTTAGTTTTGACTTTGGCGCTTAGTTATGGAGGAAGACAAGAAATAATTGATGCCATAAATTCAATTATAGAAAGTGGAGAGAAAATAATTAATGAAGATATTCTTAAAAATCACTTATATTGCCCTGAATTGCCAGATCCTGACCTAATTATTAGAACAGGAGGAGAATATAGATTGAGTAATTTTTTATTATGGCAATCGGCATATACGGAAATTTATACAAGTGCTAAAAATTGGCCAGAATTTGATAGCGAAGATTTAAAAAAAGCATTTAATGAATATGAAAACAGAAACAGAACTTATGGAAAAGTGTAAATAATGAGGATGTTTAAAATACTTATTTTATTGGCGTGTTTTATAACAAGCTTATTTTCACAACAGGTTACTCTGTCTCGTGTTAATGTGGAAGGTAACACCACAACGTCTGACAAGATGATTAAATATTCTGCGGGGCTTAGAGATGGCACCCAAATTCAAAGATCAGATATTTCAACAGCAATTACGAGATTGTGGGATTTAGGCCTATTTGAGGATGTAAACATTGTTTTAAATAATGAATCTCAATATGGCGTAGAAATAACAATCAAGGTTGCTGAAAGTCCTATTTTAAATCAGGTATTATTTGAAGGCATGACTGTAAGAGAGGCAAGGTTTAGGGAAAAACTTGAAATTAAATCTGGTCAAAGAATTAAACCGAATTCGCTTGATAAAGCTTCAAGAAAAATAACAGAAATTTATAAAGAAGATGGATATTTTAATGTTGAGGTTTCATCTTCTGTTGTAGTTCCCCAAGATACTATAGTAAGAGTTGATTACGCTAGAGATATTTTATTTACAATAAAGGAAAACAAAAAATATCAGCTGAAAAACATTGTTTTTGAAGGCAACAATAGCTTTTCAAATCGTAAGCTTAGAAAAGAATTATCTAATACAAAGCAAAAAAAATGGTGGACATTTTGGGTTAAAAATTATGATCCTAAGACCTTCAATGAAGATAAAGCAACCTTAACTTCATTCTATCAAAACGAAGGGCATAGAGATTTCAGAGTTTTAAGTGATTCTTTGATAGTTAACGAAGAAGACTCCTCTCTTACTCTACAGATTGAGATTGAAGAAGGCCCTAAGTATTACTATAGAAATTTTATCTTTGAAGGAAACCAGATTGCTGAAAAAGAAGAGCTTAATAGATTGCTAGGAATGCAAAGTGGAGATATGTATTCTAAAGAGCAATTTGATAAGTCTGTTTATGAAAATATGATGAGCACTTATCAAGATAAAGGATATATTTTTAGCAGTGTTACTCCAGAAATTGTACCTGCAGGTCAGGACTCGTTAGATGTTAAGTTTGTTTTTAATGAAGGGAATAAAGTATATGTCGAAAATATATTTGTCTCAGGGAATGAAAAAACAAGAGAAAATGTAATCAGAAGAGAATTAAAACTTTATCCAGGCGATGTGTTTAGTAGATCAAAATTAATGCGCAGTCAAAGAGATATTTGGATTTTAAATTATTTTGATAATGTCATACCAGATGTAACACCTATTTCAGATGATAAGGTAAATCTTGATTTTGTCGTAGAAGAAAAAAAATCTACTCAAAGAATTAATGCCAACCTTGGGTTTACAGGTGAGTATGGTATCACAGGAGGAGCTGGTGTTGAGTTCGATAATTTTAGAGGTAAAGGGCAAAAGCTAAATGTTGGTTTAAGTACAGGTACTAATTTTTCAGTTTATACGACTCAAGAACCATCAAAGTATAGATCAATGAATGTAAGTTTTCAAGATCCAATGATAAATGATAGCCCTTATTTAGTTGGTGCATCTCTTTTTTACTCTTTCAGAGGTTCATCTACTAATTATTATTTCCCTCTAGACTTTACAGTTGCTGGTGCAGTAGCAAGCTTTGGAAGAAGACTAGAATGGCCAGATGATTTTTTTAGGGTAATGTGGTCAGCAAAAGTGATGCAAAAAGAGTATGAAGGATCGCAGGACGATATAGATAATTATATTGGCGGTCTCCAAAAAACCAGGGGTATAAGCCTTTCTCAAGTTCTTTCTAGAGATAGCAGAAACAGAGCTGAATTCCCAACAAATGGCTCCACTTTTATTTTAGAAAACACCTATTCAGGCGGATTTCTTGGAGGAAATGAGAATTTTCAAAAACATATGTTGACATTAGATTGGTTTACACCAACTTTTTCAAAAGTTATTCTTTATAACTCAGTAAAGCTTGGAGTAATAAAAACTATTGATGTTGATGATATTCAATCCTTTGTTCCGTTTGATGAAAGATTTATTATGGGTGGTAATGGAATACCTTATGGTAATGCTTTAAGGGGATACCCTGACAATGCAATTGGCCCTCAAACTGTTACAGGTCAAGCTGTTGGAGGTAATTCAATGGGTAGATTTGTTACAGAATTAAGATTCCCGTTATCTGAAAATCCGGTAATCTATATTATGGCTTTTGGAGAGATGGGTAATGTATGGAATACATCCTCATTGACAGAGCCATTTTACATTGATAGATTTAGCCCAATTTCTATGAAAAAGTCTGCCGGAGTTGGTGTTAGGTTTTTTATGCCAGGTATTGGTAAATTAGGCTTTGATATGGGGTATGGTTTTGATGATATAAATGGTGATGGAAATGCCCAAGGTTGGGAGTATACTATTACATTTGGACAAACTTTTTAAATAAGGAGAATAAAGTGTATAAAAAAATATTAACAATATTGCTATTAACAGGAATTGCTTTTTCACAGCAAAAGATAGGTATAGTATTTTCTGAAAAGATAAGACTCGATTTTGAAGAGTTTAAGGATGTTGAGCAACAATTACAGCTTGAGTTAGAGGTAATTCAAAAAGAGTATCAATCTATGGCGACTGAACTAGATAGTATGGTTAAAGAATATGAGCAACAAAGCCTAATGATGTCAGAAGAATTAAAGAAAGCAAAAGAGCAGGACATAGTTGATATGAATAATTCTATGCAGAGCTATCAATTATCAAAAGTTGGCCCTAATGGTGAACTAACAAGAAAACAGGCTCAGCTAGAGTTTGAGTTGGTAGAAAAATTTAAGTCTGCTGTAAATGCTGTTGCAATTTCTAAAGGGTTTGATTTAATCATTGATGGTTCCCAGGCTTCATTGTATACAAAGCCAACGATTGATTTAACAGACGACGTACTTTACGAGCTTAGAAAGACTAATCAGTCAGCAGAATAATAGGGCAACACTTTTGATTACTCTTAAAGAGTTAGCCAAAAAAGTAGGCGGTAAATTGATTGGTGATGGGTCAATCAACATTTCCACAGTTGATGATATTAAATTAGCATCAAAAGAGTCCATTGCTTTCGCTTTTTTGCCTAAGTATAAAAAAGAAATTGAATCTTCAAAAGCTTCTGCTTTTGTTGTTTTATCAGAAGATGATCTTAAAAATCAATCTGGAATTTTAGTAGACAGTCCATATATATCTATGATTCAAATACTAGACTTGTTTGATAATAGACCAGTACCAATTTATAATGTATCGGAACATTCTGTAATTGATAGCTCTGTAAAGAAACCTACAAATTTTCATATTGGTTCTTTTTCAGTTGTAGAGCATGATGTAGTTTTGGGGAATAATGTCTTTATTGGGAATGGTGTTAAGATTAACGCTGGAACTGTCATTGGTGACAATACAGTGCTGCATGATAATGTTGTTTTATATGATAATACAATAATTGGTAAAAATTCCATAATTAACGCTGGAACTGTGATAGGTAGTGATGGTTTTGGTTATCACACAATTGAAAATTCACATCACAAAATTCCACACATTAAATCAGTAGTGATTGGCGACGATGTAGAAATTGGAGCAGCTTGTACAATTGATCGAGGTTCTGTAAAAAATACAACAATATCGGATTATACTAAATTAGATAATCAGGTTCATATAGCTCATAACGTAACTATTGGAATGGGTTGCTTGTTTGCTGGAGGAGTTTTTATTGGAGGAAGCACAACAATTGAAGATTATGTTACTGTTGCCGGGAAAAGTGATATAGGTCCACATATTACCATAGGGGCAAAATCTGTTATAGCAGCAAGATCTTGTGTTTTAAAATCTCTTCCAGGTTCAGAAATGTATGCAGGAAACCCAGCAAGACCACTAAAAGAAAAACAAAAAAGAGATGCTATCTATACAAGATTTGAGTTGCTTGAAAAAAAGTTAAAAAAAGATGGGATCTAAACAGAAAACAATTAAATATTCAGTTTCATGTACTGGTGTGGGTTTACACACAGGAGTGCAAAGCACTGTCACATTTCATCCAGCCGATGAAAATACTGGAATAAAGTTTATCCGAAATGATAAAGGAGATAAAGTTGTTACTCCAGATATTGATAATGTAGTTGATTTAACCAGAGGAACTACTATTGAGGAGAATGGAGTGAGAGTACATACTACTGAACATGTTATGTCAGCATGTGCTGGAATGCGAATTAATAATCTATTAATTGAGCTTAATAGCAAAGAACCACCAGTTATGGACGGCAGTTCTAAGGATTTTGTTTCTTCTTTAAAAGAAGGTCAAATTGTTGAACAAAATGCACCTGTAAACTTTTTGGAAATTACAAAACCTGTAGTATATAATGATGAAGACAAAGATGTAGAAGTATTAGCTGTCCCTTACGACGGCTTTAAAACAACCTTTACTATTCAATATGATCTTGATGATCTGGATGTACAATATAGTTCTATTCAAAATGCATATACTAATTATGAAAAACAAATTGCACCAGCTAGAACATTTTGTTTATTAAGTGAAGTTACAGAGCTGGCAAAACAAGGGCTTATCAAGGGGGGTAATGTAGGTAATGCAGTGATAATTGTTGATACTGATATTGATGGAGATGAAGTAAATTTATTCAAAGAAAAGTTTGGAATTAAGTTTCATCGCGGGTCTCGTGGATTGTATAAATCACAACAATTAAGATTTAAAAATGAACCTGTTAGACATAAGACATTAGATTTAATTGGAGATTTAGCTTTGCTTGGTATGCCTATTAAAGGTCATGTTACTGCAATTAAGAGTGGCCATAAAGGTAATGTAGAATTTGCCAGATTATTAAGAAAAGAATTTAAAGATCAATTCAAATGAAAAATATTAACTACATATTAAAAGTAATTCCACATAGATATCCTTTTTTATTAATAGATAGGATTGAAGATAAAAAAGAAAAAAAAGAAATTACAACTCTTAAAAATGTCACTTTTAATGAACATTTTTTTCAAGGGCACTTTCCAGAAAAACCTGTTATGCCAGGAGTGTTGCTTTTAGAATCTATGGCTCAATCTGCCTGTTTAATTATTTTAGACTATATTGATAATCCTGATGAACATTTAGTTTACTTATCAAAAGTATCCAATTTTAGAATATTGAAAAATGTAATACCAGGAGATCAAATTATTATTAATGCTAAAGTATTAAATGAAAAGTTAAATTCTTTTAAATTTGAAGCAACATGTCATGTTGACAAAGAACTGATTGCTAAAGCTGAGTTCTTAGCTTCGGTGGTAGATAAATAGGAGAAGAAAATTAGTAACATACATCAGACAAGTATTATATCCACATCTGCAAAGATTGGTAAAAATGTTCAGATAGGCGCCTATAATGTTATCGAAGATAACGTCATAATTGGTGACAATGTAAAAATAGGTAATTTTAATACAATATCTGAGTTCACTGAGATTGGAAACGATTGTCAGTTAGTTCATAATAGCAGTATTGGAGCTATCCCTCAAGATAAAAAGTTTGAAGGAGAACAAAGCAAATTAATTATTGGCGATAGAACCATAATAAGAGAGTTTGTTACTTTAAATAGGGGTACTAAAGAAACTGGTGAAACTAGAATTGGTGAAGATGTGCTAATAATGACAGGTGTTCACGTTGCACATGATTGTATTATTGGGAATAACGTTATACTTGTCAATCTTGTTGCTTTAGGAGGACATGTTGAAATAGATGATTGGGCAATACTTGGCGGAGCAAGTAATGTACACCAGTTTTGTAAAGTAGGAAAACATGCAATGGTAGCTGCCAATTCAAAAATAGTACAAGACATTCCTCCATTTATTCTTGCTGGTAAACATCCTGTTAAATACTCTGGGATTAACTCAATTGGGTTGACTAGAAGAGGATTTTCTGATGATGAAAAGGCTGATATTAAAAAAGCATATAGATATCTTTTTAGGTCAGAATTAAATCAATCAAATGCTCTAGATAAAGTTAAAAAAGAGCTTCACCATAACAGTCATATCAATGATATCATTAGTTTTTATGAATCTAGCAATAGAGGAATTATCTAATATTTCAAATGAAAAAAAATGTTTTTGTTATGGGTTCAACAGGATCAATTGGGGTTCAATCATTAGATGTAATATCAAAAAGTAATTCACATAAAGTTATTGGGCTTAGTTGTTATTCAAATTCAGAATTATTATTAGATCAAATAAAAGAACACCAACCACAGATAGTTGCAATTGATAAGATTGACTCATCCCATGAATTATTTGACTATTGTCATCACAATAATATTAAAGTTTATAATGGAGAAAATTCTTCATCTAAAATTCCTTTTCAAAATATCGATTTAGCAATTAATGCAATTGTTGGAACTTCAGGTTTAAAACCTACAGTAGAACTTATTAAAAATGGGATAGATATTGCATTAAGTAACAAAGAGTCTTTAGTATTAGGAGGGCATTTTATAATGCCTCTTGCAAAAAAAAATAATGTTAAAATTATACCCGTTGATAGTGAACATTCTGCAATTTTTCAATGTCTACATGGTGAAAATCATTCAGATTTAAAAAAAATAATTCTCACGGGGAGTGGAGGTCCATTTCTAGAAAAACCACTTAGCGAATTTGATTTAATTTCACCAGCTCAGGCTCTTAAACACCCTAATTGGAACATGGGTAAAAAAATATCAATTGACTCAGCTACAATGATGAATAAAGCTTTAGAGTTAGTAGAGGCGATATGGCTCTTTGATATAGATATTGAACAAATTGAAATTACAATACATCCACAATCAATTATTCATTCAATGGTTGAATTTATTGATGGTTCCTACAAAGCACATTTAGGCACACCCGATATGAAAGTCCCTATACAATATGCGTTAACCTATCCAGCAAGAAAAACATTGGCTATCGATAGTTTAGATTTAAGTGATTTAAGTCTTGCATTTCAATCTCCTGATTATAAAAGATATCCCATTCTAGGTCTTGTACATGAGCTTATAAAGTTAGGTGGCAATAGGGTAGCTGTTATGAGTATTGCGAATGATTACATAGTACAAAAATTTCTAGATGAAAAAATTTCCTTTAATCAAATATTCATTCTTACTAAAGAGGTTGTAAGCGAATTTGGATCTGATGATCTACCTTCTTTAGAAGATTTACTTATTTTAGATGAAAATATTAAGCTATATTTAGAACCAAATTAAAACGACATGATTTATATCTTAGCATTTATAGTACTAATTGGAGTAATTGTTTTTGTTCATGAGCTAGGGCATTTTTGGGCAGCCAGAAGTGTTGGAGTAGGTGTAGAACGTTTTTCAGTTGGTATGCCACCAAACTTTATTGATTTTACCAAAACAAAAAATGGTTTAATTATAGATATATTTTTCTTTTCATTTAAAAATAAGAAGTTGAGTTGGGGTAAAGTTTATTCTAAAACTTTATCATCTTTTAAAAACCCTTCAGAAACGGTTTATACTATTGGGCTATTACCTCTTGGCGGATATGTAAAAATGAAAGGTATTTTGGATGAAAGTATGGACAGTGAATTTAAAGGCGCTGATGATGAATTAGAGTCAAAAACACCTTTACAAAAAATTTGGGTTATGAGCGCAGGTGTGATTATGAACCTAATTTTAACCTTTTTTGTTTTTATATTGATAGGGAACATCCAAGGAGATACAGAGCTTGAAAATAACAATACAGTTATTGATTATGTTGTTCCAGAACAAGCAGCAGAGACTTCAGGGGTGTTAGCAGGGGATAAAATTCTATCTATTAATAATATAGAAGTTGATTCATGGGAAACTGCTGTAGAAAATATTGAAAACAATCCTAACAATTCCGTTTTAATTACAATTGACAGAAATGGGAAGTTAATTAGCTTAACAGCTAAACTTGGTTCCAGACCCAATTTATCAACAGGAAGAGTTGATCAAGAAGTGGGGACATTGGGAGTTTCAAAAAAGCAGATACCTGTAGAATTAAATTTTCAAGAATCAATTGTTTATGGATATAATCAAACAAAATGGGCTATGACATTAATGACATCATCATTGAAAATGATTTTTCAAGGAAATGTATCACGTGATGAAGTAGGTAGTGTTATTATGATTGGCGATATGGCAGGCCAAGCTGCTCAAGCAGGCCTTGTCCCATTTCTCTTTTTGATGGCTTTGATAAGTGTTAATCTGGCATATATAAATATTTTACCAATCCCAGGCTTAGATGGAGGTCATATAGCTTTAATATTGATTGAAGTATTAATGGGAAGAAAACTTTCTGTAAAAGCACGTATCAGAATTCAGTCATTTGGTATGTTTATTCTTTTGACTTTAATGGTGTTTTTAATTCTAAACGATATTATTCGCGTATTTTTTTAAGCTTAAGTTTAATTACACCGCTACTTAGTTTAATCAATATTTCTGCAGGTACTAGAGTGTTATCTATTAATGCATATGTCACTTCCATATCACCCTTATTTTTAAGAACAGGCTGACCATTTTTGACTGGAGATAATGTATACCCATCATGCTTCCCATATGGTGTTTTTATTTTTTTTATTCCTAAGTTTTTAACTTCGATTATTCTATTTTTACCTGCATCTACAATATTGAATTGTTTTGATTCATTTTCTTTAATATCAAATTCTGATAGAATGAGTATTAATGAGTACGGATCAAAAGCATTAGGTACTACAATAAATTCTTGTCCGTTCGTTACACCCTTTTGATCTTTAATAATTGTTTTTGATGATTTCTTTTTACGAAGTTCCCTTATATTTTTATCCTGCTTTACTACATTTAAACTCTTTTGATCAATCCAGACATCAATTTTATTCCTAATTTTATAAATTGTATCACCCAATCTTGTTGTTCTGACATTAAAACTTAAATGGTATACATTAACATCATTAATAGTGTCTGGATTATTTATTGATAGAGAAGCTTCACCTAATTTCAGATTTAAGACTTCAAGAAATACATTATATTCATATTTAACTTTTGAATCAAATCTTCCTTCTGGGTTTGATGCTAAAGATAATGAGCTAAGAAGTACTATTATAAAATACTTCATTAACGTAATTGCTTTATTTCGTTTTGTGTAAACATATAAATTTTTGATGGATTATTTTTAATTATTCCATCATCTAGAAGTAAATCAATTTTATCTCTAAACTTCTCTTCAATTGCATCTGGCTGATAAAGGGGCTCAAATCCAGATTCATTTATACTGGTAGTTGTGATTGGTTTACTATATATATTTAATACAGATTTTAAAAAATGATGATTAGGTATTCTAAATCCAATTTTACCATCTTGAGTAATTTTATTATTAAATGATCCTGGTTTATAATTAGCTATACATGTACTACCATCTTTTAAGATCTCTTGAATTTTTAAAAGTTTGT